>NZ_JAGPBB010000051.1 GCF_018063565.1 Rhodoferax sp.
TCCATGTTGATCACCATCTCGGGATGATCAACCCACTCGCCAATTCACCTCAAATTACGGCTTCAGGCTCATTCCTGCGTGGAAATACAGTGCCCTGTTCAGGCTCATACCTCATTGGACAAGGCTGGAATGTGCGTCAAATGAACCAAGGTGCACAATGGTTGGCCCTCACGCTCATGCCATGGATCATGCAACTGCCGCAGGATCAGCCGCTCAATTTGCTGGACGCCATGCTTCACCCCGAGGGCATGACACGGCATATGACCAACCTGGAAGAAGTTGCTCCCGCCATGCTCGCGCATTTGCGCGATGACGCAAGTACCGTTCCAGAGTTGCTGCCGCGTGTGGAAATGCTGACTGCTCAGATTCAAAAGCGCTTGGGCAAGAGGCCGCTCATCCACTATTTCAATTCTGCGCCCCGACAAACTGCTCCAGTTCTCACGACTCGATTTTCAACCGCGCATGGCGAGTTGGCATTCTTTAGCATGTTTTCCACCTTCGGTACACCGCAAGACATAACACTCGCGTCGCTGCGGGTTGAGCATCTGTTTGCGGCGGATGACGCGACGCGGGCGGTGATTGCTGCGCAAGCGGGTCGAGTCGCCATGCCTCCTTAGAGATGCCGAATGGCTGCTCCTTGTCCCTGAAATCGTGCCATCGAAATTCCACTGTCAACCTACTAAAGCCAGCCAACTTTCTCCGAAACCGACCGTCAAAATGAAAGTCAGGTTTTAAGAAAATTGTAGACCCGGACAAAAGACCTCGAACAGGTTGTTCTGGAAAACCATCAAATCGCACTCCACCGGAATTTCATTTGGTTTGGCAATAGTGTGGCCGTCAAACCGACCTGCACTGGCCAACTCAAACCAGATCTCAAAGTGCTCGTCTATCGTCTTGTCGAGCAGCGTGCGTTCGGAATGGCGCGGGTTGCAGAGCTTTGGCTTTGCACCCGCAAGCACATCCGCGTGCGAATGCGAGTGTGCTTGCGCTGGGCGCGCAGCGGCGCTTACTGGCCAATCTGATTTTGGGGTGAAAGTTCAGGCCGGGGTTTGAAACTCGGGGCCGTCGTAAGCTTCGGGCACCTTGATTTGGCCTTTGGCCAGAGCCTGGGCGATCCCTGCCACCCGCTGGCGCACCTCGGCGGGCACATCGCTGGCCATGCTGAGACTGACCGCCAGTGGGTTGTTGATGCCAATTTTCTGGACGGTGCCAGCCGGGAACTTGCTGAGTTGAGCATCGTTCACAGCTTGAAACACAGCCATGCTCACATCGGCGATGGCCGACCCCACAAACGTCTGTGGGTCGCTAGCCACCCAGTCGATGACGTTGCCGATTTGTCGCTTACGCTGCTCGCGGCATGCCTCGGTGACACCGTTGCGCCCAGCGTTGAGCATGGTGAAAATCACGTCGGCACCCGCCGCCATCTCGGCCAGGGCAATGCGTTTTGACAGGGCGTTGTCGTCCTGATTGCCTGAAAAGTTGGTCAACACTTTCACGTCAGGGTTGGTTACCTTCACGCCTGCCACGTAGGCTGCACGGCCTTTCAGGCCCGGTCGAACGCGAATGCCCGACATGTGGCCCACCACACCAGTGCGCGTGGTCAGTGCTGCCAGCACACCAGCCAAGTAGGCAGATTCTTCCTGCAGCACTTCGTAGCTGCACAGGTTGGCACCGGTCACGGCACCCTGGGTCACCACAAACTGAACATGTGGAAAGCGGGCAGCGACCTCTGCGCAGGCCTCGTTGTTCTGCCCGCCGTGGGCAAGCACCAGCTTCACGCCCGAGCTCGCCAGTTCGGTTAGCGCGGCCACGAGCAGTTCTTTGCGGGGTGACACTCCTGCGGTGTGGCGCGTTTGTGTCCCCAGTTCCAGGCGGGCGCGTTCCATTCCACGCCAACCGGCTTCCATGAAACCCCGGTCGTCAATGCGGCCAGCAAACAAGCAGCCCACACTGATGGGCGTTGAGCCACCAATGCCTGCGCAGGCACCCAAAAAAGGTAGCGCCAACAGGCTGGTACCCGCCAAGTTGAAACGGCGACGCGACAGGGGAACGAGGACAGAATGGTTCATAAAAACTCCTTTGCTGCATGCCCAGCAATAACCACGCCAATGAATGAATGCACCAGTTTATCAAGGAGTTAGCCGAAACCGCATACCCTGAAAACTGAACTGCGTTGGCAGATTTCCTCCAGCGTGCGTACATTGCACAGCGCAGTGGCTTGACAGTTGTGGCATTCACGTTCTTGTCCAATGCGCCAGATCATCTCAGAAATCGAATTCCGAGCCAGACGGCTGTTGGCTAGACGTGGGCACTTCGACCGAGACTGGGCGACGGGAGTGCAAGAGCGAAAGCTGTCACTGGGTAAGTACGAAGACCTGCCAAGGGACGGCAAGTGTGTTTCAGACTATTGGTTCTAGCAACCACGCAGCTCAAGCGACCCAAACCCTGGCTAAAACGCAGCCACAACAACAGTAACGGTACCCACCCGTTCGCAGAATGCAACTGTGCAGCGGTTGGAATCATTGGGGTTTTGGTGCTGAGTGGCTCCAAGACTCGTTGCTGTCGATCAGGTTGGCCGTCTGGCATTGAAAGTGCATATGTTGGTACAGGCTGTTGCTGCATCTATGCATGAGCCATGGGTCCGTGCGGCAGGTGGGGTGCACCTCACCGTGCCGACTCAGGCAATCCAAACAGGTGGTCGAAACTCCACGTAAAAACCAGGGTGTAGCCCATGAAGAACAGCAAGAAGCCAAGTTCGGTCAGCACGGCTTCCCACAGTCCGATGTGGAGCCACAGCGCCATCACCGGAATCAGAAGCAGCCCCAGCCCCCCCTCAAAGCCGATGCCATGCACCAGGCGCCGAAGGGACGAGCGTCCCTTGACGCTTTGGCGCTGCTCCCACCATTCGAACATCGCGTTAAATGTGTAGTTCCAAGCCAACGCAATAGTGCTCATCAAAACCGAAAGGCCCAGCGCAGAGCCTTTGCCTTCGTCAAAAAAAATGGCAATGGCCGGTGTAACCAGAGAGATCGCGACAAGTTCGTACAGCAGTGCCTGCACGACACGGCGCGTACGAGGCGCCATTGCAACGCCCAAAAGCCCATTCATGTTGCTACGGCTAGGAAATTTGAAAGCATGGAGGCAATTATGGCTCGGCCTTTGGGTGCCAGCTAAAGCCAGGGCCAACGTCGGGTCAAGAGGATACAAGTCGCAAATTGCTACTACCGCTTACAGCCTGACGGAGTCAGTGGTCTGGGTATAGAGCAGTTTTCCGGGCGGCCGGCTGTTATAGGAAACTGCTCGAAACCTGACAGGCGCCTTGAGAAATCGCATGTCCCGAATATGACTCACCTGTTGATCGTGTCCTGATACGCCTCAATGGCAGGCAGAATCTTTTGCCGACGAGCCAGACTGTCGGCTGACCAGTATTGTTCTCGGTCGTAATAATCAGGCACGGCCGGTACACCAGCCCCGAGTTGAACCCAGGCCTGTTTGGAGGCGGTAAAGATGTGAATGTCGGGTGGCAATTGGTTCGGGTTGTCAAGTGTGCCCACTCGAACAAATTTGACGACTGGACCCGAGCCTGCATAGTGACTCCAGACTGCAACCCAACATTTGGGGCAGCGCGCAATTTTCTGACCGAGGCCACTGGCTGATGGTGTGTCGATCATTTCAGGTTCGACGCCAAGATTCGTTACTCGGTCTGCCTCAATCATTGCATTGAGAGCAAAAGATGCACCAGATTCCCTTTGACACCAATAGCAATGACAGCAGTGCACAAAAAGTGGCGCACTCTCCAACCGGTAGCGAACCGCTTTACAGTCGCAACCACCCTCGATAGGGAACGTATTCATACTCAAGTTGAACAAGGTTTAGACGACACTGATAACGCGCTGGACCTCAACGCCGAGCCTTTCCAGATTCTGATGATTGGCATTTGCGACAAACGAGGCAATGCGTTCATAGTGTTCTCGGGTGTCGAACGTCTGTTGCCACTTCAAAAGTGTGCTTTGACCTTGGCCAGCCAGCTCAAGCGTCAGGAAGAAGTGATGGCCAGAGAAGTGTTCGATCGCAACGCACTTGTCAGGCACTATGCGTACAAAATGACTTTCATTCGGATAGTCCTGTCCGTCTGGGCCGTGCATGGTTAGTACCCAGCGACCGCCATCAAAAAACTCGAAAGTATGAATCGTGTTCGTAAAGCCATCAGGCCCCCACCACCTGGCAATACGCACAGGATCACTGATCGCGGCAAAAACCTGATCTGGGCTTGCATCGATCAGCCTGGTTCGTGTGTCCGAACGGGACTCGATAGATTCCATGACTTTAGTTTGCTTGGATCTGTTGCATTGGTGGGTCTTGCATCACGGTGTCAGTCGGCAATCTCGGGTTCGACAAGTTGGCCAAGTTGTGCCAGAGATTCCTGCCAGCCGAGGTAGCACATTTCAAGAGGAATGATTTCAGGCAAGCCTTCTTGCACAATGGTGATCCCGGTGCCGCAGGACACCTTGGTAAGAACCACCGTCACCCGTATTTCCCCTGGCAAATTCGGATCATCGAATTTATCTGTGTAGCGAATGAGTTCATCAGGTACAAGTTCGAGATATTCGCCGCCAAAAGAGTGGCCATTGCCTGAACTGAAATTGGTGAACGACATCCGAAAAGTTCCACCGACTTTGGCTTCCATGTGGTGAACCTTGCACGTAAAACCAAACGGTGGCATCCACTTTGCCATGGCGTCAGCGTCCAGAAACGCGCGATAAACACGCTGCGGCGGTGCACGAAGCACTCGGTGCAGTCGCACTGTTCCTGTCGGCATAGTCAATGTTCCTTTGCTGTCGATAGTCACGGGATAAATCGATGTTACGACTTTGCAAGCAAGCTTGCATCTTTGAACTTCAGGAGCCGACCATAACGACATTCCACCGCATTGACAGACGGTGGATCGGTCTTGAGATTTCGGATCACCCAATCGGTGCAATCGAGCATCTCCTCCCAATGTCGGCAGTAGATTGATCAGGTGTTTTCCCAACCAGGCTCAGGTGATTGCCTGATGTATTTTGCGAGGGGCTTGGACTATCGTAAGGCATGCTCAAAAAAAATTTCGATCGTCGAGCAGTTATGCCCTGACGACCATTGAGTTTTTGCTTGATGGCCGCGTGTATATTTCTTGTCGATTGCCGTATCCAACCCTATGCCATGCGAATCATCCCTTTACTCCTGGCCCTTGCCTGCTCTGGCTTGCCGCTTCTTTCGGCAGCTGAAACTGTGACAACAAGTCACCTCGACAGGGTCAGGGCATCCAAGGTGATCCGTGTGTGCATTTGGCCTGATTACTTCAGCATCACCTATCGCAACCCCAAGACGCAGCAGCTTACGGGCATCGATATTGATATGGCCCAAGCGTTGGGAAAGGA
The DNA here is from genome assembly GCF_018063565.1 of Rhodoferax sp. Lineage (GTDB taxonomy): Bacteria > Pseudomonadota > Gammaproteobacteria > Burkholderiales > Burkholderiaceae_C > Rhodoferax. Next base: position 5,418 of record NZ_JAGPBB010000051.1, read on the forward strand.
CCTTGACGTCACAGTGGCGTTTATTGATAGTTCGTTTGCCAAACTGGTCGACGATGTCACTCAGGATCGGTGCGACGTTGCCATGTTTGCCGTTGGCATTACACCCCAACGTGCGGCCAAGCTGCGCTTCACTTCTCCGCACTTGGCCAGCGACATCTACGCGGTTACCACACAAACCAATCGCCGTATAAAGGGATGGGACGACATCGACAAGCCTGGGGCAGTTGTCGCAGTAGCCAAGGGTACATTGCATGAGGGTGTGATGAAAGACAAACTCAAGCTTGCAAAACTTCTGGTTCTTGACACCCCCTTTGCCCGCGAGCAAGAAGTGCAATCGGGGCGGGCAGATGTTTTCATGACCGACTACCCCTACAGTCAGCGGTTCCTGGCCAATGCCGACTGGGCTCGTCTGGTTTCTCCACCCGGAAATTACCACCTGACGCCATACGCCTATGCGGTTAAACCAGGCGATGACAGGTGGCACGCGCGACTTGAACGCTTTGTCAGCGACGTTAAGAGCGATGGCCGTTTAATGGCCGCTGCCAAACGCCACAAGCTTGACCCCATCGTCGCCCCATAATGGCACACGCTCGTCGATCGCCATGGGCGTTCTTCGCTGCGTTGGCACTTTTCATAGGTGCAGTTCTGAGCTTGACTGCATATACCCTGTGGTTACTGCGCTCAGATGCCATCAAGAGCGGACTTGCAATATCGGCGATATTTACACGTAGCTTCGAAGATCATCTGACGCAGAGTCTTCGTGTCACCGAACTTGCCGGTGTGAATGCGGCGTCATCAGAAAAAGGACAACTCAATCTTCGTCAGATGGAGACAAATTTTGTTTTCATATTGCACAACTCCCCTTTTCTGCGTTCCGTGTCACTATTGGACGAGAGCAATCTCATCATCGCCAGTTCAAACTCTGCCAATCTCGGCGTCACGGTTCCGACCAAGGACTTCTTTCCTATTGCTGCAGGCACGCAGTCATTTCTTCGCATTGGTACACCCTGGGCCGGGCGAGACTTCGCCGACGGCCATGCAGTTGGCAACCAACTGCCAAAAGATACACCAGCGCGCTTTCTGCCTGCAACGCATGGGGTAGACATAGGACCCCGAAGCTTGACCCTGCTCGTTGCGCTCAATCCCGATTATTTTCTGAACTATATGTCGAGGCAGTTCGACACCAGGTCAGGCTCGGTGGAGGTGCTGCGCCTCGATGGCATCCAGCTGATGTCCACTGACTATGAACAACGTTTTGGTGCGCCAAAAAATGAATTTGCCAAAAGAAGACTCTTTTATGAGGTGGAGTCTGGTGAATTCGAGCAGTCTGTGCATGGTGAACGCACCGTATTGACAGCTTTTCGTGTCTCGTCGCTTTACCCTCTGGCGGTTGTGACCCACATCCAACGCGACTATGCCTTAAGTCAATGGGAAACCGAGACCAAGACCATTCTTGGCATTGTTGTTCCAACGCTGCTGATCGTCAGCTTGTTGTCGATTTCCCGTTACCGACGCCAGCTTTTACTAGAGGCCAAGACAAATGAATCCAACCGGCTGCAGAAAATCAATGCAGCACGTGTGTTCACCAACAGTCATGAAGGGATCATGATGTGCGCGGCTGACGGCAGCATTCTCGACGTCAACGACGCATTTACACGTATTACTGGTTACAGCCGCGACGAGGTTTTGGGCCAGAACCCCCGCATTCTGAGGTCTGGGCGGCAAACCAAAGAGTTTTATGCAGACCTTTGGCGCGATTTAAGCGAGCACGGTTTTTGGAGCGGAGAGCTATGGAATCGTCACAAAAATGGCGAAATCTATGCAGAGATGTTGACCATTAGCGCCGTATCAGACTCGCAAGGTGTCGTTCAACAATTTGTGGGCCAGTTTGCTGACGTTACCAAGCGCAAGATGCTGGATGACCAGGTTCGCCTGATGGCTTTTTTTGATCCACTCACAATGCTGCCAAATCGCCGGATGCTCAACGACCGATTGAGTCAGGCCATGGCCACAAGCAAGCGCAGCGGTCTTTGCGGGGCCTTGATGTTTCTGGATCTTGATAACTTCAAGCCTCTCAATGATACCTACGGGCACGAGGTGGGCGACTCGCTACTGATTGAAGTTGCAACGCGTTTGAAGGGTTGCCTGCGAGAAGTGGACACCGTCGCCCGGTTTGGCGGCGATGAGTTTGTGGTGATACTCAGCGAGTTGATGATCGACAAAACTCAATCCACCGCGCAAGCACGCGGCGTGGCAGAAAAAATTCGTGCTACTCTGGCCTTGCCATTCTTCTTGAGGCAGGCACAGCCCGGCAAGGAAGATACAGTAATCGAACACGGTTGTAGCATCAGTATCGGAGTCGTCGTGTTCGCTAACCACGAACTCAGCGAAACCGCCATCCTAAAGTGCGCCGATGCGGCGATGTACCAAGCAAAAGCCGGGGGCCGTAACGCAATCCGATTTTGTGAGGCGCACTTGGTGGCTGACGAGACTCCGTCAAGAAGGCTTTCGTCAAGTGGCGCTCAATCAGATGTCTTAAATCCCGCTTTGGAGCGGCTTGATTGAACGGCAGGAATGTAGCAGGGACGATCTTCAATCTTCTCAAGAACCATGCGCACACCGGGTGCCATACCTGACGATATTCATTGCCCTGTTGTGTGCGCCTCGTCCGTGTGGCAGTGAACTACCTGATTCTTCCTCGGTACGCGACAGCCGCAGCCGTTATCGCCTGAGCACCAAGTTCAGCCGCCCAGAAAACCAGCATCATTGCCTGTTTTGTGGCGGTGGCAGGCGATCGGTGCCAGATGGCCGGGGCTTCATTCCTCCGGGCGATGGTCGATCACCAGGTCTGGCCACGGGTGGTCGCGCTGGCAGGGGTCGCACACCCGATGGACGCGGTGGCACCACCTGCGCAGGACGCACGCCAGGTCTGGCCATCGGTGGACGCGCAGGCAGTGGTCGCCAGCCCGATGGGCGACTCGGCGGCGGCGGGCGCCATCCGGGCGGACGATGAGGTGGACGCCAGCCCGGGGGGCGGGGCTGATAGTGCCAATGCTGCCAGTGCGAGTGCCGACGGTACCACGGGCGATCAAAGTAGTGGTCGGCCCAATAGGCGCCGATGATGAACGCCAGCACGGGCAGCCCAATCGATGCGCCTCGTTCGGCAACATTGACTTCCCCATTCTCGAAGGTCGCGCTGAGGTAATCCGCTCGAACCCAACCACGCAGCGACTCGACCCTCACGTCACACCACTGGTAATCGCTCTGACATCCCATCACTTCAACGGGCGTGCTCTGGCGCAAAGTGTGGACCACAGGGAAATCACGATCCGGCCCCGCGCGCAGGTTCAGATCAGCATTGGTCAATGCCGAATACGCTGCCGCGTGGGAACTTGCCAAGACGGCACCCACCACCGCCAGCCGGCGCAGGGCGACCTGCAAGCGCTGGTAAACGGATGTTTGCGCGGAAAAAAGCGTTTTAGTCGGCACCATCAAATGTGCAATCCGGTCAACGGGGATGACCGCTGAACCACTTTATCACAGTGGCCAGAGTACGCGGGGCCCAATCAGGCGAGCCTGACTTGTCGTGGCGACTGCGCGACGAGCAGGAGCAAATGCAAAGATCACGCCACGACCGTCTGCCCAACAGCGGCCGCAAACGCATCAATGATCGGCCGCAACTGTGCCTGTTTGAGCTTGAGCGCGGCCTGATTCACCACCAGCCGCGAGCTAATGTCCATGATGTGCTCGACTTCGACCAGATGGTTCGCCTTGAGCGTGTTACCGGTCGACACCAGATCCACAATCGCATCGGCCAGGCCCACCAGCGGCGCAAGCTCCATGCTGCCGTAGAGCTTGATCAGATCGACGTGCACGCCTTTGCTGGCAAAAAACTCGCGTGAAATCGCCACGTATTTGGTGGCGACCGTCAGGCGTGAGCCTTTTTTGACAGCGCTCTGGTAATCAAAGTCGGAGCGCACCGCCACGCTGATGCGGCACTTGGCAATCTGCAAATCCAGCGGCTGGTACAAGCCCTGGCTACCATGCTCCAGCAGCGTGTCTTTGCCGGTGATGCCCATGTCCGCACCGCCATATTGCACATAGGTCGGCACGTCGGTGGCGCGCACGACCAGCACGCGCACATCGGGCTGGTTGGTGGCCAGAATCAGCTTGCGGGACTTTTCCGGGTCTTCCAGTACCTCGATACCAGCCGCCCGGAGCAGCGGCAAGGTTTCCTCAAAAATGCGCCCCTTGGACAGTGCGATTGTAATCAATTTGGCCTCCAGCGCTTATTGAATAAGCATTTATTGCTATACATTATTGCTTTATCAAGAATCGACCATTCAACGAATACGCTCGATATTGGCACCCAGCGCTCGCAATTTATCCTCCATCTGGTCGTAACCCCGATCCAGATGGTAGATACGGTCAACCCGGGTTTCGCCCTCGGCCACCAGACCCGCAATGACCAGGCTGGCTGAGGCACGAAGGTCTGTGGCCATCACCGTGGCACCTGAGAGCTGAGAAACGCCCTCCACCACTGCCACCTTGCCGTCTATCTGGATACTGGCACCCAGGCGCACCAGCTCGTTCACGTGCATGAAGCGGTTCTCAAAAATCGTCTCGGTCACCTTGGCTGTGCCTTGCGCCAAACAGTTGAGCGCCATGAACTGCGCCTGCATATCGGTCGGGAAACCAGGGTATTCGGTGGTGCGAAAGCTCTGCGCCCGCAAGCGATGGGCACCCGGCGACTGAACTCTGATGCCACTGTCAACCGCCGTGACCGTGACGCCCGCATCACGCAGTTTTTCCACCACCGCTTCCAGATGGTCGATGCGGCCATGTCGCAACAACACATCACCACCGCTGGCCGCTACCGCGCACAAAAACGTGCCCGCCTCAATGCGGTCGGCCACCACCTGATGGGTACAACCATGCAGCCGTTCCACACCCCGGATGCGGATGCGGCTGCTGCCATGGCCCTCGATTTGCGCGCCCATCTGGATCAACATCTCGGCCAAGTCAGGAATTTCGGGTTCCTGCGCCGCGTTCTCCAGAATGGTCTCGCCATCGGCCAGGGCTGCGGCCATCAAAAAATTCTCGGTCCCGGTCACCGTCACCATGTCGGTGGCGATGCGCGCACCCTTCAGGCGCGTGAGCCCGGGTGCCAGCCGAGCCACCATGTAGCCATGCTCCACCACGATCTCGGCACCCATCGCACTGAGACCCTTGATGTGTTGATCCACAGGGCGCGAGCCAATGGCACAACCGCCAGGTAGCGACACCTTGGCATGACCAAACCGGGCCAGCAGTGGCCCCAGCGCCAGCACCGACGCACGCATGGTTTTCACCAACTCGTAGGGTGCCTCGGGTTTGAGCGGGTCGGCCGCATGAAAACGCATACCGCCGCGTTCGCCCATGGTCTCGGTCACAACCCCCATGTGGTTCAGCAGGGTGCGCATGGTGGCCACGTCTTTCAACCGGGGAACGTTGTGCAACACCACCGGCTCGTCGGTCAGCAAAGCCGCGCACAGCTCAGGCAGGGCCGCATTCTTGGCACCCGAGATGGTGACCTCGCCAGACAGTCGCTGGCCGCCACGAATCAGCAATTTATCCATGCGCTTATTGACCTTGTGCGGCCCACTCCGCCGGGGTAAACACCTTCATCGACAAAGCGTGGACTTCATCGTTTTTCATGCGATCGCCCAGCGTGGCGTAGACCCGCTGGTGGCGGGCAATGGCACGTTTGCCTTCAAATTCGGCGCTCACCACGGTGGCATACCAATGCCGGCCATCACCCTCCACCTCAAGATGAGAACAGGGCAAGCCGGCGGCAATCAGGTTTTTTAACTGGTCAGCAGTCATAAGGTTCCAAAAATAGGCAAAGATCAATATCGGATACGGTAGCCAATGCGCAGCAGATTCAGCGCGGCCGCACTCACAAGCGCCAGTGTCACGCCCACCACCCCCAGGCTGAGCCAGGGCGAAACATCACTGACCCCAAAGAAGCCAAAGCGAAAACCGTCGATCATGTAGAAAAACGGGTTGAAATGGCTCACGGTTTGCCAGAACGGCGGTAATGAGTGAACGGAGTAAAACACACCGCTCAAAAACGTCATCGGCATCACAATGAAATTCTGGAAGGCAGCCAGTTGCTCAAACTTTTCACTGTGCAGCCCGGCAATCACACCCAATGCGCCCATCAGCATCGAACCCGACAACGCAAAGACGGCAATCCACACCGGGGCGACAAAGCTGAACTCAGTGAAAAACACCGCCACCAGAAAGACGCCCAAGCCCACCACCAACCCGCGAAACACCGATGCGCCCACATAGGCGACAAACCAGTGTCCATACGACAATGGCGTGAGCAGCAAAAACACCAGATTGCCCATCACCTTGCTGGCAATCAGTGAGGACGAGCTGTTGGCAAAAGCGTTTTGCAGCAGACTCATCATGGCCAGGCCCGGCACCAGAAATGCGGTGTAGCTCACCTGCCCATACACCTTGACGTGCGATTCCAGCGCATGACCAAAAATCAGCAGATACAGCATCGCGGTGAGAATTGGACCGCCCACGGTTTGCCCAACCACCCGCCAAAAACGCATGATTTCCTTGTAGAGCAACATCTGCCAGCCGGTCATGCTGCCACCCCTGAATTGGCCGACGACACCTTGCCATGCTGCTTCATCACGTCCAGAAACACGTCTTCCAGATCAGCGCGGCGAATTTCCATGTCCAGCGCAAGCAATCCGGCCTGGCGCAACACCGCCAGATGGTTTTCAACCGCTTGGGCGTCTTGTGCCGGCACCTGTACCACGCGACCGGTGACGCGCGCACCCGGCAACAGGCCCTGCGGCAAGTCGCGGTCGATCTTGAAGCGCAGCACATTGCTCGACGCCGACTTGAGCAGCGCACTGGTGCTGTCGAGCGCTACCACCCGGCCGTTTTTCAGCATTGCGATGCGGCCACACAACGCCTCGGCTTCTTCCAGATAGTGCGTGGTCAGCAGGACAGTGCTGCCAGCCTTGTTCAGCTTGGAGATAAACGCCCACAGCGTCTGACGCAGTTCCACATCAACCCCGGCAGTAGGTTCATCAAGCACTATCACCGGCGGCTTGTGCACCAGCGCCAACCCCACCAGCACGCGGCGTTTCATGCCGCCTGACAGCGCCCGCATATTGACGTGCGCCTTGTCGGTCAGACCCAGGCTGTCCAGCAGCTCATCGATCCAGGCGTCGTTGTGCCGTACGCCAAAGTACCCCGACTGAAAGCGCAGCGCCTCGCGCACGTTGAAAAACGGGTCAAACACCAGTTCCTGCGGCACAACACCCAACTTGCGGCGCGCTGCTGCATAGTCGATTTGCACGTCGCTGCCCAGCACGGACACCCGGCCTGAGGTGGCTTTGGCCAGCCCGGCCAGAATGGTGATCAAGGTGGTTTTACCCGCACCGTTGGGCCCGAGCAGGCCGAAAAACTCACCAGGCTCGATGTCCAGGCTGACCTGGTCCAAGGCCAGAAAGCCCTTGCCCGGGGATTTGGCTGGTGCCGGATAGGTTTTGCTGACAGACTGGAAGGAGATGGCGGGCATGGGGCCGCTATTTTAGGGGCGGTGTCCCGGCCAGGGCAGGCAGCAGTTCAGCAATGCCATACAGGCGCGCCAGTTCAGCCAGGCGCGTGGGCAGCCCGGCAATGGCAAAACCGCGCTTCAGGCGCAAGGCCTCGCGGCGCAGCGCCAGCAGCACCGCCAGTGCGGTTGAATCAAACTCACCCAAACCCGAGGCGTTGACCTGCACCTCCCCCGTCTGCGCTGACAGGTCGGCCAGCAGGTCGTGAAGGCAGCGCGTGGCAGTGGTTTTTGTCAGCGCAGCGGGCAGTTGCAACACGTTTTAGCCCTTGGCTGGCTTGGCCGCAGCAGCATTGTTCTTGTTCATCTCGACCAACTTGGCAATCAGACCATCGACGCCTTTGGCATTGATTTCCTGCGCAAACTGGCTGCGGTAGGTGTCCACCAGCCACACGCCCAGCACGTTCATGTTGAAGATCTTCCAGCCAGCGCCCACGCCGGGGGTTTTCTCCAGCCGGTAGTCGAGCTGCACCGGGTCACCCCGGCCGGTGATGACGGTGCGCACAATCACCTCTTTGTCTTCCGGCGCCGAGCGCAGTGGTTTGACCTGAAAGCTCAGGTTCTTCGCCTGGCTCATCGCCCCGGCATAGGTGCGCACCAGCAGGGTCTTGAACTCGCCCTCCAGCCGAGTGCGCTGCTCCGGCGTGGCCTGACGCCAGCCCGGGCCAACGGCGGATGCCGTCATGCGCTGAAAATTCAGGTAGGGCATGACCTTTTCATCCATCAGTGCAATGATGCGCCCCACATCACCGGCCTGCACCGCCTTGTCATTGGCAATGGTGTCGAGTGCCTCCTTGGTGAGCCGGTCGATGAGCGCGTCAGGCGCCTCGTCAGCGGCCCAGGTCGGCCAGGCCACCGGGAAGGTCAGCGCGGCAACAGCCAGCCACCGGGTAAGTGTGCGTCGGTTCATGGTCAGGACTTTCATTGACAAGGGCTACTTTTGAGGTTCATCCAGTGTTTCCGGCGTGAACTCATCGGATTCGGGCGGATTGCCGTCGTACACCGAGTTGCGGCGCCGCTGTAGGAATGCGTCACGGGTGAAGGTGTACGGGTCGAGCGCCACTTGGTCGAGCATGGCGGTCGCCTGGAGCAGCTGCGAGCGCTGGTTCACCATTTTGAGAAAGGTCGCCGAATTGCGGGTAGGAATGTGCTCCACGCCGTCGAGCAGATTGCCTTGGGAGTCGACAAACATCGCGGCGGTGTCGCGCGCGGTTGACGGACCCAGAATCGGCAGCACCATATACGGGCCGGTTCCCACCCCCCAGTGGCCCAGGGTGTCACCAAACCCTTCGGTGTGACGTTCGATGCGCATCTCGGAGGCGATGTCGAGCACACCACCCAACCCAAAGGCTGTATTGACGCCAAAGCGAAAGAAGCTGTTGGCGGCCGCCTCGCCCTTAAGCTGCAATGCATTGTTGACGACCGACCAAGCATCTTGCAGATTGTGAAAGAAATTGGTGATGCCGGTGCGCACGGGCGACGGCAACACATCGCGGTAGGCGGTGGCGGCGGGCTGAACAACAGCACGATCCACGGTGTCGTTGAACTGCCAGACGCCACGGTTGAAGGGTTCAAGCGGATCACGCGGATCAGCGGTCGGACCTGTGGCACATCCGACCAGCAGCGCCAGCAGGCCCATGGCGAGCGCACGAACGGGGGCAGTGATCCAGAACTGATGGTTGGGTGGGCTCATGGTTTGGCCTTTTCACTTGGGTTGGCTGCCGGCTCGGCCGCCTTGCTGTAGAGGAATTGACTGATCAGGTTTTCCAGCACTACGGCTGACTGGGTGCTACCAATGACATCACCGGCAGCAAGATTTTTGTCGTCAGCCCCGGCCTCAATGCCCAAGTACTGGTCACCCAACAAGCCGCTGGTCAAGATTTTGAGCGAACTGTCTTTGGGGAACGCATAGCGGGTCTCCAGTGCCAGCGTCACTTTGGCCTGAAAGCTCTTGTCGTCAAACACAATGTTGTCCACCCGGCCCACCACCACCCCGGCACTTTTTACGGCCGCCTTGGGTTTGAGCCCCCCGATATTGTCGAACTTGGCAGTTACCGCATAGGTTTTCTCAAAACTCAACGACAGCAGATTGGCCGATTGCAATGCCAGAAACAAAATCGCCAGCGCGCCGATCAGCACAAACAAGCCGACCCAGATGTCATTTTTGGAGCGTTGCATCTTTCCCTTTCTAATCAGTTGGGGACAGAGCAGCTGCACTTCGTGTCACCTGGTCTTTCCCACAAAAAAATCGCAAAGTTGGGGACAGAGCAGCTGCACTTCGTATCATCTGGTCTCTCCCGCAATGTATTCATATGGTAAACATCATGGCCGTCAGGATGAAATCCAGGCCCAGCACGGTGAGCGAGGCCATGACCACCGTGCGGGTGGTGGCTTTGGCCACCCCTTCGGGCGTCGCTTGCGCGTTATAGCCTTGCAGCAGCGCAATGAAGGTGACCGCCACGCCAAACACGAAACTCTTGACCACGCCATTGCCCAGGTCGGCAAACACATCGACGCCACCCTGAATCTGGCTCCAGAACGCACCGCCGTCCACACCAATCATCAGCACCCCTACCACCCACCCGCCCACCACCCCGGTGGCGCTGAACATGGCAGCCAGCAACGGCAAGGTGAACACACCGGCCCAAAAGCGCGGTGCCAGCACACGCTCGATCGGGTCAACGGCCATCATCTCCATCACACTGATCTGCTCACCCGCCTTCATCAGACCGATCTCGGCAGTCAGCGAGGTGCCAGCGCGCCCGGCAAACAGCAGCGCCGACACCACCGGTCCGAGTTCGCGCACCAGGCTTAACGTCACCAGGAGCCCAAGCGACTCGGCTGAGCCATAGCGCTTGAGCGCGTAATATCCCTGCAACCCGAACACAAAGCCGACAAACAGGCCCGCCACCGTGATGATGGGAAGCGAGTAGTTACCCAAGAAATGAATCTGGTCGCGCACCAGCCGATTGCGCCGGATGGCGTACGCCAGGGTGCCACACAGGCGCAAAAACAAGCGCGCCGCAAAACCCATGGCATCAAAATGCCGGCGCACCGCATAACCCACCTCATGCGGCCGGTACCATCTCATGCCACCACCTCGGCACCAAAGTCTCGTACCACGCTGGGGCCGGGGTAATGAAAATGCACCGGACCATCCGGTAAGGCGTTGACATACTGCACCACCAGCGGGTCGGTGCTGTGACGCACCTCGTCCGGTGTACCCTGGGTGGCAATTTTGCCGTTGGCCAGGATGATGACCTGATCGGCAATGGCGAAAGTCTGCTCCAGATCGTGGCTGACAAACAGGCTGGTCAGGCCCATGGTGTCGTTCAGCTGCCGGATCAGCCGCGCCGCCGTCCCGAGCGAAATCGGATCGAGCCCGGCAAAAGGCTCGTCATACATCACCAGTTCAGGATCCAGCGCAACGGCACGCGCCAGCGCCACGCGGCGTGCCATGCCGCCCGACAGATCGCTGGGTTTGAGGTCCCGTGCCCCACGCAGGCCCACGGCGTTGAGCTTCATCAGCACCACGTCGCGGATCAGCGCCTCGGGCAGGTCTGAATGCTCGCGCAGCGGGAAGGCGACGTTCTCAAATACATCCAGGTCGGCAAACAGGGCACCGTACTGAAACAACATGCCCATGCGCCGACGCGCCGCGTACAACTGCGCTTGCGTCATTGGCGTGATGTCTTGCCCATCAAACAGCATCAGCCCCTTTTGCGCCTTGATCTGCCCCCCGATCAGGCGCAGCACCGTGGTCTTGCCGCCACCTGAGGCACCCATCAGCGCCGTGACCTTGCCGCGCGGGATGGCCAGCGTGATGTCGTCCAGAATCAAACGCTCGCCATAGCCAAAGCTCAGACGGCGCATTTCAACCAGATTGGGAGAGGGATTTGGGGCCATAAAAAGAGAGACCGGGTAAACCCGGCCCCTGGATCATAAGTGAATGCACCCCGGCATGTTTTTGACCCGCTCCAATGTCCTGCCGGTCAGCGCGGCAGGTCGCTGGAACCCATCAAGAATTCGTCGACCGCCCGCGCCGCCTGACGCCCTTCGCGAATCGCCCACACCACCAGGCTCTGGCCACGGCGCATGTCACCGGCTGCAAACACCTTGGGCACGTTGGTGGTGTAACCGCCGATCAGTTCAGTACCGGCTTTGGCATTGCCACGGGCGTCTTTCTCGACACCAAAAGCGTCGAGCACCGTCGCCACCGGGTTCACAAAACCCATCGCCAGCAGCACCAGATCGGCCCTGTAGGTCTTTTCTGAGCCTGGCACTTCGGTCATCTTGCCATCTTTGAATTCGACATGGACCGTCTTCAAACCGGTGAGCTTGCCTTTTTCACCGATAAATTCCTTGGTGGAAATAGCGAACTCACGCACACAGCCTTCGTCGTGGCTGGAACTGGTGCGCAGCTTGAGCGGCCAGTACGGCCAGGTCAACGGCCGGATTTCTTCCACCGGGGGCTGCGGCATCACCTCAAACTGGGTCACACTGACCGCGCCATGGCGGTTGCTGGTGCCCACACAGTCGCTACCCGTGTCACCACCGCCAATCACGATGACATGTTTGCCATCGGCACGCAGCTGGTTTTTGAGCTTGTCGCCCGCATTCACTTTGTTTTGCTGCGGCAGGAACTCCATGGCGAAATGGATGCCGTCCAGATCACGCCCGGGTACCGGCAGATCGCGCGACTGCTCCGAGCCACCAGTCAGCAGCACCGCATCAAAGTCTCTCTGCAATTGTTCCGCCGAGACGGTTTCCTTGGCCCAATTGGTCACCTTGCTGCCTTTGGGCATGGCACCGACCAGCACGCCGGTGCGGATCGTGACACCTTCTGCCTTGAGTTGCGCCACACGGCGGTCGATGTGTGATTTTTCCAGCTTGAAGTCGGGAATGCCGTAACGCAGCAAACCGCCCAGGCGGTCGTTCTTTTCCAACAGCGTGACGCTGTGCCCGGCGCGTGCGAGTTGTTGCGCGGCGGCCATGCCGGCCGGTCCGGAGCCCACCACCGCTACCGTTTTGCCCGTCTTGACCGCTGCCGGCATCGGTTTGACCCAGCCCTGAGTCCAGGCGTGGTCAATGATGGCGTGCTCGATGCTCTTGATGCCCACCGGCAGCTGGTTGACATTGAGCGTGCATGCGGCTTCACAGGGTGCCGGGCAGATGCGACCGGTGAACTCGGGGAAGTTGTTGGTGCTGTGCAGCACCTCGATGGCGTTTTGCCAGTCACCTTGATACACCAGATCATTGAAGTCCGGAATGATGTTGTTGACCGGGCAGCCGCTGTTGCAAAACGGTGTGCCGCAGTCCATGCAGCGCGCGGCCTGCTGGCGCGACTGCGCGTCGTTGAGGCCCACAACAAACTCGCCGTAATTTTTGAGCCGCTCCGGCACGGGTTTGTAGCCCTCCTCGATGCGCTCAATTTCCATAAAACCTGTGACTTTTCCCATGATAAATTCCTGTTCTCAAGCCTTTATTGCTTCTTTTTTAGAAGCTGCTTGCGCAAGCTCTGCAATGGCTAGAGCCGATTTTTTTGCATGAATTTCGCCCAAGGCACGTTTGTACTCATTGGGGAAGACCTTGACAAACTTCTGGCGGCTGACATCCCAGTTGTCGAGCAGTTCACGGGCGCGCTTGCTGCCGGTCCAGCGGTTGTGCTCTTCCAGCAGCTTCTTGAGTTGCACCTCGTCCGCGAGGCCGCGGTGCCAGAGTTTTTCGTTGATGCTGGCCTGCTGGTCCACCACAGACAGCACTTTTTCCAGTGACACCATGGCAGTGTTGCAGCGCTTGGCAAACTGACCATCTTCGTCATACACATAGGCGACACCACCGCTCATGCCGGCGGCAAAGTTGCGCCCGGTCTTGCCCAGCACCACGACCGTGCCACCGGTCATGTACTCGCATCCATGGTCACCCGTGCCTTCGACCACCGCCGTGGCACCCGACAGGCGCACGGCAAAACGCTCGCCTGCCACGCCGCTCAGATACGCCTCGCCGCTGGTGGCGCCAAACATCACGGTGTTGCCCACGATCGTGTTTTTGGTCGCATCACCGCGAAAGTCGATGCTCGGACGCACCACCACCCGACCACCGGACAGCCCCTTGCCGGTGTAGTCGTTGGCGTCGCCAATCAGGTACAGCGTGATGCCCTTGCACAAGAACGCACCAAACGACTGACCGCCCGTGCCTTCGAGCTGAATGCGGATGCTGTCGTCAGGCAAACCTTCCGGGTGCACCTGGGTGACGGCCCCGGAGAGCATGGCACCAACCGAGCGGTTGACATTGCGTGCCACTTCGATGAACTGCACCCGCTGCCCCTTGTCGATGGCGGCACGGCTTTTCTCGATCAGCACGTTGTCGAGCGACTTATCCAGGCCGTGCTCTTGCGACTCCTGATGGAATCGTGGCACGTCGCTGGGCACATTGGGCATGGCGAGCAGGCGGCTGAAGTCAAGCCCCTTGGCTTTCCAATGTGCCAGACCCGCGCGCATATCAAGCAGGTCAGCACGGCCAATCATGTCGTCAAACTTGGCAATGCCCAGCTGCGCCATGATCTGGCGCACCTCTTCGGCAATAAAGAAGAAGTAATTCACCACATGCTCGGGCTTGCCCGAGAATTTCTGGCGCAGCAGCGGGTCTTGCGTGGCCACGCCCACCGGGCAGGTGTTGAGGTGGCATTTGCGCATCATGATGCAACCTTCAACCACCAGTGGCGCGGTAGCGAAACCAAATTCGTCAGCGCCCAGCAGCGCGCCAATGGCCACGTCGCGGCCGGTTTTGAGCTGGCCGTCGGTTTGCACCCGGATGCGGCTGCGCAGGCGGTTGAGCACCAACGTCTGCTGGGTCTCGGCGAGACCAATCTCCCACGGGCTGCCGGCGTGCTTGATCGAAGACCAGGGTGAAGCACCGGTGCCACCATCGTGCCCAGCAATGACCACATGGTCCGCCTTGCACTTGGCAACGCCGGCGGCAATGGTGCCCACGCCGATTTCCGACACCAGCTTGACGCTGATGCTGGCGCTGGGCGTGACGTTCTTGAGGTCGTGAATCAGCTGCGCCAGATCTTCAATCGAGTAAATGTCGTGGTGCGGCGGCGGACTGATCAGGCCCACACCCGGCACCGAATGGCGCAGTTTGCCAATGTAGTCGGACACCTTGCCTCCCGGCAACTGGCCGCCCTCACCCGGCTTGGCACCTTGCGCCATCTTGATCTGAATCTGGTCGGCGCTGCTCAGGTACTCAGCGGTGACGCCAAAGCGACCCGAGGCCACCTGTTTGATGCGGCTGCGCAAGCTGTCGCCAGCCAGCAAAGGCAAATCGACTTCAACCACGTCGGCGCCAATCACGCTCTTGAGCGAGTCGCCTTGCTTGATCGGGATGCCTTTGAGTTCGTTGCGGTACCGCGCCGGGTCTTCACCCCCTTCGCCCGTGTTGCTCTTGCCACCAATGCGGTTCATCGCCACGGCCAGCGTGGCGTGGGCTTCGGTGCTGATGGAACCCAACGACATGGCGCCGGTGGCAAAACGCTTGACGATCTCTTTGGCGCTTTCGACCTGATCCAGCGGGATGGCTTTGGCCGGATCGATTTTGAACTCGAACAGACCGCGCAGCGTCATGTGACGCTTGCTCTGGTCATTGATGATCTGCGCGTATTCCTTGTAAGTGTTCCAGTTGTTCGCGCGGGTGCTGTGTTGCAGCTTGGCGATGGCATCAGGCGTCCACATGTGCTCTTCGCCACGGGTACGCCAGGCATACTCGCCACCGGCATCGAGCCGCGTGGCCAGCACCGGGTCGGCACCAAACGCCGCCTTGTGCATACGGATGGCTTCTTCGGCGATCTCGAAAACGCCAATGCCCTCGACCCGGCTGGGCGTGCCGGTGAAGTATTTGCTCACGGTATCGCTGGACAGGCCGATTGCCTCAAACAACTGCGCGCCGCAGTAACTCATGTAGGTGGACACACCCATCTTGGACATGATCTTGGACAAGCCCTTGCCCACCGCCTTGATGTAGTTGTAAATGGCCTTGTCGGCACTCAAGTCGCCCGGCAAATCCTGGCAGATGCTGGCCAGGGTTTCAAGCGCCAGGTAGGGATGAACGGCTTCGGCACCGTAGCCTGCCAGCACACCAAAGTGGTGCACCTCACGCGCAGTGCCGGTTTCCACCACCAGACCGGCGGTGGTGCGCAAGCCCTCGCGCACCAGATGCTGGTGAATCGCTGAAAGGGCCAGCAAAGCGGGGATGGCTACCTGGGTGGGGGACAGCGCGCGGTCGCTGATGATCAGGATGTTGTGCCCGCCCTTGATCGCATCCACCGCTTCGGCGCACAGCGATGCCAACTTGGCCTCGACACCTTCGCGGCCCCAGGTCAACGGGTAAGTGATGTCCAGCATGTAGCTGCGGAACTTGCCCTGGGTGTGTTTGGCAATGTCACGCAGCTTGGCCATGTCGGCAAAGTTGAGCACCGGCTGGGTCACCTCCAGGCGCATCGGTGGGTTGACCTGATTGATGTCAAGCAGATTCGGCTTGGGGCCGATGAAGCTGTTGAGGCTCATCACGATCGCCTCGCGGATCGGGTCGATCGGCGGGTTGGTGACCTGCGCAAACAACTGCTTGAAATAGTTGTAGAGCGGCTTGTTCTTGTCACTGAGCACTGCCAGCGGGCTGTCGTTGCCCATCGAGCCAATGGCTTCTTCACCGTTGGCGGCCATCGGGGCGATCAGGAATTTAAGGTCTTCCTGGGTGAAACCAAACGCCTGCTGGCGGTCGAGCAGCGTACCTTGGGACTCTGCCGCGTTGGCCGGCTCTCCCCCGCCACGCACGTCGTCGAGGCGAATACGCAGGTTCTCGATCCACTGCTTGTACGGCTTGCTGTTGGCCAGGCTGGCTTTGAGCTCGTCGTCATCGACCATACGACCCTGTTCCAGGTCGATCATGAACATTTTGCCGGGCTGCAGGCGCCATTTGCGCACAATCTTGTTCTCGGGGAAAGGCAACACACCGGATTCGGAGGCCATTACCACCAGGTCGTCGTCGGTGATGCAGTAGCGCGACGGGCGCAGGCCGTTGCGGTCGAGCGTGGCACCAATCTGGCGACCGTCGGTGAACACAATCGACGCCGGGCCGTCCCAAGGTTCGAGCATGGCGGCGTGGTATTCGTAAAAGGCGCGCCGGCGCGGGTCCATGTCGGCGTTTTGCTCCCAGGGCTCGGGGATCATCATCATCACTGCCTGGCTGATGGGATAACCGGCCATGGTCAGCAATTCAAGGCAGTTGTCAAAAGTGGCAGTGTCGCTCTGGCCGGCAAAGCTGATCGGGTAGAGCTTTTGCAGGTCAGCACCGAGCACGGGAGAGGACATCACGCCTTCGCGCGCCTTCATCCAGTTGTAGTTGCCTTTGACTGTGTTGATTTCGCCGTTGTGCGCCACATAGCGGTAGGGGTGCGCCAGCGGCCACTCCGGAAAAGTGTTGGTGGAAAAGCGCTGGTGCACCAGGCCCAGCGCCGACACACAGCGTGGGTCCTGCAGGTCACGGTAGTAGGTGCCTACCTGATCGGCCAGCAACAGCCCCTTGTAGATCACCGTGCGGCTGCTCATGCTGGGCACGTAATACTCTTTGCTGTGCTTGAGTCTGAGCCGAACAATGCGCGTGCTGGCGGTCTTGCGGATGACATACAGCTTGCGCTCAAGGGCGTCCTGCACGATCACGTCGGTGCCCCGGCCAATAAAAATCTGGCGCAGGATGGGCTCTTTCTTGCGCACATTAGGCGACATCGGCATGTCGCGGTTCACTGGTACGTCGCGCCAACCCAGCAGCACTTGACCTTCGGCCTTGACGGCGCGCTCCAACTCCTGCTCACAGGCTTGGCGGCTGGCGTGTTCCTTGGGCAAAAACACCATACCCACGCCGTATTCTCCCGGCGGTGGCAGAGTCACGCCTTGTGCCGCCATCTCTTCACGGTACAAGGCATCGGGCAACTGGATCAGAATGCCCGCGCCGTCACCCATCAGCTTGTCAGCGCCGACCGCACCGCGGTGATCCAGATTCTCCAGAATCTTCAGCGCGTTCTGGACAATGTCATGTGACTTGGCACCTTTGATGTGCGCCACAAAACCCACACCGCAAGCGTCGTGCTCTGCGGCAGAAGAATACAAACCATGGTCCTGGAGATGCGAAATCTCGGCAGCCGTCGTCATTGGCGCGCTCCTAAATAGGTCAAAAAAGTAACTTTACCGCACTGCAACATCAATGCCAAACAAATTAATTGGGGTCAGATTCCAATTAATTTTCAGATTTGGCATAACTATTTTATATAGGGACACATCAACTTTATAGCTTCAATTACTTATTGATATTGCGCTATAGATCATTTTTGATTGGAAAATTTGACCGAAAACGGCCGTCCGGCCACAGCCTTGCTGACGCGACGGGCTGTCCGCTTTTGCAAATTAGCGACAAAATCTGTCTCACCCAAGGCCCAGCCACTCAGGGTGGCGGCGGTCAACGCCTGCTGCTGCACCGTGTTGAGGCCTGCGTGCACCAATTCGGCGTAAGCTGCCTCACGGGCAAATGGGGTGTTGCCCAGTTCCCAAGCCAGGGCATGCGCCGTGACCAAGCTGTCTCGGTGCAGGCCAATGTAATGGGCGTGGCTGGACCACGGGTAGTCCTGCGCCCGCGACACCAGGCCTGCGCGCACCGGATTGAGGTCGATGTAGACCATGCAGGCCAGCAGGTAGCGCTCGGACTGGATCACGGTGGACTTGTATCTCCCCTCCCACAGCGTGCCGGTGCGCTGTTGGCTGGCGTTGAAATAGCGTACATAGCTGCGCCCCACCGCCTGCATCACCAACGGCAGGCCGTCTGCCGTCTGCGGTGTGGCCAGCAGGTGAAAGTGATTGGACATCAGCACATACGCATGCACAGCCACCTGAAACTTCTTGGCGCTTTCTTCCAACACATCGAGCAGTCGCCGGTAGTCGGCCGACGTGGCCACAATCGGCTGACGGTTGTTGCCGCGTTGAATGACGTGGTGCGGGTAGTCTGGCAGCGTCAAACGTGGCAGTCTGGCCATACCGATTACACCGGAGAAAATTAATTGGAATCTGACCCCAATTTAGGTGCCAATTAAGGTGCTCGGCTCACCCGCACCTTGCCGCCGGTGGTCACGATAATGACCTTGTCACCGGGATAGAGCGCATCGTTGCCTTTGGACTGCACCACCGCGCGGCGCTCACCGCCTTTGAGTTCGATCAGCAGTTCGATACCATCTTCGCGGGTGCCTTGGCGCTCTACGGCGTTGCCGATCATGCCACCCACCACTGCGCCGAGCACACCGCCCACAATGCTGTCGCGGCGGCCGCCGATGCTGCTCCCAGCCACTGCGCCAATAACCCCACCAGCGGCGGTACCCACGCCGGACTGACTACCGTCGATGGTGATGTTTCGCACCGACAGTATCACCCCGTCCTCCACCAGGGACATGCGCTGCGCGTCACCGCGCTGCACCACGTCCGGGCTGCTGGTGGCACACCCGCCTACTGCCAGCGCAACCCCGATCACAACACCAGCCAAAGCAATTTGACGCATAAGTCCTCCTGAAAATGACCACAAATCAATGACAACTGCCATTGTCCGCCAGCGCGGAAAAGCGCACCGCAGCCAGTGACGATAAACCAAATTCTGCCAGCAAAGCGTTCAGGCGCTGCCCTGCAGCCGCTTTGCGTTGGCCGGTGTAACGGGCGATGATCAGCTCGTTTTTCATGCTGTGCTCCCAGCCCACCAACTCGGTGACCGTGACCTGATAACCGCAGGCTTCAAGATACAGGCAGCGCAGCACATTGGTGATCTGGCTGCCCATTTCACGCGTGTGCAACGGGTGACGCCACAACTCCGCGAGCGGCGTGCGCGCCAGTGACAAGGCTTTATGCTGACTCAGCACCCGCGCCACTTCAGCCTGACAACAGGGCACCAGCACCATGAAGCGGGCTTTTTTTTGCAGGCCAAAAGCAATGGCGTCGTCGGTGGCGGTGTCGCAGGCATGCAAGGCGGTGACGACGTCGATGCGCTCGGGTAGTTGGTCTGACTGGGCCGACTGCGCCACCGTGAGGTTCAGAAACGACATGCGATCAAAGCCCAGACGGGCGGCGAGCTGCTGCGACTTCTGCACCAGCTCGGGGCGGGTCTCGATGCCGTGGATGTGCCCGCCGTGGTGCTTGAAATACAGGTCGTACAGGATAAACCCCAGGTACGACTTACCGGCGCCGTGGTCGGCCAGAGTGATATTGGCGGCGTTGCCGGCGGTGTCTGCCAGTTCCAGCAGAAGTTTTTCGATGAATTGGTACAGGTGGTAGACCTGTTTGAGTTTGCGGCGTGAGTCCTGATTGAGCTTGCCCTCACGCGTCAGGATGTGGAGTTCCTGGAGAAGTTCGATGGATTGACCGGGGCGGAGTTCATTGGCCAGGGGCTTGCTCGTCGAGACAGGCGATTGATGCTTGGACATACAAGGATGATGCCATGAACGAGGTGGCGATTCTGAATCACTTTGCGGCGCGCACTGTTACGGCGACGCGCCGACTTTCAGCGCATCCCACCCCGCTTGGCCCAGCGTTTCCATGGTTTGCATGTTGGTCTCGAAAATCGCCTCGGGGTTGGGGAAAGCGGCCACGGCGCGGTCGATGCTGTCCTCCCGCAGCAAGTGCAGTGTCGGGTAGGGCGAACGGTTGGTGTAGTTGGTGATGTCCTCGGCTGCAGTACCAGCAAACTGGTAGTGCGGGTGCAGCGAGGCGATTTGCAACACGCCATCGAGGTCCAGGTCCAGCAGCGCCTGATCGGCCTCCGCCAGAAAATCATTGAAGTCGAGGAAATCCTGCAAACAAGCAGGTGCGATCAACAGCGTTGTGTCCCGCGCTTTGGCGTCCAGCGCGACCAGCTGCTGGAGCTCATGCCTCAGGTCTTTCAGCAGTGCTGGCGGCGTGGTGGCCTGGCTGACGGCGTAGTGCACCTGCCCCTTGACATGCACGCTTTTGGCAAACGGGCACAGGTTCAGGCCAATCACCGCGCGCTCGAGCCAGGCCACGGTATCGGCGATTACACGTTTGGAGTCCATCATGGTGATCCTGCAGGAAAAACGTCCAGACCCGTCAGGCGTTGATGCTCACGGGCGGCAAACCGGTCGGTCATGCCGGCGATGTAATCGGCCACCACCCTGGCCAGCGACGCTTGTGACTCGTTTGCCGCGCCAGCCGCATACTGCCAACGACGCTGGTGACTGGCGGGCATCTCTTGGGGCGCTGCCAGATAGGCATGAAACAGGTCGCGGACGACTTGCCTGGCCAGCCCCGTGGTTTGCATCACCTGAGGATGACGGTACAGTTTCTGCAGCAAGAAAGCCTTGAGGGATTTGGACTGATGGTGCATGACGGCACCAAATTGCAGCAGCGGCGGCAGCACCCGCACGGCCGCCACATCGCGCGGTTGGGTCTGATTCAGCGCCGCCTGGGTGGCCGTGATCACGTCGTAGACCTGGGCGCTAAGCATGCGCCTGATCGCCTCGAACAGCAGCCGTCGCGCCTGGGTGGGCTCCTGCAACTGCGGGTGATCGGCCAGCGCTTGCTGGTGAAAATAGTCAAACAGCGGCACTTCTTGCAGCTGGGCCAGCGTGATCAGACCCGAGCGCACGCCGTCGTCAATGTCGTGTGCGTTGTACGCGATCTCGTCGGCCAGGTTGCACAGTTGGGCCTCCAGGCTGGGTTGCTGATGCGCCAGAAAGCGCCGCCCGACGCCACCGGGCTCCTGTGCCTCCAAGGTCTGGGCGTCAGCCGGCGTGCAGTGTTTCAGGATGCCTTCACGCGTCTCGAAAGTGAGATTGAGTCCGTCAAACTCGGGGTAGCGCTCTTCCAGCTGGTCCACCACGCGCAGGCTTTGCAGGTTGTGTTCAAAGCCGCCGAACTCGGTCATACAGTCATTGAGTGAATCCTGCCCGGCATGACCAAACGGGGTGTGGCCCAGGTCATGCGCCAAGGCAATGGTTTCAACCAGGTCTTCATTGAGGTGCAGCGATCGCGCGATCGAGCGTGCCAGTTGTGCGACTTCGAGCGAATGGGTCAGCCGGGTGCGAAACAGGTCGCCCTCGTGGTTCAAAAACACCTGGGTTTTGTACACCAGTCGCCGGAACGCGGTGCTGTGCACAATGCGGTCACGGTCGCGCTGGTAGTCGGTGCGTGTCGGCGCTGGTGCCTGGACAAAGCGCCGCCCACGCGTCTGCGCTGGGTCACAGGCATAACAGGCAAGCATCGTCATTAAGTAAAAACAGGCTTTAGCGCTTATGCAGTATGCGCTCAATGCTATGAATCTTAATTTTTCCCTGAAACACCCGCGCAACAGGCCTCGATCACCTGCCGCACCACCGCATCTGGCGCACCACGCACCACGGCACGGCCCGGCTGATCGATCAACACAAATTTGATCTCGCCGGCCTCGGACTTTTTGTCCAGCCGCATCAGCTCCAGGTAGCGCCCGGCGTTGTCGGCCCCAGGCAGCACCGGCGCGCGCGTCGGCAAACCGGCCCGGCTGATCAGCTGGGTCAAACGGTTGACGAAAAACGCGTCCACCAGCCCGAGCCGCGCCGACAACTGCGCCGCCATCACCATGCCGCAACCCACGGCCTCGCCATGCAGCCAGACACCAAAACCCAGGCCTGCTTCAATCGCATGGCCAAAGGTATGACCAAAATTCAGGATCGCCCGCAAACCGGCTTCGCGCTCGTCCTGCCCCACCACCCAGGCCTTGATCTCGCAGCTGCGCTTGACGACATACGCCAACGCGGAAACGTCACGCGTCAGCAGTGCATCCATGTGCGCCTCCAGCCAGGCCAGAAAATCCATGTCGGCAATCGGGCCGTACTTGATGACCTCGGCCAGGCCCGCAGCCAGTTCGCGATCCGGCAAGGTCTTGAGTGTCCCCAGATCGCACACCACTTTGAGCGGCTGGTAAAACGCCCCGATCATGTTCTTGCCCAAGGGATGGTTGATGGCGGTTTTGCCGCCGACCGACGAATCCACCTGTGCCAGCAAGGTGGTGGGCACCTGTACAAAGGGTACGCCGCGCATGTAGCTGGCGGCCGCAAAGCCGGTCATGTCACCCACCACACCACCACCCAAAGCAAACAGCGTGGTTTTACGGTCACACCC
>NZ_JAGPBB010000122.1 GCF_018063565.1 Rhodoferax sp.
GGAAGACGTCGGCCCCCAGCATGGCATCGGCCAGGGTGCGCATCTCGGTGTCTTTGGCAAAACGTGCTTTGGAAGCATCAAAACCGCCCGGTCGACCGTTGTAGATCACACCTTTGGAATCGCAGACAAACACATTTTTCACCTGCACGCCCAAGCCCACCATCACGTTGAGGCAGGCAATGGCAGCCGCACCGGCACCCGAGACAGCAACGCGGACGTCGGCGATGTTCTTGCCCACCAGTTCCAGTGCATTGATCAGTGCGGCACTGGAAATGATGGCCGTGCCGTGCTGATCGTCGTGAAAAACCGGAATGCCCATGCGTTCACTGAGTTTTTGCTCGATGTAGAAGCACTCCGGGGCTTTGATGTCTTCCAGGTTGATGCCACCCAGCGTGGGTTCCATGGCCGCAATGATGTCGATCAGCTTGTCGGGGTCGCGCTCGGCCAGTTCGATGTCGAACACGTCGATACCGGCAAATTTCTTGAACAGACAGCCCTTGCCCTCCATCACCGGTTTACCGGCCAACGGGCCAATGTCGCCCAGGCCCAGCACGGCTGTGCCGTTGGTGATGACCGCCACCAGATTGCCACGGCTGGTGTATTCGTGCGCCAACGCCGGATTGGCCTGAATTTCCAGGCAGGGGTAGGCCACGCCGGGCGAATAGGCCAGGCTCAGGTCACGCTGGTTGTGCAGCGGCTTGGTGGCGTTGACCGAAATCTTGCCACGGGTGGGCAAACGGTGGTATTCACAGGCGGCGTCGTGCAGGGCTTGTTCAACAGGGGATAGGGGTTCGCTCACAGTGTCTCCGTATTGTTTTGGGTGGGGCGCTACTTTACTCCTGCACACAAGCCTTCAGCTCAGCAAATCACACAAACTGCGTGCTATCACCTTGGTGGCACGGCGAAGGTCGTTGAGGTCCAGGCGTTCATCGGCGCGCTTGGCGTGCGATTCGAGCACCGTGCGCGGGCCGGCACCGTAGATCACGCCGGGGATACCGCGTTCGACAAACAGGCGCACATCGGTGTACAGCGGCGTGCCCAGGGCGGGAATATCTTCGCCAAACACTTGTTTGCCGTGCTTCTGGATGGCATCCACCAGCGGGCGGTTGCCGGGCAGCGGCTTCATGGCATGCGCCAAAAGCATGCGCCGGATATCGACCGTGATGCCGGGCAGCGCGGCAGCGGTTTGTGTGATCAGCTCGCGCAGCGTGGCTTCAACCTGTGCGGCGTTCTCTTCGGGGATCATGCGCCGGTCCAGTTTGAACGTGACCTTGCCGGGAATCACATTGGTGTTGGTGCCGCCCTGGATCAGGCCGATGTTCAGGTACGGGTGGGTGATGCCCTCAACGCCGGACTTGATGGTGGCGCGATAGTGCGCGTTCTGTGCATACAGCACGCTCAGAATCTTCACGGCCGCTTGCAGCGCATCGACGCCGGATTCAGGAATGGCAGCGTGCGCCATCTGGCCATGTACGGTCACTTCAAGCTGTAGGCAGCCGTTGTGCGCGGTGATGACCTGATAGCTGAAACCCGCCGCCATCATCAGGTCGGGTTTTGTCAGTCCGTGCGCCAGGAGCCAGGCCGGGCCGACCTCGCCGCCAAACTCTTCGTCGTAGGTCAGCAGCAGGTCGATCTGGCCCTGCTTGGGTGCACTGACCGCTTCGAGCGCACGAATGGCAAACGCGTAGGTCGAAAAGTCACATTTGCTCACGGCAGCGGCGCGGCCATAGATCTTGCCACCTTCGATCTCGCCGCCGTACGGGTCATGCGTCCAGCCCTCGCCTGGCGGCACCACATCGCCATGGGCGTTGAGCGCAATGGTTCTGCCTCCCGCACCATAGTGGCGGCGCACGATCAGGTTGGTGATGCTTTGCAGGCCGGCGGCTTGCACTTCGGTGACGGGTACCGGGTGCTTTTCAGCATTCAGCCCCATGGCGGCAAACAATTCAGCCGCGCGCTCGGCGTGCGGCGCATTGTTGCCCGGCGGCGTGTCGGTGGGCACGCGGATGAGTTCTTGCAGGAAAGCGACCTGTTCATCAAAGTGGGCGTCTATCCAGGTGTCGAGTTGGGTGTAAGGGGTCATGACTGGGCCTCAGAGTGTGTTTGGGCAGAGTGCGCGATGGCGAGTGTCGCAGGATGGTTGGAGCATGGCTGACGAACGACAGCCGCAAATTCACTTGCGAGTTTTTTTGGTGAACAAGGGGGCCATGTTGTTGCGCACCTCGGCGGCAACGTCGACCTCTTCGCCGCGAGAAGCCCGGCTGCCTATGCCAATCAGGTAAAGGCCAAGTCCCACAGAAATCAGACAAATGAACCCAAAGAACACGATCAACACCAGGCCGCCAATCGAGCCCTCTGATCGGAAATTGATGGCGCGTGTATTGATCCAGAAAACAATGGGTGCGACACACAATCCGATGCCACCCAATATGCCAAGCATGGGAAACCGCTTGGCGAAGTATCCCAACAGATAAAAGGTTGCCACGCTGGCCAGCAAAAGCGCAATATAGCTCACAGGGGCCTTCCTCAAGACACTTGCATAACTTAGAGAACGACACGGCAATGCCGTGCAAAGAGTATATTGCCTTGGCAGTCTACAGATTTCGCACTTGGTGTCAGCCCGGGGGTGGCGGCACAAGGCGGGTGGATGCAGGCCGACACGGTCAGGTGAATCCCGCAAGCAAAGGCCGTGAATGACCGGATCAACCGGCGGAGATGATGGAATCCATCCAATGCATCAGGGCTTGAACCGCCAGTTGCATGTCGTCGCTGGTGGTGGCTTCAAGCGGGTTGTGGCTGATGCCGGCGTTCTGGCCGCGAACAAACAGCATGGCTTGCGGCATCACCTCATGCAGTTTCATCGCGTCGTGGCCGGCACCGCTGGGCAGGCGGTGCACGGGCAGGCCCAGCGCTGTGACGGCGGCTTCCCACTGCTGCTGCAAGGCCGGTGCGCTCGGGGCCGCGCTGGCACGCAGGGTTTCGTGCAGCGCGTAGTGCAGGCCACGCCGATGGCAAATTTGCTGTAATTGTGCTAGCACGTCACGCTCAAGGATATTGCGCTGCAGGTCGTTCGGGGCCCGCAAATCGAGGCTGAAGGTACAGCGCCCCGGCACCACATTGACGCTACCGGCGGGCACGTTGAGCTGGCCCATGGTGGCGACTGAATCACCGTCTTGCGCAGCGCGATGTTCCAGGTACAAAGCCAGTTCGGCCACGGCGCACGCGGCGTCCTGTCGCAATTGCATCGGCGTGGTGCCAGCGTGA
This sequence comes from Rhodoferax sp., assembly GCF_018063565.1. Classification (GTDB taxonomy): domain Bacteria; phylum Pseudomonadota; class Gammaproteobacteria; order Burkholderiales; family Burkholderiaceae_C; genus Rhodoferax. The sequence goes on from NZ_JAGPBB010000122.1 coordinate 3,265, forward strand.
CAGGCGGTACCGACCACCTCGCCGCTGTAACGCACGCTGGCGTTGATGGACGTGACCACGCCCAGCGGCAGGTTCATGGCGTTGAGCACCGGACCCTGTTCGATATGCACTTCAACAAAACCCAGGTACTGCGCCGGGTCACGCTTGAGCTGGGCAATGGCGGTCAGCACATCGGCATGGCTGGCAGCGGTGCTGCACCGGTCAGCGTGCTGCATGGCGGTGAGCATCGTGATGCCGTCGCTGTCCTGCTGATCCAGCCAATCGGGTTTGAAGTCGCCGGTGAGTGCGCCAGAACCCAGAAATGTGGCCTTGAAGCGCTGGCCTTCTTCTTCGGCAAACGCCACCACCTCAATCGCATACGGCAAGCGTCGCCCCGCGCGGTGCAGCTCGCGCACGCAGGCCATCGGCACAAAAATGCCCAGTCGGCCGTCGTACTTGCCGGCATTGCGCACCGTGTCGTAGTGGCTGCCGGTCAAAAGGGTTTTGCGATTTACATAGATTTTAGGGCTGTAGCCCATATCCTGATTGCACTGGACGCTATCAATGTCAGAATCATTCGGGGTGGCTGCCGGACTGTCCTTCGAGGGTGCGTCGGCTTCGTAGCGCCCCACCACATTGCCCACTGTGTCGATCTGCGCGCTGTCAAAACCACAATCCAGCATCCAGCCCTGAATGCGCTGCGCGCAGGCGCGGTGCGCGTCGCTCAGGTAGGTCACGGTGAGCTGGCCCTGTTCGGCATAGCCCGGCTCGGAAAAATCAGCCAGCGCCTCCTGCCAGTCCCACACGGCGTTGCCCAGATCGGGTGTCAGGCCAAATTTGTCATTCAGGCGGATTTCGGCAATGCGGTGGATGTTGCGCAGGCATTCCTGCAACTCAAAGTCGGAATGGCCGCCCAGACGGCGCTCGAAGGTGGCGATGATCTCGGCACGGCTCAAGCCGGTGCCGCGTGCGCCACGCACCGCCAGTATGAAGGGCCAGCCAAATTTGGCGTTGTAGTCGGCGTTGAGCTGCTGCAGTCTGGCAAATTCGTCGGCGCTGCAATGCGTCAAGCCGGCCTTGCTTTGCTCGTTGGTCGATTCGGCGGTGAGGCTCTGGCTGACCATGGCTTTGCCGGCCAGCTCCGGGTGGGCGCGGATCAGCGCCACCTGGGCCTCGCGTGGTGCGGCGGCCAACACTTGGGTCATGATGTACTTGAGCTGGTGGATCGACTGGAACGGGCGCTGCAGCAAGGCGGCTTCGGCAATCCACGGTGAGTGCTCATACAAGCCGTCGAGCATGTCCATGGCGTCGGGCAGTGTTGCGGTGTTGAGATGGTCAAGGGTTAAGGGCATGGTGTTGCTCCGCGGGGGTGGGCGGTGGGCTGGGGGCTATGGTCCGCAGAATTGGGGTCAGAGCCCCATTCGGGGATGCGACTTTGACGAATCAGAGAAAGCTGGGCCGAATGGGGATCCGACCCCAAATCTGCTGCAGCGTGCGTGTTTGAACCTTTGGGTGGTCGTGTTGGTGCCGTGCTCTCGACGCATAAGCCATTCGGTCGCGTTTTCCGCAACCAAACCGCTCGGTCCAGCCAGGCGGGGCTGCGGTGCGGCAGCCGATTTCTGGTACTCCAGCATGAGGCTGATGCGCCGCAGCCACGCCTGGCGGGTTGAGTAGCGAGCGGCCCAGCACAGACAAGGCAACGCACAGCGGTGGGCACAAAACAATTCAAATCCATCAATCACTCTCAAAAAAAGAGCTTCTAACGCAATGACAGAAAATGCTGGAGACATCAAAGCACAAAAACACTGATCTGCTCGAGCAACTCACCCGACAAACGGATGCACCGCCTGCCAATGCCGCGCAATGTCCAGCCGCCGGCACACCCACACCCGGTCAAAGCGCGCGATGTGATCCAGAAAACGCTGCAGCGCGGTGATGCGCCCAGGCCGCCCGAGCAGTCGGCAATGCATGCCCACGCTCATCATCTTGGGTGCGTTCAACCCGCTCGGGTCACCTTCGGCATATAGCGCATCAAACGTATCTCTCAAATACTGGAAAAACGGATCGGCGTGCGAATACCCTTGCGGCAGCGCAAAACGCATGTCGTTGCAGTCCAGCGTGTAGGGCACTATGAGCTGCGGCACCACGTCGCCATCGGTTTTGCGCACCTGCATCCAGAGCGGCAGGTCGTCGCCGTAGTAGTCGCTGTCGTACTCAAAACCACCAAAGTCGGCCACCAGGCGGCGGGTGTGGGGGCTGTCGCGCCCGGTATACCAGCCCAGTGGGCGCTCGCCCATCAATTCGGTCAGGATGGCCATGCCGCGCGCCATGTGCTCGCGCTCAACCTCTTCGGGCAGATTCTGGTAATGGATCCAGCGCCAGCCGTGGCAGGCGATCTCGTGCCCCAACTGCTGACACGCCTGCACCAGCTCGGGGTAGCGCTGCAGCGCCATCGACACGCCAAATACGGTCAGCGGCAGGCTGCGCTGCTCGAACTCGCGCAGAATGCGCCAGACGCCGGCACGGCTGCCGTATTCGTAAATGCCCTCCATGCTGATGTGTCGATCGGGGAAACTGGCCGGGTTGAACATTTCAGACAAAAATTGTTCACTGCCCGCGTCGCCGTGCAGCACGCAGTTTTCGCCGCCTTCCTCATAGTTCAGCACAAACTGCACGGCGATACGCGCCTGATCCGGCCACTGAGCGTGGGGCGGCGTCGGACCGTAACCTTTGAGGTCGCGTGGATAGGGCAGGGTGCTGTTGTACAGGCTCATGGCGGGTCAGGGCGGTGAAACACATCCTGCCGGGCAGGACAAGGCTGGCATGATAGCGACATACTCCGGGCGAAATACACTTCAGGCAATTGTTGAGGATCAGACGATGGGATTGAGTACACATGTGTTGGATACCATGCACGGCACACCAGCGGCTGGCATGGCGGTGCGTCTTTATGCCACCGACGGTGAGGCGGCGCAGTGCATCAAAGAATTGGTGCTGAACCAGGATGGCCGCAACCCCGATGGCCTGCTGCTGGACGGTGCCGGTTTGAAACGGGGCACCTACCGGCTGGTGTTTGAGGTGGCGGCGTATTTCAAGGCGCGCGCCGTGGTGTTGCCAGAGCCGAATTTTCTGGACCGGGTGATACTGGACTTTGGCGTGGCTGATGCGTCAGCGCATTACCATGTGCCGCTGCTGGTCAGCCCCTGGAGTTATTCGACCTATCGGGGGTCGTGAGGTGGACGCTCGTCTGTCCTGCGAGGAAATCCCTGAAATGTTGGGGACAGAGCAAATTGGCTGCGCCAATCTTGGTCTGTCCCGCAAGGGATCAGTATTGTCCTTCGGTCAGGGTGTCGAGTTGGAAGGTTCCGCTTTTGTGCCACAGCCAGGTGTCGGTGTAGGTCACGCGGCCCATGTTCACGGGGGCCGGGTAGGGGGCCGCGTGGCGCACGGTGCGTTCGATTTCAGCGATCACCTCGGGTGCGTGTTTGGGGGCTCGCATCCAGCTCAGGGCCGTGACTTGGCCCAGCCTGTCCACCTCGACTTGCAGGACACCGATGGCATACAACAGCGGCGGCATTTTGCCCCGGTAGACGCGGTCCTGGTTTTTGCCGTACAAATGGCTGGCTGCATCACGCCGATAGTCGCGCGGGGTTCTGGCCTGAGACACCAGCGTGGGTGTCGCCACCGGGGCAGGCGGCGGCTCGACCTGCACCATGGGCGCGGGCGGCGGCGTGACGACGGGGGCCGGCAAGGGCTTGGGCGGCGGCAGTGGTGTCGAAGTACAACCCGCCAATGCAGCCATCAGGGCCAAAGCCAGGCGCGATACGACGCTGGCGGTGGCCTGATGCTCATGGCTGGGCGGCAAGATGAAGAGGCGTTTAGGCATGTGCAGGGTTCTGGTGGGTCATACGAGCATATGGCAAGCCCCGTAATGTGCCTGAAATCCGGCCCAAGTGGCAAACCTGTTGCGAAGGAAAAGGTAAGCTTTTGTGTCACAAGCCACTGAATTTCTGACTTTGCTGGCCAATGCACCGGCAGTGTTGGTGCGGGTGCAGGCCCATCGCGGCTCGGTTCCGCGCGAGTCTGATGCCTGGATGGCCGTCTTCGATCAGTCTTGCCTGGGCACCGTGGGCGGTGGGCAACTGGAGTGGCAAGCCATGGCGCAAGCGCGCGTTCTGCTGGGTGATCCATCATCTGCGCCAGTGCTGATGCGGTATCCGCTGGGCCCGTCAATGGGCCAATGCTGTGGTGGCGAAGTGCATCTGCGTTATGAGCGCGTCAGCGCGGTCGATGTGCCGGCGCTGCGTCAACAATTTGACGCGGTACGAGCCCGTTGGCCGTGGCTGGTGTTGTTTGGCGGCGGCCACGTGGGTGCGGCGCTGGTACGACTGTTGGCCAGCCTGCCGGTTCAGGTGCAATGGATCGACAGCCGCGAAGGCATCTTCCCGCTCCAGTTGCCAGACAACGTGGTGAGTGATCTGTCGGAGCCGGTGCAACTGGCCGTGCCGTCGATGCCGGCGCGTGCGCTGGTGCTGATCATGAGTTTCAGTCACGCGCAGGACCTGGATGTGGTGGCTGCCTGTCTGTCGCGACAGCGGCAGAATGCGGACCTGAGCTGGATCGGCTTGATTGGCAGCCAAAGCAAATGGGCCACTTTTCGGAACCGGCTGGCGCAACGGGGCTTTACGGAGGCCGAGATGACGCGGGTTCAATGCCCGATTGGTTTGCATGGCATCCGTGGCAAGCAGCCGGAGGTGATTGCGGTGTCGGTTGCGGCACAAGTCTTGCAGGTGCTGGCGTCGGGCGGCAAATCCGCAGACCCCTTAGAAATGGAATCTTGAATGGAAAGTTACTACCTTGACTGGGCCAATCTGTTGTTGCGCTGGGTGCATGTGATCACCGCCATCGCCTGGATTGGCTCGTCCTTCTATTTTGTGTT
>NZ_JAGPBB010000123.1 GCF_018063565.1 Rhodoferax sp.
ATTTGCTGGGTTTGCCCGAAGGTACCCATACCACCTTTGATTTGCCGGCAGGTGCCGCCTTTGGCGAACGCAGCCCTGCCATGCAACAGTGGATGGCGCGCCAGGTGCTTGACGATATGGGTGTACCCGGTGACGACTACGCTGTCGGTGATGTACTGCAGTTTCCCACGCCAGACGGCAAGGGGCAGTTTGCCGGCACCATTCTGGATTTCAGGCGGGACGCCAAGGGTGAGGCCGTGCTGTTTGATTTCAACCATCCGCTGGCGGGCCAACCGGTGAGTTTTGAAGTGAGTTTGATTGGTGTGTTATGAGCGCTAATGTGTTGCCGGCTGTGGCATCCATCACCCTGGCCGAGCCCCGGGGCTTTTGTGCCGGGGTAGACCGTGCCATCGAAATCGTCGAGAAAGCCCTGGCCAAATTTGGCGCACCCATCTATGTGCGCCATGAAATTGTGCACAACACCTATGTGGTAAATGATCTGAAAGCCAAAGGTGCTATCTTTATTGAAGCTCTTGATGAGGTGCCTGCAGGCGCAACGCTTGTTTTTTCAGCTCATGGTGTTAGCCGGGCAGTCCAGCAAGAGGCGATGGCGCGGGGCTTCCGGATTTTTGATGCGACATGTCCCCTGGTGACCAAGGTGCACGTCGAGGTTGCCAAACTGGCCCGCGAGGGGTTTGAGTTCATCATGATTGGTCACAAAGGCCACCCCGAGGTCGAAGGCACCATGGGCCAGCTTGAGAGCGGCATTCATCTGGTGGAGGACGTGGCCGATGTCGCGCACCTGGCACCAGCTCAGACCGCCCGTCTTGCCGTGGTGACACAGACCACGCTCAGTGTGGACGATGCCGCCGACATCGCGGCCGCCATCAAGGCGCGCTTTCCGGCCGTGCGGGAACCCAAACAACAAGACATTTGCTATGCCACCCAGAACCGGCAGGATGCGGTCAAGCTGCTTAGCCGTCAGGTCGACCTGGTCATCGTGGTGGGCAGTCCCACCAGCTCCAACAGTAACCGCTTGGCTGAACTGGCACGTAAACTTGGCACGCCGGGCTATATGGTTGACAGTGCGGCAGATTTGCAGCCCCAGTGGTTGGTTGGCCGTACCCGCGTGGGTCTGACCGCCGGTGCCTCGGCACCTGAAATCCTGGTGATGCAGGTGATCGAGCGCCTCAAGGCTTTGGGTGCCTTGTCAGTGCAGAGCATGGCCGGTGCGCCCGAGACGGTTAAATTTCCGCTGCCCAAAGGACTGCGTCCTGAAACAATGACCGGAGCCAGCACCGCCGCGTTGGATGTGAATTCATAATCAATAGCAGACATTACTTATAAATATTGGGCTAGAGCCTGATTTCTCTAAAAAAATCATCATGCTGGACATCAACTTACTTCGCAAAGACCTGAACCAGGCGGTTGCCCGCCTGGAAACGCGCAAGACGCCACAACTGTTCCTCAACGTGGCGGCCTTTGCCGCATTGGAGACCGAGCGCAAAACCATCCAGATGCACACCGAGGCGCTGCAAGCGCAGCGCAACAGCGCCAGCAAGCAGATCGGTCAGCTCAAGGCCAAGGGTCAGCATGACGAGGCAGCCGCGGCCATGGCGCAGGTGAGTGGCATCAAGGACGAGCTTGACGCCTCGGCCAAACGGCTCGATCAGATTCAGGGCGAGCTGCAAAACCTGCTGCTGGCGGTGCCCAACTTGCCGCACGAGAGCGTGCCCATTGGTGTCGACGAACACGCCAACGTGGTGGTGCGCAGCTGGGGCAGCCCGCGCTGCTTTGATTTTGACGTCAAAGACCATGTGGACGTGGGCACGCCGCTGGGCCTGGACTTCGAGATGGGCGTCAAGTTGACCGGGGCACGTTTTACCGTCATGAAAGGCCAGGTGGCGCGGCTGCATCGGGCGCTGGCGCAGTTCATGCTGGACGTTCAAACCCAGGAGCATGGCTATACCGAGTGCTACACACCTTACATCGTCAATGGCGAGACGCTGCGGGGTACCGGCCAGTTGCCCAAGTTTGAAGGCGACCTGTTTGCTGCCAAAAAGGGTGGACAGGAGGGCGAGGAACAACCCGACAACACGGCGCTGTACCTGATCCCCACCGCCGAGGTGCCGTTGACCAACTTTGTACGCGACGTGGTGGTCGGTGAAGCTGAGCTGCCGATCCTGTTGACCGGTCACACGCCCTGCTTCAGGTCTGAGGCGGGTAGCGCCGGGCGTGATACCCGTGGTTTGATCCGCCAGCACCAGTTTGACAAAGTCGAGATGGTGCAGATCGTCCACCCTGAGAAAAGCTACGAAGCGCTTGAAGTCATGACCGGTCATGCCGAGGCGATTTTGCAAAAGCTGGGCCTGCCATATCGGGTGATGAGTCTGTGCACAGGTGACATGGGATTTGGCGCCGCCAAAACCTACGACCTCGAGGTCTGGCTGCCAGCGCAATACACCTACCGCGAGATCAGCTCGGTGAGCAACTGCGAGGCTTTCCAGGCGCGGCGTTTGCAGGCCCGCTTTAAGAACGCGCAGGGAAAAAACGAACTGGTCCACACGCTAAACGGCTCGGGCCTGGCCGTCGGGCGCACGCTGGTTGCGGTGCTGGAGAACTATCAGAACGCAGATGGCTCGGTCACTGTCCCGGCGGTGTTACAACCCTACCTGGGAGGCCTCACCGTATTGGCGAGCACCCGCCCATGAAAATTAGAACGAATCGCCTGCTGGCGCTTTTAAGTCAAACGCTTTCAGCTATTTTGATAATAGCGCTGTCGGCATGTGCCTATGGCCCCAGGGTGCAGGAACAGGCTGCACCGATTGTGATGGTGCACGGCGACGGTGAGTCCGCCGCAACGTGGCAGGACGTGGTTTGGAGATTTGAGTCCAACGGTTGGCCGCGTGCACGCCTGTTCGTGTTGCAGCAAGCCTTTCCGCAAGCCCGCGATGACGACACCAAGGCGCAGTCGGGCCGCAGTTCCAACGCTGAACATCTGGCGTTTGTCAAAGCCGAAGTGGCCAAGGTTCTGGCCGCCACAGGTGCCAAGCAGGTGGTGCTGATCGGTCGGGGGCGCGGCGCGCTGGTGGTGCGCAATTACGTTCAGAGTGGTGGCGCGGCAAACGTCAGCCATGTGGTGCTGGCCCAGCCGGATGCGGTTTGGACCGGTGTGGCCAAAGCGCTGCCGTTGAAAGACTTTGACCTGACCTCATTCAAAGACTTGCAATGTCTGGTTCTACCCTTGTCGGAGCAACGCGACGGGGCCTTCTCTGCCGCGATGTTTGCCGCCAGCTACCGCTTGATCACCGGCCAGCCGTCGGCCCAGACCGGCATCTGGCCACAAGCGGCGTTTGCGCTGGGCGGGGTCATCACCGGCATGGGTCCAAAGTCTGAAGAGCGTGCCGGCACGGCCACCCATTACTTCAACAACCTGCCGCTTCCTGGTGCGCGCCTTGAGATTTATGCGGTGCACCCTGACAGTGGACTGCGCGTGGGTGATGCCTTGCACCGGCAGGTGGTGGGTCAGGACGGGCGCTGGGGGCCGTTTCAGGCGCAGCCGGGCGTTTTTTACGAGTTCGTGGTGCGTGCCAACGGTTATGCGGCCACGCACATTTACCGCAGCCCGTTTGCGCGCGGCACCGATTTACTCAACCTGAAGGCGAGCCGTATCGCGGATGCCGACTTGCCGGCTTTTTCCATCATCGACATGGAACGCTTGCGGGGTACGTTGGACCCGACCGTGCACCACAGTGTGCTCGATGGACGCACACCTGCACCTGGCACCCAAGTGGGCGGTGTCAACCCCGGCACCAGCCGCGTCACATTGAGCAAACCACAATACCGAGCTATCGCCGCTGAAGTGCACACCGACGTGGTCGAGCGGGTGGTGGGGCGCACCTGGCCCGCCAAAGAGAGTCATGTGGTCCGTCTGGAGATGTCGCAATAGGTGCTGCGGTGCGAATTCAGGCCACGCCAGTGGCAAAGTCGTGGTGCAGGCGATCGATCCACTCCTCGACATCCATGTCGCTGAACACCAGTGCACCCGCGGCGTAATCGCCACCCTTGTTCCACTCGGTGCTGGCATTCATGCCGGCAAAACGCTGGATCGCTACTTCGGCCACCAAGCCCATGGCGATCAGACGCGTCACGGTTTCCGGCACCTTGTGGTCCAGAAACACTGCGTAATCATGGTGCATCCGGATCGCCAGACATAGCGCCGGCGACACGCCCCAACTGCGTGCCATCATGGCGCCAATCAGCGCGTGATCGGTATGGTGCCGGCTTTGTTCGACTTCGGTGAATGACACGTCGGGTTCACTGTTGCATGCCATCAGTGTCTTGCCATAGTCGGCAAAGCGCTGCAACAGCAGCGGGATGCCCACATCACAGAACAGGCCGAAGGTCTGTGCGATGTCCACATCCACCAGTCTCAGTTCGCGCGCCATACGTGCCATGCCGAACGAGCGCTTGCTTGACACATCCCAGAAGCGGGTCAGTTTTTGCCCTTCGCCGCGCATCATGTTTTGCAAGGTGAGCCGAGTGACCAGAACCTTGAGCTGCTTGAGCCCGATCATCGAGATCGCCTGCTCGATCGTTTCGCAGCGCCGCGTCAGGCCAAAGTACGGTGAATTGACGGTCCGCAAGACGGCAACGGTGGACGTGACGTCGGTCGCCACAAGCCGCGCGATCCGCCCGAAGTTCGGCTCTTCCAAACCCATTTCCCGCTCCAGCAATAGCAGCGTTTCAGGGCGTGCGGGAATGGCAATGCTCTTGATCAGTTCGTCGGCATGGGACTGCGACAACTGGGACTCGGCTTCGGCAACTGATTTGGCAATACTCACTTTGATTCACCTGTTCAATCCATCGGCGCGCTCACGCCAGACTGACATGATTGTCACCTGAATCTTGCAGCTCGCCAAACCAAACAATTTGATGTTGTGGATCACGATTCCCGCAACAGGAGTGGACCCAACCGACAAGACCAGCTGACCAATGCTTCATAATTTGACGCCTCAATAAAGTCACTTTGCGATTTGGAGAATTTTGTGCCTTACGTACTGACCCGTGAAAAGAACGGTGTTTATAAAAAGTTCAGTGGCTTCGTGACTCCCGAAGAGTTTCTTGCTTCGATCTATGAAAACCATCGTGATCCTGATTACGACCGACTGCGCTACTCAATCAATGATTTTCTTGAGGTCACCGATCATGCGGTCAGCAACAAGGACGTCTTGATGGCGGCGGCGCATGGACTTGGTGCTGCATTCTTGAACGCCACGGTAAAAGTTGCCATCGTCACAACCGACGCGGGCATTCGAGACTTGGTAGGCGGGTTCGCCGCTCTCACAAAGTATCCGCTGGCGTATTTCACGGATGTGGCTTCGGCCAGGCTATGGCTGCAGGAGCCTTGAGTTGATCGCTTGTCACCGGTCGATCACTACCTGCCTGGAATCAGCCCGAGTCGGCAACAACGGGTCTTTTACTCTTTTTCCGGACTCATTAGTGGCAAGCCGGTGGCAAGGCGTCTTCCGTCCTGGCGCCCGCTTTCTGTCGCGTTGCCAATCGGTCGGTGTTCGCTTTCCAAATGGGAGATCCTTGGACCCGCGGTGAGCCTTACATCACCTTGTTGGAACGACGCCAGATGCCCAAGGTCTGCGCCTGGCTGACAAGCTGTTCTCTGAAATCAGGGTGCGCAATGTTGATGAGCGCCTCTGTCCGCTGCCAGGTCGACTTTGCCTTCAACTGCGCGCAACCGAACTCAGTCACAACGTAGTGGACGATCGAGCGCGGGCAGGTGACGATGGTTCCCGGAGACAGCGTCGGCACGATACGCGAGCCAATGGTGCCGTCCTTCTTTCTGAAGGTTGAGTTGATGCAGATGAGACCCTTGCCTCCTTCAGATCGGTAGGCCCCCATGATGAAATCGAGTTGCCCACCGGTTCCCGAGATTTGGCGCGATCCTGAGGACTCGCTGGCGACCTGTGTGAACAGGTCGATTTCAATGGCATTGTTGATCGCAATGACCTTGGGGTTGCGGCCAATGACACAGGGATCGTTGGTGTAAGACACAGGAAAAATCGCTGCCGCCGGGTTGTTGTCAAGAAAATCGTAGAGTTTTTGTGTACCCATGGCAAAGGTGTAAACCATCTTGCCGCGGTCGATGCTTTTTCGCTTGCCAGTGATTCGCCCGGCCAGGTACATGTCGACATAGGAGTCAGCCAGCATCTCGGTATGCACGCCAAGATCCTTCAGATCGCTTTTGGCGATCAATGCACCGACAATATTGGGCAGCGCTCCGATGCCGAGTTGAATCGTCGAGCCATCTTCCAGCAATTCCATGACGTGTGCCGCGACCAATCGATCGGCTTCGCTGACGGCAGCCTCGGGAAGTTGAACCAAAGGACTGTTGGGTCCTTCAACCACCATGTCCACCCTGGAAATGTGGATGGATTCGTCAAGTCCGCCCAGGCATCGAGGCGCCATGTTGTTCACTTCGACAATGATTTTTCTGGCCTTGCTCAAATAGGCCGGGGTCATCGAGCAACTGGTTGAGAGGTTGAAAAATCCGTTGGCATCCATGGCCGTCACCTGCACAACGGCAATGTCTGGCTCCTCATAGAGCGTGACGTTCTGGGGACCTTGGTGGTAGCACAATGGGATATAGCTGGCGAGGCCCCGCTCACCGTACTTGCGACCCAAGCCTGAAAAATGCCAGTCATCCCAGATAAATGACTCCCTCCCCGGATCGGCATCAACGCACTGCAGGGGTTTCACACGGGTTGTTGTGGTCAGGATAACGTCTTTGAGTTCGTTTTTCCTCAAAGCAAGAGCAGCATCCACGGCCTCGACGTTTTGCACAAATTCGCCCATGAAGACATGGTCACCCGATTTAACCAGTGCAGCGGCCTGAGTGGCTGTTCCAAGCTTTTGCTGATATTGAAGTTGTTCACGATGGGTCATAGGTGAGCCTCATGAGATGACACGGAGGAAGCCGGTTTGCAAGGGGGTTCGAGATTGCCATAGGGATGACAGATCAAGATGCTTCATGGTAATGAGGCACCATTGATCGGTCATTGACCTGGGTCAGGACATTCATGGATCGTGGTCTCAAATCAGCGCAACCGTCAGGGCACGACTTTTTTGATTTGAGAACGGGTATCGAGATGACGCATCGTGGCAACGATGCGTCATCGACGGAAGTGCAAAAGGCACCCGCCCGGGTGAGTGAAACACCGACCGCGATGGCGTCAATTGACCATCAGGCCTTGAGGGCGTCGATGCCGTGGCTGGCACCGCAAACCTGCAAAGCTACCCAGGGCCCTGCATCTCGCCAGACATGAGCGTCACCACCCCTGGCCGTGCTGCACGGACGGCGCGGACAAGGGCGTGTGCAACATCTTGGGCCGAAATGGCGCGGTAGTTCGCCGGGATCAGGGGTCGAAGTCGGCGCGCTAAAACCAGGCCAAAACCCTCGCCACCCCGCTCTGGTCGACCCAATGCTGCCCTGTCGCCGTCCAGCAATGATGGTCGCGCAATCACCAGGCTTGTCAACCCCATGTTGGCCAGTGCAAGTTCCATCTCACCCTTGGTGCGGTTGTAGAAAACTGAAGACTTTGGATTGGCACCCATGGCGCTGATCACGCCAAAATTTGTCGCGCCGGCAGACTGAGCCGCTCTGGCGACTGCAACGACCGCGTCCAGGTCTATTGCGCAAAAGCCGGCTTGGCTGCCGGCGACCTTGATCGTGGTCCCCAAGGCGATAAAGCAGTCATCCATTCTGGGCAGCACTGGCAGGGCAGCAAAATCAACGACATGACTTTGCAGTCTTGGATGCCGTAGCGCCAGGGGCCTTCGACCGACGCAGTGAACCACGCGATTCATTTTGTCGGCAAGCAGGATTGCGACGATTTCCCGACCCACAAGGCCGGTTGCGCCCGCAACCAATACCGCACGGCCGTGACTTTTTTCCATAGCTGTCGCCGTTTCGATCCTTATTTGCTCCATCGTCTGGTAATGTCCCAGGTAGTGGTGTAAGTTATTGACCGAACTGCAAGGCGCGAAGGGCGTAGCCCGAAGCGGCTTGCAGTTCGGTGGGGCCATCTGTTTTGGGGTGGCCATTGTGAGTTCCGGATAA
>NZ_JAGPBB010000052.1 GCF_018063565.1 Rhodoferax sp.
GCGCCACTTTGGTCATGCTGCCCATGTTTTGCAGCACGGTGGTCTATGCACAGGCCGCCGCTGAGCCGGCTGCGCCCGCTGCCAGCGCAACGTTCAAGCGCTACAGCCACATTGTGGACCTTGCATTTGTCAAGCCCTATGCGGTGGCAGGCAAAAGCGATGCGGCCATGATCATCGATGCACGGCCCGCAGCGCGCAAGTTCAACCTGGGGCACATTCCCACCGCAGTGAACTTGCCCGATTCGCAGTTTGACAAGCTCGCCCCCAAGCTGCTGCCAGCCGACAAATCCAAATTGCTGATTTTCTATTGCGATGGCCCGACCTGTGTGCTCAGTCATAACTCGGCTTTCAGAGCTGAAAAGCTGGGCTATACCAATATTCGTGTGTATGAAGAAGGTATGCCGGATTGGGTCAAAAACTCTGGCTTGCCCGCCGCCTTACCGCCACCCATGATGGAAGCTGGCAAAGATGCTGGCACCATCACGGTGGCATCGTTTGAGCGCATCTACAAAGAGGCTCCGGGCACAGTGCACCTGATCGACGTGCGTGAGCCACAAGAGGTGGCTGCCGGCACCTTCAAGGGGGCGGTCAACTTCCCCATCAATACACTGGAAAAGAGCATTGACAAGCTGCCCACCGACAAACCCATCATCTTTTTTTGTGGTGCCGGCGGGCGCAGCGGCGAGGCCTATGACATGGTCAAACTGTACAAGCCCGAGCTGAAAACCGCCTTTCTTGACGCAGATATCAAGTGGGCCGCTGACGGCAGCTACACCATCAAAGCCAAATAGGTGCTTGACTCGCTTGAGTTTGCCTGACCGCCAGCGCTGGTGCTTCAGGCAGGTTCGATTGACAAAATGAAGCCCTGAATGCCACTTTCAGGTTACCAAGTTTTCGGAAAGAAGTCGGCCCAAGGCAAACCTCACGCGGGCCCAATAGTCGGTGACCAATGACGAGTAACCGCGGGCTATTGCGGCCGACGCTTGCGCTGCCTCTACACTTGCTCCTTTGCCTCAATCGATCAACTATGACCTATTGCGTCGCCATCAAACTCAACGCCGGACTGGTTTTCTTGTCCGACTCACGCACCAACGCCGGTCTGGACCAGATCAGTACCTTTCGCAAAATGATCGTATATGAAAAACCAGGCGACCGCTTCATGGTGCTTCTGTCGGCGGGCAACCTGAGCATTTCCCAGTCGGTGCGCGAAATTTTGCAGATCGAGAAACTCAAGGACGGCGACGACAGCGACCCCATCACGATCTGGAACGCCAAGAGCATGTTTGACGCGGCCCGGGTGCTGGGTGCGGCCATCCGCCACGTTTATGACCGCGATGCCGCCGCACTGAAACAGGCGGGCGTCGACTTCAATGTGTCGCTCATCTTTGGCGGACAGATCCACGGCGAGGGCATGCGCCTGTTTCAGGTGTATTCAGCGGGCAACTTCATCGAGGCCACACCCGAGACGCCGTATTTCCAGATTGGCGAGTCCAAGTATGGCAAACCGGTGCTGGATCGTGTCATCACGCCGCACACGCCACTGGACGAGGCTGCCAAGTGCGCGCTGGTGTCGATGGACTCCACCCTCAAGTCCAACCTGTCGGTGGGTCTGCCGCTGGATCTGGTGGTGTATGAAGCCCATCGTTTCCAGACTGACAAGGTGGTGTGCATCGACGAGAACAACCCCTACTTCAAGATGATGCACAACAGTTGGGGCATCAAGCTGCGCGAAGTGTTTGACAGCATTGAAGACCCCACCTGGGACGACGGCAAGACCGAGGTACCGCTGATCCAGCCGCCGGGTCGCAGCCTGCCGCTGCGCAAAATCAGCACTCCCGACGAAAAGCTGATCTGAATGACCGCTGCCATGCCCCTGGTTTTCTCCCACGCCAACAGCTTTGGTGCGGGAACCTACGGCGTTTTGTTCCGGGACCTGAAGCAGCGCGGCATGGCGGTCGCGGCCGTCGACCAGTTTGGTCACGATCCGCGTTATCCGGTCACCAGCAACTGGCCCCATCTAGTGCAACAACTGCTGGATTTCACCCAGGATCAGGTTCATCAGAACGGCGCGGCAGTGTGGCTGGTCGGCCATTCATTGGGCGGCTACCTGAGCCTGATGGCCGCGGCGCAGGCGCCGCAGCTGGCGCGTGGCGTTTTGCTGCTCGATGCCCCGGTGGTGGGTGGCTGGCGCGCCACCGCGCTGGGCGTGGCCAAACAGACCCAACTGGTCAGGTCAGTATCACCCGGCGCGGTCAGTCGCAAACGGCGCAACCAGTGGCCCGACGCCGCAGCGGCCCTCGCACACTTCCAGGGCAAACGGGCTTTTGCGAAATGGGACCCGCAGGTGCTGGCCGACTACATTACCCACGGCACCCACGACATCTGGATCGATGGCCAGAAGCAGCGGGTGCTGCGTTTTGAACGCGATGTGGAAACCACCATTTACAACACCCTGCCACACCAGATGGAGTCGCTTCTGAAGAAGCACCCGCTCAAATGCCCGGTGGCCTACATCGGCGGGCTGCGTTCCAGCGAAATGAAACAGGTCGGCATGGCGCTGACCCGGCGCGTCACCAAAGGACGCATCATGCTGATCGATGGTGGACATCTGTTCCCGATGGAGCGCCCCCATGTCGCAGCAGCGGCCATTGAGGCCGCCTTGCTCAATATGACGGTTTCGTATTCCTGAAAATTCGTGCTCAGCCTTCTGAACACTTTTTTTGCGCTTGATCAATGGCGTAGCGTTTTGCCGAACCGGCGCCCGGCAAGCATTGCCGAAAGGTTCGATCAGACGATGCCCACCTGCCATCGCAAAAGCGTCATCACGGCGCCGAATATGTCAAACTTGGGGCATGACCGACGCACATGCGGTGACCCACCAATGCGAGCAACTGCGCCGCCAGCACGCGGCAATGCTGGCGGACTATCGCGCGCTACAGCTGGAGGTAGACCAACAGCGTGTAGAGATTGCCAAGTGGCTCGAAAAACGTACGGCGGAGCTGCAGGCAGAAGCGCTAGAGCAAAAACGGGCACGCACCCTGCAAGAGGTTTTTTATCGCATTGCCGAGCGGGCTACCGCAGGACTGACTTTTTTCGAGTTCTCACGCGTCGTTCACGAACTCCTGGGCGAGCTGATTTACGCCCGGAATTTCTTTGTCTGCCTGTACAACGTTCAAAAACACACGCTGGATTTTCCTTATTACATCGATGAGCGTGATGGCGACACCTTGCAATGCAACGATGTGCCGTATCGACGTGGATTGACCGAGTTTGTGCTGCGCAGCGGCCAGCCGCAGCGCATCGATGCAGCCAGGTTCGCCCAGTTGCAGGCCAGTGGTGAGATCACCGAAGCCACGGGTGACCTCAGTTTCAGCTGCTGGATGGGCGTGCCGATGCAGATCCGCGGTGCCATCGGTGGTGTGCTGGCGGTGCAGCGCTATGAAGCAGGCAATGACTACAAGGCATCAGACGCCGACATCTTGAGTTTTGTGGCCAACCATTTCAGCAATGCGATAGAGCGCTATCAGACCGTTGAGGAGCTGCGCAAGTCAGAATGGCGCTACCGCACCATCATTGAAAAAGTCGACCTTGGTGTGGTGGTCATTCAGGGCGGACAAGCGGTGTTTGCCAATCCCTGCATGGCCAGCATCGTCGGGCATCCGATCTCGCATATTCTGTCGCAACCGCTGACGGCCTTTCTCCATCCGGATGATGTGGCGTCCGCGGCCAATCAATATGCCAAACGCCAGCGTGGCGAGGCGCTGGATCCGCAATACCCGGCCCGCATCATCGATGCACAGGGCCAGATCCGGTGGCTCGAATTCTCTGCCGTGCCGATCGACTGGAACCGCCGCCAGGCCACCTTGCTGTTTGCGGTGGATGCCACCGAAAGGCACCAGGCCGAGCAGACGCAACGCCAGGCGCTACAGCGACAAACGGAGCTCAATGCCATGAAATCCGGCTTTATCGCCATGGCATCGCACGAGTTCCGCACCCCCCTGGCCACCATCCACGGCTCGCTCGAGCTACTGCAACATTATGAAGATCGTCTCAGTGTCGAGCAAAAGGATGGCGCGCTGAAAAAAGTCGATGACGCCGTGCTGCGCATGACAGGCATGCTTGAAAAAGTGCTCCTGATTGGCAGCGCAGACTCACGACAACTGGCGTTCGAACCCCGCCCGCTCGAAGTGGCGACGTTCATCCGTGGCCTGGTGGATGAGCTGCGCAGCAGCATGCACACCCAGATGGCAAAGATCACATTGACGCTGGTTCTTCCCGGCCCTGAGGCGATTCTCTGGCTGGATGAAAACCTGCTGCGAAACATCCTGGGAAACCTGCTCAGCAACGCGGTCAAGTACGCACGCGAAGGTACTGAAGTGCAGGTCCGCGTCCATGCCGCTGAGCAAGCGCTGCAAATCAGCGTCATCGATCAGGGGATTGGCATTCCGGCCGACGACTTGCCCCACCTGTTTGAGCGATTTCACCGCGCCAGCAACGTTGGCCCGATCACGGGCACCGGGCTTGGCCTGTCTATCGTCAAGGACGCCGTGACGGCGCATCACGGCAGCATCGACGTGCAAAGCCAGGTCGGTGTCGGCAGCTGCTTCACTGTGCGCTTGCCGATTCAGGAGCGCTTATGACCGCCTGGTCTGAGCAACTGGCGCAATTGCAAGACCTGCAGTCACAGCAGCAGGCATTGGAGCTGGATTATTTGGCCTTGCAGGCCGAGAGGCAACAACAACAGCAGGCTGCCAGCCGGTGGCTGGCGCGCCGCGGCGACGAGTTGCAGGCTGAGGCTGCCGAGCAGAAAAAGGCCGAGACCCTGCAGCGGATTTTTTACCGCATCGCCGAGCGTGCCACCGCCAATCTATCGTTTTACGAGTTTCTGCAAACTGTACATGGCCTGCTGGGCCAATTGCTCTATGCCAGGAACTGCTATGTGTGTCTTTACGACGCCCAAACCAATACGAAGGATTTCCCCTACTACGTGGACGAGCGCGATGGAGACCGCCTGCAGCTCAGCCATGTGCCTTATCGGCGTGGTTTGACCGAATTTGTGTTGCGCACCGCCAAACCACAGCTGATCGACGCAGCGCGCCTGGCCCTGCTGCAGGCAACGGGTGAAGTCACCGAGGGCAGTGGCGACATGAGCTTCACCTCGTGGCTGGGCGTGCCGATGCAGATCCATGGTGTGACCGCCGGGGTGCTGACGGTGCAAGGCTACGAGCCGAGCATCCATTACGACGCATCGGATGCTGACGTCCTGTCATTTGTGGCTAACCATGTCAGCAGTGCCATCGAGCGTTATCAGGCGATTGACGAGTTGCGCAAGTCAGAGGCGCGCTACCGGCTGGTGATTGAAAGCGTGGGCGTCGGCGTGGTTGTGGTGCAGTTCGGGCGCATGGTATTTGCCAACCCCAGTATGGTGCGCATTGTCGGCCACCCGCTGGACTATCTGCTGTCAAACCACTACACGGCAACGATTCACCCCGATGACGTGGCGCAGGTGGTCGAGAGGCACCAGCGCCGACTGCGCAACGAGCCAGTGGAGACACACTACGGCTTTCGCGTCATTACCCAAAGTGGCGACATACGCTGGCTCGACCTGTCTGCGGTCAAGATTGAATGGGGCGCTGCCGACGCCACCCTGATGTTTGTGGTCGATGCCACTGCACGCATGCAGGCTGAGCAGACCCGGCGCGAAGCCTTGCAAAAACAGGGCGAGCTCAATGACATGAAGTCGCGCTTTATCTCGATGGCGTCGCACGAGTTCCGCACGCCGCTTGCCACCATTCATGGTTCGGTGGAGTTGCTGCGTCACTACCAGAACCGGCTGCGCCCGGAACAAAAAGCCGAAGCCCTGAAAAAAATAGACGATGCTGTACGTCGCATGACCCGCATGCTGGAAAACGTGTTGTTGATTGGCCGTGCCGACGCAGGTCAACTGGAGTTCAAGCCGCAGGCGCTGGCCGTGACACGTTTTTGCCTGGGACTCATCGACGAGCTGAGAAGCAGCATGGCGGCACGTTTTGAGCAGGTCAGGCTGGTGCTTGACCTGCCGCCCGCCGATATGAAACTCTGGCTCGATGACACGCTGCTGCGAAACATCCTTGGCAACCTGCTCGGCAATGCACTGAAGTACACGCCCAACGGAAAGACCGTCTTTTTCACGGTTAAGGTCGGCACCGATTCGCTGCATATCAGGGTGGCGGACGAGGGCATTGGCATTCCCGAAGCGGATCTGCCACGCCTGTTTGAGAGCTTTCAACGCGCCAGCAATGTGGGCACCATCGCCGGTACGGGCCTTGGGTTGTCGATTGTGCGTGACTCGGTCACCTGGCATAAGGGTTCCATCGAGGTCAGCAGCCAAGTCAACCAGGGCAGTTGCTTCAGCGTGGTTTTGCCAACGAAAATACTGCCGACGGACCACCAGGGAACACCCTCATGAAAATTCTGATCGCGGAAGACGAACCGAGTTTGCGCGAGAACCTTCAATTGATGCTGGAGCTTGAAGGTTACGAAGTCAGCGCAGCCTGCGATGGGCTTGACGCGCTGGAGCAGGCGCGTGCCCATTGCCCTGACCTGCTGATCTCTGACGTGATGATGCCGCGGCTCGACGGCTTCGGCCTGGTTGAGGCACTGCGTCAGGATGCCGCCACCGCCCTGCTGCCCATCATCATCCTGACGGCCAAAGCCGATCACGGCGACGTCAGGCTGGGCATGACGCTCGGGGCCGACGACTACCTGATCAAACCCTACCGGCGCGACGAACTGCTCGAAGCCATTGGCACGCGATTGAGTCGCAGCCGGCAGGTGGCGCAAGCCACGGTGCGTCACCAGGATGAAATTCGCCTGGCGCTTCAGTTCGATCCGCTGACCTCGTTGCCGAACCGGCTGGGTTTCGAGCAGACTCTGGAGAGCGAACTGCGTCGCAACCAGGGTGCAGGGCCGGCGGCCATCACGGTGGTGTGTCTGGGACTCGACGGTTTTTCACGCATCAACGACGGATTTGGTTCGACCGTGGGCGATCTGGTGCTGCGTGAGGTGTCGCGCCGACTGGGAAATGCGGTGATGCAACTCGGACAATCCGCTGCTCAGGATCCGGTTGCTCGGGTGGCTGGCGACTGTTTTGGTATTTGCCTGCGCACCAGCGCGCCCGCAACGGCGCTGGAGTCTCAGGTCAGGCAGTTGATGCAGGTGCTGGAGCCACCGTTCGACATTGATGACCAAAGTCTGCACCTCAACGCCAGCGCCGGGGCCTGTCAGGCAAGCGACCCATCATGTACTGCCGTATCGCTGATGTTCAATGCCGAGTCTGCCATGCGCCACGCCAAGCCGCACGGACCTGGGGCCTATCGGCTGTTTGATGGTACTTTGAATCGGCAAGTAGCCCGCCAATTGCAGATTCACAACGAACTGCATCATGCCGTCGCAAACGCTGAGTTGTTGGTCTATTACCAGCCGCAGGTCCAGGTCGGATCCGGCCGGCTGACGGGTTTTGAAGCCTTGGCGCGCTGGCAGCACCCCACACTGGGTTGGGTGTCACCGGCGGAGTTCATCCCGATTGCCGAAGAAAGCGGCATCATCAACCCATTGGGCGAGAGCGTGCTGCGCACCGCCGCAGCGCAGGCGGTGCAATGGTTGAATCTTGGGCAGCGTGACTTTCGGGTGGCAGTCAACCTGTCGGTGCGTCAGTTTGCCAGTGGCCAGCTGCCAGCGCTGGTGGCGCAGGTGCTGAGAGAGTCCGGCCTGCCCGCTCACATGCTGGAGCTGGAAGTCACCGAAAGTCTGGCATTGCAAAGTGTGGCCAGTACTTTGAGTACCCTGCACGCGCTCAAGGCACTGGGCATCAAGCTGTCGATGGACGACTTTGGCACAGGTTACTCCAGCCTTGCCTACCTCAAACGCTATCCGCTCAACTCCCTCAAAATCGACCAGGGTTTTGTGCGCAACATCACGCACGACGCCGGTGATGCAGCCATCACCCGCGCCATTGTCGCCATGGCCCACAGCTTCGGCATGAGTGTGATCGCAGAAGGGGTTGAAACACCGGAGCAACTGGACTTTCTGCGTCAGCTGGGCTGTGAAGAATTCCAGGGCTATCTGTTTAGCCGGCCACTCCCCCCCAGCGAAGCGCTGCGCTGTTTTGGCGGCTATCACCCGGCATGAGAGGCGGGCATCAGGCCGTCCAGCTGACGGCACCACTCCACGCGGTGGCCAGCACCACCACACCAAAAACAATCCGGTAATAGGCAAAACCGACAAAGCTGTGGGTGGAAATAAAACGCAGCAACCAGCGGATACACAACCAGGCGCTGAAAAACGACACCACCAGCCCGACCCCGAACAGTGGCAGGTCTGCCAGCGACAGCAATGCGCGCTCTTTGTACAGACTGTAGGCACCCGCCCCGATGAGGGTGGGAATGGCCAGGTAAAACGAAAAATCGGTGGCCGCCTTGCGCGACAGTCCGAGCAACATGCCGCCAATGATGGTGGCACCACTGCGACTGGTGCCAGGCACCATGGCCAGGCATTGCACCAAACCCACCTTGAGTGCGTCCATGGCGTTCATGGCGTCCACATCGTCGATGCGCGCCAGCGCCGGGTGGCGCTTCTGGCGCGCCTCGGCCCACAAAATGATAAAGCCACCGACGATAAAGGTGCTGGCAACCACCACCGGTGTGAACAGATGCGCCTTGATCACCTTGCCAAACAGCAGGCCCAGCAACACCGCCGGAAAAAACGCAATCGCCACGTTGAGCGCGAAACTCTGCGCCTGACGCTGGGTCGGCAGCGCCACCAGGGTGTCGCGTATTTTCTGCCAGTACACCAGAATCACGGCAAAAATGGCACCCGTCTGGATGGCAATGTCAAACACTTTGGCTTTTTCGTCGTCGAACCCCAGCAATGCCCCCGCCAGAATCAGATGCCCGGTGCTTGAAATCGGCAAGAACTCGGTCAGGCCCTCCACCAGGCCCATGATGGCCGCCTTGATCAACAACACAATATCCACACTCGCACCTCCGCAGTGCCGCGATTATCGCCAGCTCGGGCTGGCTGTCCGTTCGTGCCATCGCAGGTGGCATTTCACGCCACCCAAAACCCGTTTGACGGATTGAAATGGCCGCTTCGTCGTGTTTTGCAGCACGACTGACACCAACTCGTGAACAATCAGGTGATGCAGCAGAAACCCACCTTGCGACGTGCCCTTCAGATCATCGTGTTCAACACCGTGATCGCTCTGGGCATCGCCACTTTCATGGGCCGCGGCCTTTGGGAGAACCTGGTCTAT
This sequence comes from Rhodoferax sp., assembly GCF_018063565.1. GTDB lineage: Bacteria > Pseudomonadota > Gammaproteobacteria > Burkholderiales > Burkholderiaceae_C > Rhodoferax. Next base: position 9,293 of record NZ_JAGPBB010000052.1, read on the forward strand.
TCACAATGCATCGGACTGAGCATCTGGGCCTTGATTGACTTTACCCAGTATTGGCTGATCAAAGACATGCAGACGCAGTGGCGACGTCTGTTCTGGCTGGTTCCGGTCTGCGCCGCCATGGGCTATGTGGTGGGGACGCTGCTGGCGCAGTGGTTTTTTCCGCACCACCAGCTGTCTTTCTGGACCAGTCGCCCCAACCAGGCCCTGGGCTTTCTGGTCATCAGCCTGATGGCCGGTGCCGCCAGCACCTACTTTTTCATGAGCCGGGAACAACTGGCCACCGCGCAACTGAAGCTGCAAAGCTCGCAACGTGAAATGGAAGCAGTTCAGCGTCAGGCGGCGCAAGCCCAGCTCAGGCTGCTGCAGAGCCAACTGGAACCCCACATGCTGTTCAACACGCTGGCCAATCTGCGCGTGCTGATCACCCTGGACCCACCCCGCGCCCAGCAGATGCTGGACCACCTGGTGGACTATCTGCGCGCCACCCTGACCGCCTCGCGCGCGACCGCGCACCCGCTGCGGACCGAGTTTGAACGCTTGCGCGACTACCTCGAACTGATCAAGGTGCGCATGGGTGTGCGCCTGAGCTACACCCTTGATCTGGCGCCTGAACTGGCCGAGCTGCCGCTCCCGCCACTGCTGCTGCAGGCGCTGGTGGAAAACGCGATCAAACACGGACTTGAACCCAAACTCGAAGGTGGCAGCATCACGGTTCGGGCCAGCCGCAAGGCTGACCGGGTGAGCCTGGTGGTGCAAGACACCGGAGTGGGACTGGATCAAAATGCAGATGCCATCACCACCGACGGTTTCGGGCTGGTTCAGGTTCGTGAACGCCTGCAGACCCATTTTGGCCCCACTGCAAGACTTGAATTGATAGCTATGAAACCTTGTGGTACAAGCGCTGAAGCCACATTTGATGCCAAACAATGAACACCCGACCCCAACACCCGACGGCCTTGATCGCCGAAGATGAACCGCTGTTGGCAGCAGCCCTGAAGGCTGAACTGGTCCTCGCCTGGCCCGAGCTGAAACTGCTGGCCACCGTGGCAGATGGCGGCACAGCGGTGCGCGAGGCGCTGGCCCTGCAGCCGGATGTGCTGTTTTTTGATATCCGTATGCCTGGCATGGGTGGACTGGAGGCCGCAGCCGAACTGGCCGATCTGTGGGACAACGTCGCCAAGCCCTTTCCGGCATTGGTTTTTGTCACCGCTTACGATCAGTATGCGCTGCAGGCCTTTGAGGCGCAGGCGATGGATTACCTGCTCAAGCCGCTCAATCCGGCGCGACTGCAAAAAACCGTGGCAAAACTTCGAGGCACGCTGGCGCTGCGGTCCAGGCAGAATCACCCCCCGCAGGCGGCCCAAGGTGCTGATACCCAACAGCTCGACACCACCATGGCGCAACTTCGCGAGTTGCTGCAGCAGGCCGAAAGGCCTGGCCCAGGTCCTGGCGGGACATGGCTCAAGCTGCTTCAGGTTGGCGTTGGCAACAGCGTGCGCCTCGTGCCGATTGATGACGTGCTGTACTTTGAAGCGGCTGACAAATACATCCGGGTGCTGACTGCCCAGCACGAATACCTGATCCGCACACCACTCAAGGAACTGCTACCTCAGCTCGATCCCGACCGCTTCTGGCAGGTTCACCGTGGCACGGTGGTCAACAGTCACTGCATCGAATCGGCGAGCCGCGATGAAAGTGGCAAGACCTTGTTGCGGCTGCGCGGTCTGCCCGGCAAACTGACGGTCAGCCGACTCTACGCCGGACTTTTCAAGGCGATGTGACGCGCCAGCGGTGTTCGTTAGCCGGGTGTCAATGCCGAATGCCCGCCTGAAACCGTCCTGGACAAATGGCGGATAATCCGCTGAAAAAAATCAAGGGTGATCGCACTTGATTGAGGTTCAATAGCCTCAAAAGTGAGCAAAGAAAGTCTACGTTGGATCCACAGTCTGCCGCTTTGTCCGAGGCGCTCAAGCGTTGCGAGAATGAACCCATTGCGCAAATTGGTGCCATCCAGCGCCACGGTGCGTTGCTGGCGATCGATGAGCAATGGCAAGTACAAATTGCCAGCGGCAATCTGCATGAGACGCTTGCACTGACAGCGGCACATGCGCTGGGTCGCAGCGCCGAGGAACTGCTCGGTGCAGCCGCCTGTCGCGCCATTGCAGCGTTAGGCATGCCACAGGCCGGACATCATCCGCAGGCTGTCACACTGCTGCTGGGCGCTGACAAGCAGCTGCGCCAGGCACAAGTTCACCGATCGGGAAGCTTGCGGGTGGTCGAAATCGAGGGGTACGACCCGCAGGCGGAACTGGTATATCCGATGGAAGTGGATGCCATCGACCGCCTGATGACGTCGATGCTGGCTGCCACCGACACGCTGGAAGACTTCGCCAGCATCATCACCAGCCAGGTGCAGGCCATCACCGGCTTTGACCGGGTCATGGTGTACCAGTTTGATCCCCAGTGGAATGGCAAGGTCATTGCCGAAACCTGCCGCGAAGGCATTGGGTCCTTGCTCGGCAACCATTTCCCGGCATCGGACATTCCACCACCGGCTCGCGCCCTGTACACCCGCAATCTGGTACGCATGCTGGTCAACCGGGGCGCTGCGGCGGTTCCGCTGCACCAGTGGGGAAAAGACACCGCCCACTGCACCCTTGATTTGTCGTTTTCCGTGCTGCGCAGCATGTCACCGATTCACCTCGAATACCTGGGCAATCTGGGCGTGAGCGCCTCGCTGACGATATCGCTGCTGCAGGACGGCAAGTTGTGGGGTCTGATCGCCTGCCATCACGAGCAGCCGCGCCAGCTCGCGTTTCGCCTGCGTCAAAGCATGGAAATGCTGGCCAAGACCGTGGCTCTGCGGCTGTCTGCCATGGTCTTTGACGAAAGCAAGCGCTACCAGCGCCGGGTGCGCGACTTGCTGCCGCTGCTGGGCGGGCCAGCGGGATTGGCGCAGTCCGCCAGTCCTGGTGCACTGTTGATGCCGGCGCTGCAACAAGAGGTGCTGGGCCTGGTTCACGCCAGTGCCGCTTTGATTGCCACCGGTGACGAACTGACGGCCATCGGCCCGGCCCCCGACCCTGAATATTGGCCCGCTTTGCTGCAATGGTTGCGTCCACAACTGATACTGCGCCAGACTTATGCCACCCATGCGCTGGCCCAGGACTACCCGCCTGCAGTTGCCTTTGCCAGGCAGGCGTCTGGGCTGCTGGCCATCCGGCTGGACCCGTCGGCCGGGCATTGCTTGCTCTGGTTCCGAGAGGAAGTGATCCAGTCCACCACCTGGGCCGGCGAGGCGGACAAACAGCTGGTGCAGGACGAGATCGGCCCCAAGCTCGCACCACGCCGCTCGTTCGCGCGCTGGGTTCAGACGCGGCGCGGCGAGGCGCAACACTGGAGTGACCCCGAAACCGAGGCTGCACAAGCGCTTTCATTGACTTTGGCCGAGGTCTTTTTGCGCCAGCAACTCAAAGTGGCCGACGAATCCAGACGGCTTGCTGCATCGGTGTACGAGAACAGCAGCGAGGCCATGGTCGTGACCGACGCGAACAACGTCATCCTCAACATCAACCCGGCCTTCACAGCGCTGACCGGCTACCGTCCGGCCGAGGTGATCGGCCAGACCCCCATGGTGCTGAAATCCGGACGCCATGATGCCCGGTTTTACCAGGATATGTGGGCCACGCTCCAAGCGCGTGGTGTCTGGAGTGGCGAGATCTGGAACCGGCGCAAAAACGGCGAGGTCTACCCAGAGTTGCTGACCATCAACAGCATTTACGACGACGCCGGAAAGCTGCACCGACGAGTGGCTTTGTTCACCGACATTTCAGAACGCAAACGGGCTGAGATGGCCTTGCATGCGAGCGAGGCACGATTTCGCGGTGTATTTGAACGTGCCTACATCGGCATCTCGATCACCGATCTGGAGGGACGGGTGCTCGAGGCCAACCACAGCCTGGCCCGCATACTGGGTTGCCCGCGCCATGAGCTGCTGGGCCTGAATGTGGCAGAGTTCACCCACCCGGATGACCAGGTGCTGGAGGCTCTGCATGTTGCCGAACTCATGTCGGGCAAGCGTGACGCATTCCGCATGGAAAAGCGCTACCTGACGCGTTCCAAGGGCCAGGTGTGGATCGACCTGCTGGTGACGGTGATTCGCGATGCCAACAACGAAATCAACGCTGTCATCCGGTTGGTGATCGACATCTCGGATCGGCTGCGTGCCGAGGCCGACCTGCGCATCGCCGCTACGGCCTTTGAATCCCACGAAGGCATGATGGTCACCAACTCAAAGGGACTTATCCTGCGGGTGAACCATGCTTTCACGCAAATCACCGGGTGGCGTGCCGACGAAGTGGTTAACCAGAATCCGCGCATCCTGAAATCCGGCAAACACGATGCGGCCTTTTACGCCGACATGTGGCAGCGCATCCATCAAACCGGCTCCTGGCAGGCAGACGTCTGGAATCGTCGCAAGAACGGCGAGCAGTTTTATTGCTGGCTGTCGATCACGGCGGTGAAAAGTGCCGAAGGACCGGTCAGCCACTATGTCGGAACCCTCACCGACCTGACGGAGCGCAAAGCCGCGGCGGACAAGATCGAGCTGCTGGCCTTTTATGACCACCTGACCCAACTGCCCAACCGGCGCCTGATGATGGACCGCCTGCAGCAGGCCATCGTCAATGCACAGCGGCGCCAACGGCCCGGCGCGGTGCTGCTGCTGGATCTGGACAATTTCAAGTCGCTCAACGACACCCGGGGCCATGCGGCCGGTGATTTGCTGCTGGTCGATGTGGCCAAGCGCTTGCAGCACAGCGCCCGCGCCGGTGACTCGGTGGCCCGCATCGGTGGTGACGAGTTCATTGTCATCATTGAAGACCTGGGCGGCGGTGACCTGGCTGCGCTGCAGGCCGAAGCCGTGGGCGAGAAGTTTCTGGAAAGCCTCGGACACCCCTTTGAACTGGCTCTGACCGGCAGCGACGACAACCCCAGCACCATCAGCCATTTCTGTACCTGCAGCATTGGGCTGGCACTGTTTTGCGGGACACAGGTGACCGCAGATGAACTGATCAAACGCGCCGATACCGCCATGTACCAGGCCAAAGCGGCCGGACGAAACACCTTGCGTTTCTTTGACCCGGACATGCAGGCGGCGGTGCAGGCACGGGCCGTGCTCGAAGTGGACCTGCGCCTGGCACTCAAGCAAAACCAGTTCCTGCTTTATTTCCAGGCCCAAGTAGACCAGAAAGGCAAGCTCACCGGGGCCGAAGCGCTGGTGCGCTGGCAGCACCCGCAACGCGGTCTGGTGCCACCGAACGAATTCATCCCGCTGGCAGAACAAACCGGCCTGATCCTGCCGCTGGGTCAATGGGTGCTTGACCGTGCCGGCCAGCAGCTGGCGTTGTGGGCGACAGATCAGGCCAGCGCCCACTTGACGCTCGCGGTGAACGTCAGCGCACGCCAGTTTGCGCAAGCGGATTTTGTCGAACGTGTGCTGGCCGCGATGGTCCAGTCGGGCGCGCGACTGGATCGGCTCAAGCTGGAGTTGACCGAGAGCCTGCTGCTCGAACAGCCCGAGGACATCATCGCCAAAATGAGGCGCCTCAAAACGCATGGGGTGCTGTTCTCGCTGGATGACTTTGGCACCGGCTACTCGTCAATGACCTACCTGAAACGTCTGCCGCTGGATCAGCTCAAGATCGACCAGTCCTTTGTGCAGGACATTGTCACCGACCACAACGATGCGGCGATTGCCAAGACAATTGTGGCGCTTGGTCACAATCTGGGCATGACTGTCATTGCAGAAGGTGTCGAAACCAAGGCGCAGCGCAATGTGCTGGCGAGCCTGGGCTGCCTGCACTATCAGGGCTACCTCTTCAGCCGCCCCGTGCCAATCGAGGCGCTCTCGGCGCGGCTGGCCAGGTCGGATGTATTCTGAATCACCGCGTGATGGTGTTTTCCGACACCCGCCCCTTGACCCACTTGAACGGGACACTGTTCATCGAGAATCCATGATGACCGCTCAGGACTTATCTGCCAAGCTTCACGCGCAGTTGCGCCTGGCCACCAAGGCGGCACACCACCGGCTGGACCATCACCCGCTGCTGGCGCCATTGTTGAGGGAAGATCTGAGCGCAACCCAGTACGGCGATGCATTGGCTAGCCTGCATGGGGTTCATGCGGTCATCGAAACCCGCCTGCTGGCGTTTTTGGCGGCCAACCCCGGGCTTTTTGACTATGCGGCGCGGCGCAAGGTGGCGGCCATCGATGCCGATCTACGGGCCCTGCACCGCTCGCCCCTGCCGGTCAGCATCAGTTTGCCCACCCCCGACAGCGTGGGCGCACTGGTGGGGCTGCTCTACACACTGGAAGGGGCCACGCAGGGCGGGCAATACATCGCGCGCAATCTGCATCAGTTGCCGCCACCGCAGCTGCCCAGCACGTTTTTTGACGGTTATGGCGCACACACAGCAGCCCGTTGGCAGGAATTCTGGGACTTCGCTCAGGCGAACTGCCCGAGCGCTGAGCACACGCTGGCGATCAGCAGCGCGACCGCCATGTTCGAGGCCATCGGTCAGCATCTGGATGCTTGCCTGGTGCTGCTCAAAAAGACCGAACCAGACTGACAAAAACCTGCCGCGACCTGGGCAACTGACGCAGCACCGCATCGACCGGGCCACCGGCCAGACGGACACCCGTCTGCAAACGCAGACGGTCACCCTGATGCAGCAAACCCAGCGTCCACAGGTGGCCACCGTCGGCCGGGTGATACAGCACATCCACCGAGGGTTGCCAGCCGTCACGCTCCCAGCTCAGACGCAGGTAGAGGTTGCTGCGCTGCAGGCTGGCAGCACCGGCCAGTGCGTCGGCCTGCCACGCCAGATTGCCGGCCAGTGCTGCCACAGGAACCGGCGCGCTCGCCTGCGCCAGAAGCGACTGGTTGCGCTGCAGCCACTGCCGCCATCCGGACTCAGACATCGCCATTCCGTCCCACCAAGCCTCGGCGAGCACGCTGAGCTGGCTGGCATGGGTCCAGGTGCCACCCATCAACAATTGTGTGGTTTGGCCTTGCGCTGCGATGTGCCAGGGGTTTTGCGTCAGCACACCATCAACCGCCGCATCAGACGCCAGCCTTTGCGCATGGCGGATGTTGCGCCAGGAAGCGTGCAGTTCAAGGGCATCGCTGGCCACCCAGGCCGCTGCCAGTCCCACGCTGGCACCACTTTGCAGACCACGCCGGGCAAAGCCATGCCAGTCCACAGCGCCCTGGCGCCGGTAGTAGCGCAAAGCCAGGGCGTTTTCCTGGGCCGCACGCTCGGACCGGCGGTGCCCAGGGTTCACCCACGCCAGCGACCAGGCACTGTCGGGGGCAAACTGTTCGGCCATGAGCAAAGCTCGCCCCTCAAGGGTGCTGCTGGCCAGACTGCGGCGCGTCTCCTGTTGCACCACGTCGTTGGGCCGAAAGGCATACCCCACGTCCCAAGAGACGATCTTCTTGCCTGCACTGAATTGCCAGTCGCCTGCCGCATGGCTGGCTACCAGCTCGTTGAACCAGGCGTGCTGCGCACTGCCACGGCCCGATGACCACTGGTCTTGCAGGGTGGCGGTGGCGTGCCAGCCATCCCCACTGGCGCGCAACTCAAGTTCGGCGCTGAGTGCGCCGGTTGGCAATGACACGGTGCCGGGCTGCAAGGCATTGGCCCGGGCCACCGGGCCTTGAGGATTGGCGTACCAGCCATCCCACTGCACGCGCCACTGCCCGCCCAGCGGCATTGGCCATACCGGCGTGCTGTCGGTCCGGCTATCGGGTGTTTGGGCACAGAGACTGGCACAGCCGCACAACATGAGCAGTGCCAGCGAGCGAACAGTGGCCATGGCTTCAGTCCAACGGCGGGTTGGTAACCAGAAACATCGGGTTCAGCCAGTTGGGCGGGACCTGGCGCACCTTTCGACTGAGGTAACGCACATGGGTGGTCTTGTGGTTGCTGACCTGATCGGTCAGTACCATCTCGGTCACCAGAGCCGGCGCGGCCGCGTCGTCAAAGACAAAACGCGCCTGTTTGGCCAGTTTCTCGGACAGGACGTAAAGATCCGCCTTGAGCGGCTGGTGTTTGACCCTGCCCAGCCAGAGTTCGATGCGCTGGTAGGTCACCCCTTTGCGCCGGGCGCTCAGGCTGAGGTGCCAACAGGGTTGCGCCGGCACCTGCGCACTGGCCGCGCAGGATTCTTCGCCAAGCAGCTTGCCGGTATAGTCATCGGCCCAGCTCAGCGTGGCGATGTCTCCGGTCGAGGCATCGCCGAGCAGTTTTTGCATCGGTGTGATACGCAGGGGGCGCTGGCTTTGCGGCATCAGCAACCAGAAGTCATCCCCCAGCATCAGCACCTTCTGGCCTTGCTCTGCCGGGCTTTTCATGAGTACCAACGACTGGCGCTGTGCCTGGACAAACACGGTGTAGCGGCGCTCCTTGTCCGGGCTGCCATCGGCGTTGACCACATTGATCTGGGTTTCGACCTGCAGGTTGTCGGCACTCATGCGAAAGCGATCGGCCGCCTTAAGCATCTCGCTTGCGTCCTGCGCCTGCGCGGTCAGCACGCTCATTGCCAGGCCAAGCCCGGCAAACAGGCAGTAGGTCATGGATAGAACTTTCATTTTTTAATCTTTCTGGCCTCTAGCGCATACTGGTCAAGCGCTTTTAGCTACTATTTTGATAATCTTTTGCCTATGCGATCGCCGGGGGGTGTCAGTCAGGTATGGCTCAATGCATCGACCACCGGCATGTGGACGGTCTTTCGAGCCACCCAGACCGATGCCAGCACCGTGAGCAGCACCATGCTGCCCATGGTGATCAGGTACATGATCGCATCGAAGGTGACCAACAGCGGGTACCCCTTGGTTTGACCTGGGGGTGGCGGCATTTCAAACGGCACCACCAGAAGAAACACGGTGACGGCCAGCGCCAGCAGTGCACCTGCCACCGCGCCAACGCCACCGAGCACCATGCCCTCCAGTCCCAGCGTGTGCAGCAACTGGCGCGGCAGTGTCCCCATGGCGCGCAAGGTGCCGATCTCACGGGTGCGCTCAATGATCGCCATGGCCATGGCATTGGTCACGACGAACACCACGATCACCCCGATGATCAGGCCGAGTGCGCCAAAGATCCGGTTGTACAGATTGCGCACCGCCTGATAGAAGAAGGCCAGTTCCAGCCAGCTTTTGACCTTGAGCTCGGGATGCGCCGCCGCCCAACGCTGAAGCGCCGGCTCGGTGTTCTCCATGCGCGCCAGAAACACGCCCAGGCTGGAGACGCGCGGCGAGTTCAACAGTTTCTGTGCAGTGGCAACGTCGGTATAGACAAAACGCAGATCCATCTCGGGAACACCGGTTGAAAACACGCCTTTGACCTGCACGTCCATGGCGTTGAGCGCACCGTCAGCGGTACTGGCCAGCAGTGTCAGCCTGCTGCCCGGTCTGGCTTTGAGGCTTTTGGCAAGGCCTTCGCCCAGCATCACCTCGGCCGACTGGCTGTTGCTGCCGAGCACTTCACCCGCTGTGACCGACAGGAATGGCCCCCGGACGGCAAACTCGCTGTCGGGGTCGATCCCGGTGGCCATCATCACCGTGGATTTGTCACCGTTGCTGATCAGGCCGCTGAACTCGACCCGTGGCAAGACCTGGCGCACCTCAGGGTCGGCCAGCAGGCTGTTGCGCAAGGTGTCGGCGTTGTCCAGCCCATGCTGCAAAGGAGTGTCCTCGTCTTTGTCAAACTGCGCCGGGTTCGCAATGACCAGATGGCCGGTGCTGCGCGCCGCCATCTCGGCCAGCCCCTGGTAGGTTGACAGGGCAAAGCCACCGGCGAGCAAGATGGCAGCGGTACCCAAGGCGGCAATTGACACCGTCACCAGTGAGCGGCGGCGGTTGCGCAAACTGTTTTGCACCGCAAATTTGAGCCACATCAGTTGCATAGCAGCCTCCCGTCACACAGGTTCAGAATCCGGTCGCAGCGCGCACTCAGGCGGCTGTCGTGGGTGGCCATCACGAAGGCGGCACCTTCAGCATGACCCAGCTGGCGCATCAGGTCCAGCACCTGATCGGCGGTGTGCGAGTCCAGGCTCGCGGTGGGTTCGTCGGCAATCACCAGTTTGGGGCGCTTGACCAGGGCGCGCGCAATGGCCACGCGCTGGCGCTGCCCGCCCGACAGGGCGTCTGGCCGATGTCGGGCGTGCGCCTGCAAACCGACGGCTTCCAGCTGCGCGTCGACACGCCAACGGCGCTCTGAAGGCGGCACACCAGCCAGGAACAGCGGGTAATCGACATTTTCATGCACGGTCATCACCGGCACCAGATTGAAGCTCTGGAATACAAATCCCAGGGCGTCGCGCCGCAACAGGGTGCGTTGCACCTCGTTCAAGCCGCGCACCGGCTGCTCACCGAGCAGGATGTCGCCCGAGTCGGGGGTATCGATCAGGCCACACAGGTTGAGCAAGGTGCTTTTGCCGCTGCCCGAGGGGCCGGTCAGCGCCAGCAATTCACCACGCTGCACCGTCAGATCAACGCCCTGCAGTGCCGCAATCACATGGGCGCCCATGCGGTAGGTCTTGTGAATGCCGCGCAGCGCCAGCACCGCTTGGTTGGCTGCGGCGCTCATGATGTCTGCTTGCCTAATTTGGCGCGCGCCTGGGTGGCCTGCGGTGCGCCTGCCTGTACCAGTGCATTGAAGTACTTGCGCGCATCGTCCTTGCGGTCGTCCTTGACGGCCTGCTCAACCGCCGCCAGCCAAACCTCGCCACGAAACGCCAGCGGCGCGGCCGCCAGCAAGGGGCTGTTGGCCACGTCGCTCAAAAGTTGCTTGCCACGCACACCGCGGTTCATGAAGCCCGGTACCGCCAGAAAAGTCGATGCCGCCACAAATCGCACCTGCAGCGCGGCGGGTGCCTGCTGTGGCAGCGCGGAGTTGTGTGCTTCGCCCAGCAAGGCCAGCGCCTTGTCCAGCTGGGCCAGGCCATCTTCGGCAAAGCGCATCTTATGCCATGGCAACCAGGTGGTGGTGGCACGCAGGGTGGTACTGGCACCGGCATAGGCCAGCAGCACCGGGTTGATGGGCTCCGCCTTGAGCAACAGAGTGAAGGCATCAGCCGAGCGCTCGATGGCGGCCGCATTGCCAGCCCGGGCCTGGGTAAAGTCACTATAGGCAGTATCAAACGGGCTTGCCGATGCGACACCCGCGCTGGCACCGAGTGCCAGCACCAGCAGGACATGTGCCAGCTGGAAACGACTTCGACAAAAGACAGGAGATTGCGGCATGTTGGGCTCCGGAAAGAAAGGGTTAAGGGATGGCTTGGGGCGAACTCTACGGACCGCCAACGGGCCGCGCAGCGGCGATGCGACGAAATGACCCGATCTGGCGCGAAATGCGTTGCCGCCAGCGTGAGCTGCAGCCACCACCGCTGCCCAGAGCACGATCACGGCGGGCATGACATGTCCCACAACACAAAAGCGACACCTCGTCAGCAAAGTGCACAGTTTTCATGGGAAGATGGCAGCCAACACCATCGCCCCGACCCGCCATGCCTGCCCTATCGCCCGACACGATGCTGCCGCTGTTCCCACTGGGTACCGTGCTGTTTCCTGGCGGGTATCTCCCCTTGCAGATTTTTGAGGTACGTTACCTCGACATGATTGGCAAGTGCCACAAAAGTGGTGCGCCTTTTGGCGTGGTCACCCTGCACCATGGCGATGAAGTGCGCCAGGCACCCAGCGCTTCGCCCGGCGGCGAGCGCTTTGCCCAGGAGCTTTTTCATGCGATCGGCACGCTGGCGCGTATCAGCCACCTCAGCCGTCCCAAGCCGGGGCTAATGCTGATTCAGTGCACCGGGCAGCAACGCTTTACCGTGGCGCAGCACGAGTTGCTCAAACATGGCCTGTGGGTGGCGCAAGTACAAACACTGGCCGATGACCAGCCGGTGGCGGTGCCGCATGACCTGGAGCCCGTGGCACAAGCGCTGCAGCGGGTGATCTACACCCTGCAGCTGCAAGGGACGTCTCCCGACCAGATGCCGATACAAACCCCTTACCGGCTGGATGACTGCGCCTGGGTGGCCAACCGCTGGTGTGAATTGCTGCCCATCAACCTGGCGCTCAAACACCAGCTGATGGCGCTGGACAATCCACTGGTCCGGCTGGAACTGGTGAGTGACTTGCTGGAGCAGCACGGCATACCCACCTGACCCCCTGAGACCCCCACCGTGCAGCCGTCGTCTGCCGCACCAGCACGGACAATGGGTCCGCGCGATTGGCATCGAAGGGGCTTGCACAATGGTTTTTTTTGGCCCATGATTGGCGCTGCTCTCCCACCCAACCCGACTTCATCATGAGTATTCGTTACGCCAACGTCATCAACCACTTGCCCGAGACCAAGATGCGTCTGTACCCGACCAAGGTCATCAACATCATTGGTGGCCCGGGCAGTGACAAGTCTTTGTTTTCAGCGGCCATCGTGCTGCACTTGAGCCTGCGCGGCAAAACGGTGGAAACCATTCCGGACTATGCCAAGTCGCTGGTGTGGCAGCAAAACTTTGAGGTACTGAAAAACCAGTATTTCATTGCCCAGCGCCAGTTTGAGATGCTCAACCTGATCGACGGCCAGGTGCATTTTCTGATCACCGAGTGCTCGCTGCCGCAGGTGCTCTTTTACAACGAGAACTATGCCGAGAACATCTGTGACGTGGCCAAAACCCGCGAACAGATCCTGGAGTGGTACCGGCAAAACGACAACATCAACATCCTGGTCAAGCGCGGTGACAAAAAATATGTGCGCAGCGGCCGCTTTCAGGACGAGGAGCAGGCGCGTGAGGTGGATCAGGGGCTGCGCGAGATACTTGACCGCGAGCACCTGCCCTACACCGAGTTGCCACCCGACATCACGGTGATCAACGCCTTTGCCGAGACGCTGCTGCTTTAGCCCTGCAGAATCGGGCGCAGCCCGGCGGGCAGCCAGGCACCCAGGCGCTGGTTGATCTGTGCCTCGTGGCGCTGCCACCAGATGCCCAGCGCCACCACCCCCAGGCCCAGCAGTGTCAGCACAAACGGGAACAGCAGGCTGTCACCAAACACCTTGTGCGACAGGTAGCCCAGGTAAATCGCCACGCCCAGCCCGCCAAACACGGTGAACACACGCCGCCCCAGTGCCGCACCGGCAAACACCAACACCAGGTTGATCAGACAGTACAGCGCCTTGCCCAGTTCGGAGCCAGAGTCGCGCAGGCTCAGGCCACCCCAGAACATCAGGGTGCCAAACAGGTACAGCCAGAAGGCGTAATCCTGCCGCCATTCAGGCTCGGTGGCGCGGCGGCAGCGCACATCAACCCACATGGCGATAAACACCGTGGCAATGCCAAACACCAATGACACATCGCGCACAAAATGCCAGTCCCAGGTGCCCACGTCGGACCACAAGGCGTTGGCCACGTCCATGTTCATGTACCACAGCGTGACGGCAATGGGCATCACCATGAACGGCAGGCGGTAGCGCCACAACATCACCACCCCGGTGGCCAGGGTGACGAACTCCAGCGTCAGCCAACGCCAGTTGATGTGGGTGTGGTAGGCCGAGAAACTGTCGGGCCCGCCCGGTGGCCACCAACCCATGATGTGTTGCACACACCACACCAGCAGCGGCACCAGCACCACCGCCAGCGTGGCCAGAATACCCGCAGGCACCGGCAGCGCACGCTGCTTGAGGTGGTCGGCCACCTTCAGACAGGCCACCAGGTACCCCAGGGTGATCAGCGCCAGGCCCCAGGAGCCAAAGGCCTCCCAGCCCAGTGTCATGAACAGGCTCATGGCACCAATGGCCACCATGCCGCCAAAGTAGTACAAGGTGTTGGTAAAACTGAAGCGCGGCCCGGCCAGATGCGCCGCTGGCAACGCTGCCGCCGGCGTGGCTGCCTGCCGCAGCGCCGCCCAGCGCGCCCACAGATCACGCGCCTGCGTGGCGGTGATAAGGCCGTCTTGCACCGCCGCCGTCAGGTCTGACTCGTGCAGCACAACCACCGGGGCGGATGCCGCATCACTGGCGGCTGGAGATACAGGACGATCTGACATGGGGCGATCCTGAAAAAAGGCGTTGCAAACGGGATGCTCAAGTATGGCACGGGCGCAACGCCCAAACCAACAGCAACGCCCAACACATGCGGCCCGGGCCGGTTCCGGGGCGGTGCACCCCTAAAATCAACCGCATGAGCCACCCCACCCCACCTGCCAACACCAGCGCCGCCCACAACGCAGCCACTGACACCGTCAAACCCAGCAATTTTTTGCGCCAGATCATCGAAAACGATCTGGAAAACGGCACTTACGCCCAGCGCCGCTGGGCTGGCAGCCCGGGCGACGCCGCCCACCATGCCGCTGGCGCGCCCGACCCGGCCAAAATCCGCACCCGCTTCCCACCTGAGCCCAATGGTTACCTGCATGTGGGCCATGCCAAAAGCATTTGCCTGAACTTTGGCCTGGCACGCGACTATGGCGGCGTATGCCACATGCGCTTTGACGACACCAACCCCGAAAAGGAAGACACCGAATACGTCAACAGCATTCTGGACGCGGTGCAGTGGCTGGGTTTTGACTGGAACGCCAACGGCACCAGCCACCTGTACCAGGCCAGCGATTACTTTGACTTCATGTACCGCGCAGCGGAATACCTGATCGAAGCCGGCCACGCCTACGTGGACGAACAAACGCCCGATGAAATGCGCGCCAATCGTGGCGACTTTGGCAAGCCCGGTGTCGACAGCCCCTACCGCAGCCGCAGCCCGGCCGAGAATTTGGAGCGTTTTCGGCAGATGGCGCAAGGCCAGCATGATGATGGCGCTATGGTTTTGCGCGCCAAAATCGACATGGCCAGCCCCAATATCAACATGCGTGACCCCGCCATCTACCGCATCAAACACGCCGAACACCACAACACCGGCAACAAGTGGTGCATCTACCCGATGTACACCTTTGCGCACCCGATTGAAGACGCGCTGGAGCAAATCACCCACAGCATCTGCACGCTGGAGTTTGAAGACCAGCGCCCGTTTTACGACTGGCTGATGGACCGCCTGTGTGAAGGTGGGCTGCTGGCCGCCCCTGCGCCGCACCAGTACGAATTTGCCCGGCTGAACCTGACGTATGTGATCACCAGCAAACGCAAGCTGGCCGCGCTGGTGAATGAAGGCAAGGTCAACGGCTGGGACGACCCACGCATGCCCACCATTGTTGGCCTGCGCCGCCGCGGCTACACACCCGCTGCGTTACAAGCCTTTGCCGAGCGTATTGGCGTGACCAAGAGTGACAGCTGGATTGACTACGCCACGCTGGAAGGTTGCCTGCGCGAAGACCTGGAGCTCAAAGCCCACCGTGGTTTTGCCGTGCTGAACCCGTTGAAACTGGTGCTGACCAACTGGGACGAAGTCATGGGCGCCGGCCACCTGGAACCCTGCACCCAACCCGCCCTGCCCCACCCGCGAGAGGGCGTTGAGTCGCCCACACGCCATTTCACCATTGGCAAAGAGGTGTGGATCGAGCGCGAAGATTTTGAAGAAGTGCCACCCAAGGGCTACAAACGCCTGTTCCCTGGAAACAAAGTGCGCCTGAAAGGCGGCTACGTGATTGAGTGCACCGGCTGCAGCAAAGACGCCGATGGCAACATCACCGAAGTGCTGGCCACCGTGGTGCCCGACACCAAAAGCGGGACCCCCGGCAGCGACAGCGTCAAGGTCAAAGCCGCCATCACCTGGGTGGGCGTGGCTGATGGCGTCAACGCCGAAGTGCGCATGTACGACCGCCTGTTTCTGGATGCCCAGCCCGACGCGGGCGGCAAAGACTACCTGGAAAGCCTGAACCCGAACAGCCTGAAAGTCATCACCGCGATCGTCGAGCCCTCGCTGGCTAACGCCGAAGCGGGCCAGAACTTCCAGTTTGAACGGCATGGGTACTTTGTGGCGGATCGGCTGGATCATGTCACTGGCTCCAAACCTGTGTTTAATTTGGCGGTGGGGTTGAAGGATAGTTGGGGGAAGTGAACCCCATGAAGGGTTTTCAGGAATCTTGGGCGGTTCATTCTCATCGGTAAATACTGCACTATTTCACAAATGCAACCCCACCCCATCCTCCACTTCTGGTTCACCGAGCTGACCCCCAGGCAGCACTTCGCCAAAGACGCTGCCTTGGACGAAGCCATCCGCACCCGCTTCGGTGCCACGCTGGAGGCAGCTGCGCGGTGTGAGCTGTTTGCCTGGCGCGCCACGCCAGAGGGGCGGCTGGCAGAAATCATTGTGCTGGACCAGTTTTCGCGCAACGTGTACCGCGACACGCCCCGCGCCTTTGCGCAGGACGCCTTGGCCCTTGCACTGGCGCAAGAGCTGGTTGCCAGCGGGCAAGACCGCAGCTTGGCGCCAGCGCAGCGCAGCTTTGCCTACATGCCCTACATGCACAGCGAGTCCGCACTGATTCATGAACAAGCAGTTGCACTGTTTTCGGAGCCAGGGCTTGAAGACAACCTTCGTTTCGAACATGCGCACAAGGCCATCATCGACCGCTTTGGCCGCTACCCCCACCGCAACACCATTCTGGGCCGCAACTCCACCTCGGAAGAGCTGACGTTTTTGAGTGGGCCGGGGTCTTCGTTCTAGATCTTTGTCTGCGTTTGCTATTGTTCCAGTCACTGCTAGCCCAAGTTCTGCGGGCGGTCAAAGTCTTTTTTGTTGATTTTTCCAGAAAACCCCAAAAAGGGTATGATCCACCCCAATATGGGTACGATAATGAATCCAGCTGAGTCAACTTCACTTGCAGACGCACTTTTCCCCAAGGTGCGACAGCGGATATTGGCTGTGTTGTTTGGTGCTCCTGACCGGAGCTTTTACGCCAACGAGTTGATTACGCTTGCCGCATCAGGCACGGGTGCGGTGCAGCGTGAGCTGGCCAGTTTGTCAGAGTCCGGGTTGCTCACCGTCAACAAACAAGGCAACCAGAAACATTACCAGGCCAACGCCAACGCACCGGTGTTTGCCGAACTTCGCTCGCTGGTGCTCAAAACTATGGGGTTGGCCGATGTATTGCGCAACGCGCTGAGCCCGTTGACGGCGCAGATCGACTTTGCTTTTGTGTACGGGTCGGTAGCGCGCCAGCAAGATACCGCTCAGAGTGATGTGGACGTCATGATCATCAGCGCCAGCCTGGGTTACGGCGAGGTGTTTGCTGTGCTTGAGCAAGCGGAGGTGTCGCTCGGGCGCAAGGTCAACCCCACGCTTTACTCGCCCTCAGAGTGGACCAAACGCTTGGCGCAAGACAGCGCCTTTGTCACCCGCGTGGTGCAGCAACCCAAAATTTGGCTGATCGGAACCGAGGAGCAGTTCCATGCACCCAGCACTTGATAACTTGTGTGGCCCCGGCAAGTCGCTCAAGGCAGAAGCCCCAGACACAAATGAACTTGCAGGCTTGATCCGCACCGGCTTGGCGCGCCTGCAAGATGCGCGCAACCCAGCCCTGGCGCTGGAGAGCCAATTCGACCTGGCCTACAACGCTGCGCACGCACTGAGCCTGGCCGGGTTGCGGCGCATGGGCTACCGCGCCAGCAATCGCTACATCGTGTTTCAGGTGCTTCCACACACCTTGGGACTTGGCCCCGAAGTCTGGCGTGTGCTGGACAAGTGCCACAACACACGTAACCTGGGTGAATACGAAGGTTTGCTGGAGGTGGATGTCCGTCTGGTCGCGGACTTGATTACCGCTGCCGATGCGATCGCCAAAGCGATTCAGAAGTAGACTGGTCAAGTGCCGCACCTCCGCTACCGTTTTTGCAGCTTCATACAGAGACCGCATGGCCCCATCAAACAACCAACCCTTCGTGATCGGTGTCGCCGGGGGTAGCGGCAGTGGCAAGTCAACCGTCACGCGCCAGGTGCTGGCATCCATCGGGCCGGACATGGCCACCGTGGTCTATCAGGACGACTACTACCTGGACCAGTCCCACCTGTCGCCCGAGGCACGGCGCAAAACCAATTACGACCACCCGCAGGCGTTTGACTGGCCGCTGATGGTGCAGCACCTGCAGGCGCTGCGCCGTGGCGAGCCGATTGAAATGCCGCGCTACGACTTCACGCAAGACAACCGCGCCAGCCAGACCCGCACGGTCAAACCCGCACCGGTGATTGTGGTGGAGGGCCTGTTTGCGCTGTATGACGCTGACCTGCGCAAAATGATGTCGCTGAAAATTTATGTCGATACCGCGCCGGATGTGCGTTTTATCCGCCGCCTGCAGCGCGACATGGCCGAACGCGGCCGCAGCGCCGAGAGTGTGATCAACCAGTACATGGACACGGTGCGCCCCATGCACAAGCAGTTCATCGAGCCCACCAAACGCCACGCCGACGTGATCCTGCCGCACGGCGCCAACGGGCCGGCAGTGGACATCA
>NZ_JAGPBB010000053.1 GCF_018063565.1 Rhodoferax sp.
TTTCAGTACCTTTGGGCAGGCGGCTGCGTTTTTCGGCCAGCAGCAGGGCATTGAGCTGCTCGCGGCGAAAGGCGTCGGCTTCCAGCGTCAGGCTGGCGGTGCCGGTCACCGTCATCTTGAGTGCCGGACGCGCCGTGAGTGCCTTGGCCACCTTGTCGAGTTGCACCCGTGCCTCAGGCCCTAGTGTGGCCGAGCCGGGCTCAAACGCCACCATGCTGAGTTCGTCGCCACCGCCGCCCAGCGCACTGGCCAGCAGCGAAAACGGGGCGGTAATAGCTTTCATCAGCAGATTGCCCAGCACCTTGAAGATCAGCGGTGCCAAGCGAAACTGCGGGTCGTTGAGCGAGCCGCTCACCGGCAGGTTGATGTCGATCACCCCCTGGCCGTCGGCCAGCAGTGCCACCGCCAGTTTGACCGGCAAGCTGTTTTCGGCACCGGGCACGGCATCACCAAATTTGAGCTGATTGAGCACGATGTTGTGGTCGGCGTTGAGCTGGCCGTCGGGCGCCACTTTGTAGCCGATGTCGACACTGAGTTTGCCGCGCTCGATGCCGTAGCCCGCATAGCGCGCGGCATACGGCGACAGCGGGGCCAACTCCAGGTCGCGCACTCGGCCGGTGATATCCAGCGCCAGTGGCTTGGCCAGCGGATTGACCTTGCCGGTGACCTCCAGCGTGGCGGTGCCTTCGGCGCGACCGCGCAGCAACAGGTCGGCCAGTTGCACCTCGCCATTGACCGGCTGGGACGAGAATCCGCCCAGCGTGCCGCTGAGCTCGGTCAGTCGCGCCGAGTAATTGGGTTTGATAAACCGGTCGGTAAAGTCCACCCGACCATTGACCAGTTTCAACGGGCCAAACCGGACCAGCGGGGTATTGCTGGAGTCTGATGAATTTTGGCTTTTAGCGCTTGTAATGTTTAGGTTGGCTGCTACATTATTTGTTGTGTCAGGGGTGTTTGACCTGACCTCCTGCAGGTTCAGCCGCCCGGTTTCGCTCAGGGTAAGTTTGGCAAAAAAATCACTCAGCGCCGTTTCGGTGACCGCGATGCGCGGGGCAGCGCCGGGGTTGGCCAATAGGTCCAGTCCGCTCAGTTTGAGCTCGCGCCAGCTCAACAACTCTTCGGCGGCTTGGTCGGCCCGGGCCAATGTGTCGGCGCGCAGGTCGTCGATCTGCACGTCACCTTGCAGCCTGGCGGCGAAACCAGGTGCGGCGTTGGACAGGTCAGCACGCCCGCTGAAACTGGCCAGACCGCGCAACAGTTGCAGGTTCAGCGTGTCACCGGCATAAGGTGCCAGCCCCAGCAAGGGCAGACGCTTGACCGACACTTTTGCCTGCGCGGCCAGTGGGTTGAGCTGCGCAGTTCCCTGGCCGCCGAGGTGGCCGGGCTCGCTGTCGCCGTGGCGTAGCCGTGTTTCCACCTGCCAGGCAAAGGCTTGAGTGCCAACGCTGGAAAAATCTTTAAGTTGCAGCGTCAGCCCATCCAACACCAATATGACCGGTTGCGCCGGCATGCTGTCTGTGAATTGGAACTCACTCTGCGTCAGGTCAAGCTGCTTGAGCGATACCACCCACGGCCTGTCGGAGACTGGGGTACTGGCTTCGGTCGAGGTGCCGACGGTGGGAGACTTGAGCCAATCCTCGAACATCCAGCGGCCATCCGTGTGACGCGCCAGTGCCGTTCTCGCCTGCTGGATCTGCACCGTACCGAGCTTGACGCTCCGGTTGCTCAGGTCCAGAGCGGAGTCGGTCAGCTGCAGTTGACGGATGCTGGCCAGCCGCAGCGCCTTGCTGCTCTTGGCCGATTGGGTCGTGGCGTCGGCCAGTTCCAGCTGGTCAAGGGTCAGCTTGGGCACGCGCAGTGCCAACAGCATCGGGTTCTGCGGCGAGCTGGCGGCGGCCCAGTTGAGTTGCAGGTCGAGATGGAGTTTGCCGTTCAACGTTGGGGCCAACCATTGCGCCAGATAGGGTGCGGTCAGTGACAGTGGGGCGGCGCTGAGTTGTGCATTGAGCTCGGCGACCCTGTCGCTCGCCTGGCCTTTGAAAGCGAGCGCGGCGCTTTCAAGCTGGCCGTGACCTTCAAACGGCACGCTGCGGGTCAGCGGCCACTGCAGTGCCCGGGCCGACACATCAAGCCCATGCACGGCCAGTTGCGCCGGCTGGCGGGTGCTCTGGTCGCGCCAGTGCAGCTCGGCACCTTGAATGATGAGTTGCGCCAGGTCCAGCTTCCAGGCTGACGGTTCAGCGACTTCTTGGTCCTTAGCGCTTGCGGTACTTGCGCTGGATGCTACGGTTGGCGCAGCATGGATGGGCGACCTTGGCGATGTCAGCAGGCTTTGCCAGTTCAACATACCTTGGGCGTCACGGTGCACCTGCACCATTGGCCGGAGCAGCTCAACCTCGCCCAACTGCACATGACGCTCCAGCGGCCGGGCATCGGCCACTTGCACACTCAGCTTCTCGAACGCCAGTACCGCGTCGCCTGACGTTGGCGCCGGAGCCATGAACTGGACACGACTGGCGCTGACCTGGCCGCTCAATTTCAAGGTGCTGCTTGCCGTCTGGTCAAACACCAGTTTCAGCTCGGCATCCAGTACCGCGGCACTGAGCTTGAGCGGCAGGCTGGCAGGCCAATACCCCAGATAAGGTGCCAGGTCGAAGTGCTTCAGGCTGAAGTTGCTGACCGACTTCTGCACGTCGGCAAAGGGTTGGGCCACTGCACCCGAGTCAAAGGCGCTGCCATTGATCTTGAACGCCAGTTGCGGTTGCACTTGTACCTGGCGGTGTGAGGCCAGGTTGCTCAGAAACGGCAGGCGGATGGTCAAGTCGCTGAGCTGGTGCAGCTTGCCTTGGGGGGCGTCGTCCAGCGTCATGGCGCCGTCGGTTAGAACCAGGTTGTAAAGCGCAAATCGCAGCGGGTCGCGGGTGGGCGCGTCGGCGGCCGGTTTCAGCCGGGCCAGCACGTCGTCAATGTCATAGCGGCCAGCGCCCTGATGGCGCAGGTGCAGTTGCGGCGCCTCGACCTGCAGTGCGTCAATCACCGGTGCCAGACGCAGCAGCGACTGCGCTTCCATATCGACATAGAGACGTTTGATCGACAACTGGGCCTTGCTGCGCTCAGTCTGGGCAATGACCAGATCATGCACGGTCAGTTCAAGTGACCAGGGCTCGAAATCCACGGTACCGACGCGAACCTCGCGCCCGAGTTGCAGCCCCAGCCGGGTTTCAAGCTGACTTTTTAGCAGCGGCGGCACCGCCAGCCAGGCCAGTGCCCACAACAGCAGCACGCTGCCTGCCACGATCACGGCGCGGCGCGTCCATTTGTTTTTGAGAATTGTGTCAAATTGCATGGGCAGCATTTTCAACCGGGTTGAGCCGCTACCATGCGGGGACTGTCTTTCATTGAGCTGTTTGCCCATGTCACCACCCCAGTCCAAGTCCCCAATCCAAACAGCACCGGTCGCCCTGGCGGTGAGCGACGACACCGAGTCCATCCGCAGCGGTCAGTTCGTCAGTTTCCCCGATTCGCCGTTTGAGGTGTACCAGCCTTACGCGCCAGCGGGCGACCAGCCCGAGGCCATCAACCAACTGGTCGACGGGGTCGAGGCCGGCGAGGTGTTCCAGATTCTGCTCGGCGTGACGGGCTCGGGCAAAACCTTCACCATGGCCAACACCATTGCACGGCTTGGGCGGCCTGCTATCGTGTTTGCGCCCAACAAAACGCTGGCAGCACAGCTTTACAGCGAGTTCCGCGAGTTTTTTCCGAAAAATGCGGTGGAGTACTTCGTCAGTTATTACGACTATTACCAGCCCGAGGCCTATGTGCCGCAGCGCGACCTGTTCATCGAAAAAGACTCGGCCATCAACGAGCACATCGAGCAGATGCGCCTTTCTTGCACCAAAAGCGTGCTGGAGCGGCGTGACGTGGTGATCGTCGCCACGGTGTCGGCCATTTACGGTATTGGCCAGCCCGAGGCGTATCACAAGATGGTGATGACGCTGCGCGCCGGCGACAAACTGGGCCAGCGTGACATGATCGCCCAACTGGTGCGTATGCAGTACCAGCGCAACGACATGGATTTTTCGCGCGGGGCGTTCCGGGTGCGCGGCGATACCATTGACATTTTTCCGGCCGAGCATTCCGAGATGGCGATCCGCGTCGAACTGTTTGACGACGAGATTGAGAGCCTGCAGCTGTTTGACCCGCTCACCGGGCGCATCCGGCAAAAAATTCCCCGCTTCACCGTTTACCCCAGCAGTCACTATGTCACGCCACGAGATCAGGTCTTGTCGGCCGTGGAGGCCATCAAGCTTGAGCTGGCGGACCGGATCAAGGAGTTTGTCAGCAACGGCAAGCTGGTCGAAGCCCAACGCATTGAGCAGCGGACCCGCTTTGATCTGGAGATGCTCAGCGAGGTGGGACACTGCAAGGGCATCGAAAACTACTCACGCCACCTCAGTGGTTCGGCGCCCGGCGAGCCCCCCGCGACGCTGACCGATTACCTGCCCAAGGACGCGCTGATGTTTCTGGACGAGTCGCATGTGCTGATCGGCCAGTTTGGCGGCATGTACAACGGCGACCGCTCGCGCAAGCAGACGCTGGTGGACTACGGCTTTCGCCTGCCCAGTGCGCTGGATAACCGGCCGCTCAAGTTTGACGAGTTCGAGACTCGGATGCGGCAGGCGATTTTTGTGTCGGCCACGCCGGCGCAATGGGAGAGGGACCACGCTGGCGCGGTGGTAGAGCAACTGGTGCGCCCCACTGGCCTGGTCGATCCCGAGGTGGAAGTGCGCCCGGCGACGAGCCAGGTCGACGATGTGCTGCAGGAAATCCGCATCCGCGTAGAAAAAAGCGAGCGGGTGCTGATCACCACCCTGACCAAGCGCATGGCTGAGCAGTTGACCGACTATTTAAGCGACAACGGCGTCAAAGTGCGCTACCTGCACAGCGATATCGACACCGTGGAGCGTGTCGAGATCATCCGCGACCTGCGCCTGGGCGTGTTTGACGTTCTGGTGGGGATCAACCTGCTGCGCGAGGGGCTGGATATTCCCGAGGTATCGCTGGTGGCGATACTCGACGCTGATAAAGAGGGTTTCCTGCGCTCCGAGCGCTCACTGATCCAGACCATTGGGCGCGCCGCCCGCAATGTGCAGGGCCGCGCCATTCTGTATGCCGACAAGGTCACCGACTCGATGGCACGGGCCATGGGCGAGACCGAGCGCCGGCGCACCAAGCAGGTGGCGCATAACTTGGCGCATGGCATTACCGCGCGTTCGGTGGTCAAGCAGGTGCGCGACCTGATCGACGGGGTTTACAGCGAAAAAGCCGGCAAAGAGGCAGAAAAGCTGGAGCGGGATGCGATGCAGCGCGCCCAGGTCGAAGAAATGAGCGAAAAAGACATCTCGCGCGAGATCAAACGCCTTGAAAAACTCATGATGGAGCACGCCCGAAACCTCGAGTTCGAGAAAGCAGCACGGGTGCGCGACCAGTTGGCGATCCTGAAAGAGCAGGCCTTTGGTGCGCCGGGCAGCGACAACCTCATCCATGCTGCTTGACCCTTAGGAGCGAATAACCTTAATTTATTACCAGTCGGTCTATTTACCCGACAGAAACGCTTGGTTTTTGGGCTATACTTGAGTGCGTTAGTCAACAACAAGTTGCGCTGACACCGTTTCAACCGAATGCCAGGAGCCCATGCCATGCGACTTACCACCAAAGGCCGTTTTGCCGTCACCGCGATGATAGACCTGGGCCTGCGTCAAGCCGCCGGGCCGGTCACCCTGGCTGCCATCAGCCAGCGCCAGGAGATTTCGCTGTCTTACCTGGAGCAACTGTTTGGCAAGTTGCGCCGGCATTCGTTGGTCGAATCTACCCGGGGGCCGGGCGGTGGCTACACCCTGGCGCGTGCGCCGGCCGACATCACCGTCGCAGAGATCATCACCTCGGTTGATGAGCCGATTGACGCCACCCAATGTGGCGGCAAGGAGAATTGCCTGGGCGAGGGTGCGCGCTGCATGACACATGACTTGTGGGCATCGCTCAACGTCAAGATGGTGGAGTTTCTGGACTCGATCAGCCTGCAGCAACTGGTGGATGAGCAGTTGGCCAAGGGCTTCCAGATGGAAGAAAAGCCCGCGCTCAAGCGTGCCATCTCCAGCATGCCGGTGGTCAAACCGATTCGGGTCAATGCGCCCAACTCGGTGTTCGCGCTGGGCAATGCCTTTGTCAAGATGTGAGTTTGATCCGCCACCACCCGAACAGAGACCACAGCATGGACAGCACACCGCATTTCCCGATTTACATGGACTACAGCGCCACCAACCCCTGTGATGACCGGGTGGTCGACGCCATGATTCCCTGGTTGCGCCAGCATTTTGGCAACCCGGCCTCGCGCAGCCACGCCTGGGGTTGGGAGGCCGAAGCGGCCGTTGAAAAAGCGCGCGGCCAGGTGGCGGCCCTGATTGGAGCCGACCCCCGCGAAATTGTCTGGACCTCGGGCGCCACCGAGTCCAATAACCTGGCCATCAAGGGTGCGGCTCACTTTTATCAGAGCAAAGGCAAGCACCTCATCACGGTGAAAACCGAGCACAAGGCGGTGCTTGACACCTGCCGTGAGCTGGAGCGCCAGGGCTTTGAGGTGACCTATCTCGATGTCAAGCCCGATGGCCTGGTGGATCTGGAGGTGTTCAAGGCCGCGATTCGCCCCGACACCATTCTGGCCAGTGTGATGTTTGTGAACAACGAGATCGGTGTGATTCAGGACATTGCGGCGCTGGGCGCGATCTGCCGCGCCAAAGGCGTGGTGTTCCACGTCGATGCCGCACAAGCCACCGGTCGGGTGGATATTGACCTGGCCACGCTGCCGGTCGACTTGATGAGCCTGACCTCGCACAAAACCTATGGTCCCAAGGGCATTGGTGCACTGTTTGTTCGACGCAAACCACGCGTCCGGCTGGAAGCGCAAATGCACGGTGGTGGCCATGAGCGCGGTATGCGCAGTGGCACTTTGCCCACGCACCAGTGCGTCGGCATGGGCGAAGCCTACCGAATTGCCAAGGAAGAAATGGCCGCTGAAAACATCCGCATTCGGGCTTTGCACGAGCGGCTGATTGCGGGCCTGCAAGGCATTGAGCAAGTGTTTATCAACGGCCACCTGACGCAGCGTGTCCCGCACAACCTCAATATCAGCTTCAACTATGTCGAGGGCGAGTCACTCATCATGGGCATCAAAGGTCTTGCCGTCAGCAGTGGCTCGGCCTGTACCTCGGCGAGTCTGGAGCCCAGTTACGTGTTACGCGCCTTGGGTCGCAGCGATGAACTGGCGCACAGCAGCCTGCGCATGACCATTGGCCGCTGGACCACCGAGGCCGAAATCGACTATGCGATCGAGACCATCAAGCTCAACGTGGCAAAACTGCGTGACTTGAGTCCGCTGTGGGACATGTACAAAGACGGTATCGACATTTCAACGATTCAATGGGCAGCTCACTAGAGATGCACCCCTGTGTCGGCTGTCGCCGCCTCCCCCTCAAGGGCGCGATCCCAGTGGCCCGGCAAAGCCGGTTCCACGGCATCTCTGGCTAGGGCAGTACTTTTTGTGGCTTATTTGAAGGAGAGCAATCATGGCATATTCTGAGAAAGTGGTTGATCATTACGAAAACCCGCGCAACGTGGGCTCATTTGACAAAGGCGATGACTCGGTGGGTACCGGTATGGTGGGCGCGCCGGCCTGCGGTGACGTGATGAAGTTGCAGATCAAGGTCAACCCCGACACCGGCGTGATCGAGGATGCCCGCTTCAAGACCTATGGCTGTGGGTCAGCCATTGCGTCAAGCTCGCTGGTCACCGAATGGGTCAAAGGCAAGACCCTGGATCAGGCCGCTGCGTTGAAAAATAGCGAGATTGCCGAAGAATTGGCGTTGCCACCTGTCAAAATCCACTGTTCCATATTGGCCGAAGACGCCATCAAGGCGGCAGTCAGTGACTACCGCCAGAAGCATACTGAAGCACAAGTCCACTAAAACCCTGAGAGCACGACCCATGCAAACGCGTGGATGCGGGTCGGTGTTCACCTAAACAAAACTAGACAAGATCATGGCTGTGACGCTCACTGAAGCTGCTGCCCGGCACGTCAACCGCTACCTGACCAAACGTGGTCAGGGGGTGGGTGTGCGCCTGGGGGTCAAAACCACCGGCTGTTCCGGCATGGCGTACAAGCTGGAATACGTGGATGAAATCGGCGAGGAAGACATGGTGTTTGAAGGCCATGGCGTCAAGGTGCTGATCGATCCCAAGAGCTTTGTCTATCTGGATGGGACCGAGCTGGATTTTGTGCGCGAGGGACTCAACGAGGGTTTCAAGTTCAATAACCCCAAAGAGCGGGACCGCTGCGGCTGTGGCGAGTCTTTTCGTGTGTGAATCTTCAATCTGACGACTTTGAGCTGTTCGGGTTGGCGCGGCGGTTTGCGCAGGATCGTGCGCTGATCGACGCGCGCTGGAAAGAACTGCAGCGCCAGGCTCACCCCGACAAGTTCAGCGCCCAAGGGGCCGCAGCGCAGCGGGTCGCCATGCAATGGTCGGTGCGCATCAATGAGGCGTACCAGCGCCTCAAGGTGCCTCTCAAGCGTGCGGCCTATCTGTGTGAACTCGGTGGTGCGCCGGTGAACGCCGAAAACAACACCGCGATGCCGGGCAGTTTTTTGATGCAGCAAATGCAGTGGCGCGAAGATCTCGATGATGCCCATGATGCCGTGGATTTTGAGAAAATCCGCCTGCAGGTCAAGCAGACTGAGCGTGATTCGCTGCAAAAGTTGGAGCGTTGTATCGATCAGGATGGCAATTTTGCGGACGCCGTGGCACAGGTGCGGGCCTTGATGTTCATCGAGCGTTTTGCGCGTGACCTCGATAGTCGGCTCGACGCCATCGAATCCTGAGCGCTTTAGCGGCAGCGCGTGAATATTTTTTGAGTTGTATGGCTTTATTACAAATTTCCGAGCCCGGTCAGTCGCCCAACCCGCACCAGCGGCGCATTGCGGTGGGCATCGACCTGGGTACCACGCATTCGTTGGTGGCGTCGGTGCGCAACGGAGTGGCCGAGTGCCTGCCCGATGCGCAAGGGCGCGTGATTTTGCCCTCGGTGGTGCGATATCTGGCCGGTGGTGGCCGGCATATCGGTTATCAGGCGCTGGAAACCGGCATCGATGATCCGGCCAACACGGTGGCCTCGGTCAAGCGCTTCATGGGGCGCAGCCTGAAAGACGTGGCGCTCGCTGGCAAGTTGCCTTACCAGTTTGTGGATCACCCGGGTATGTTGGGCTTGCAAACCGCGCAAGGCGAAAAATCGCCGGTCGAGGTCAGTGCCGATATTCTGGCCACGCTGCGATACCGGGCCGAAGACACCTTTGACGATGAACTGTTTGGTGTTGTCATCACCGTGCCCGCGTATTTTGACGATGCGCAGCGGCAGGCGACCAAGGACGCGGCCCAACTGGCAGGTCTGAATGTGTTGCGGCTGATCAATGAACCCACCGCTGCCGCCATTGCCTACGGGCTGGACAACGCGGCTGAGGGGGTGTATGCCATCTACGATCTGGGTGGTGGCACCTTTGATATTTCCATTCTGCGCCTTACCCAAGGGGTGTTTGAGGTGGTGGCCACCGGCGGCGACTCGGCGCTGGGCGGTGACGATTACGACCACGCCCTGGCCGACTGGGTGCTGGCGCAAGCCGGTGCGGGTGCAATGGACGGTGCCTCCGCGCATGACAAATCCACAATCAAAGCCGCCGCCAGAGCCTGCAAAGAAGCTTTGACAGATTCAGATTCAGTAGCATTTAGCGCAGCATTGACGGGCGCTCGCGTACATTTTGATGTCAGAAAAGCTGACTTTGAAACCGCCACCCAGTTGCTCACAGCTCGCACCCTGACAGCGGTGCGCAAGGCTTTGCGCGACGCACAGTTGGGCGTGGCAGATGTCAAGGGCGTGGTGATGGTGGGGGGCTCCACCCGCATGCCGCAAATCCAGCGCGCGGTGGGCGAATTTTTTGGCCAGACACCGCTGACCAACCTCAACCCCGACGAGGTGGTGGCACTCGGTGCTGCCATCCAGGCCAACCAGCTCGCGGGCAACAACCCGGGTGGCGAATTGCTGCTGCTCGATGTGATTCCGCTGTCGCTGGGCATCGAAACCATGGGCGGCCTGGTCGAGCGCATTGTGGCGCGCAACGAGACCATTCCGTGTGCCCGCGCGCAGGACTTCACCACCTACATGGACGGCCAGACCGCGCTGGCACTGCATGTGGTGCAGGGCGAGCGCGACCTGGTCAGCGACTGCCGCAGCCTGGCGCGTTTTACGCTGCGCGGCATCCCGCCCATGGCGGCTGGCGCAGCGCGCATTCGGGTCACGTTCACCATTGACGCCGATGGCCTGCTGAGCGTGTCGGCACTCGAGCAAACCAGCGGGGTCGAGGCGCATATTGCTGTCAAGCCGTCATACGGGCTGGCCGATGAGCAGATCACCCGCATGTTGCAAGAGAGCTTTAGCACTGCCGAGACCGACATGCATGTGCGTGCCGTGGTCGAAGCGCGAGTCGATGCCGACCGCATGATGCTGGCCACTCTGGGTGCGCTGGAGGCCGATGGCGACCTGCTTGACGCCGAGCAACGCGCCGAGATCGAGCAGCAGGTGCGCGCGTTGCGTGCCACCTGTGACGTCACCGACGCGCAAGTCATTGAAGCCGCCACGCAGGTGCTGGCCAAAGCCACCGAGGCGCTTGCAGCGATGCGCATGAACCGCGGCATTCAGCGCGCGCTCTCGGGTAAAAACATCGAATCCATTTGAGTGCAGATTGCACCGACCAACCCCATGCCCACGATCAAGATATTGCCACACGCTGAATACTGCCCGCAGGGCGCCGAAATCTCTGCCCCAGCGGGCACTTCGGTTTGCGAGGCGCTGCTGGACAACCACATTGCGATCGAACACGCGTGCGACATGAGCTGCGCTTGCACCACCTGCCATGTGATCGTGCGCGAGGGACTCGCGTCGCTCAATCCGTCTGAAGAGGAAGAGGACGACCTGCTCGACCGCGCCTGGGGACTACAACCCAACTCGCGCCTGAGCTGCCAGGCCATTCTGGCGCAGCAGAATCTGGTGATCGAGATCCCGAAGTACAGCATCAACCACGCCAAAGAAAACCACTGATGCGACAGATTTTTCTCGATACCGAAACCACCGGCCTGTCGGCAGACAACGGCGACCGGGTGATCGAGATTGGCTGTGTCGAGCTGGTCAACCGCAAACTTACCGGCAACAACCGCCACTTTTACCTTAATCCTGGTCGTGACAGCCATGAGGAGGCGCTCAAGGTGCATGGCATCACCAATGAGTTCCTCAAAGACAAGCCCAAGTTTGAGGCGGTGGCCGCCGATCTTCTGGACTACCTGAAAGACGCCGAACTGGTGATCCACAACGCCCCGTTTGACCTGGGTTTTCTGGATATGGAGCTGCGGCTGATCGGGCAGCCCAAACTGCGCGATTATGTGGCGGGCGTGATCGACACGCTGGTGATGGCCAAGGAGCTGTATCCGGGCAAACGCAACTCACTCGACGCACTGTGTGACCGGCTGGAGGTGGATAACTCGGGCCGCGCGCTGCACGGCGCGCTGCTGGATGCCGAATTGCTGGCCGATGTGTACATCAACCTGACACGCGGGCAGGATGCCCTGCTGATGGATGATCACAGCGGAACCGACAGCAGCGGCCAGGCGCGACCACAGCTGGATTTGCGCAGCTTTGATCTGGTGGTGCTGCGCGCCAATGAACAGGAGTTGGCCGCTCACGAAACCCTGCTGCTGCAGATCGACAAAGAGAGCAAGGGCAAGACGGTCTGGCGGCAGCTGCAACCCAGCGTTGCCTGAGGGGTGCTCGGGCACCATGAATTTTCAGCAGCTGCGTTGTGTTCGGGAGGCAGTGCGGCGTGGTTTCAACCTGACCGAAGTGGCGCATGCGCTGCACACCTCGCAGCCCGGTGTGAGCCGCCAGGTGCGTGAGCTTGAAGACGAACTGGGTGTCCTTATTTTTGTCCGCGCTGGCAAACGCCTGACCGGACTGACGCCACCGGGTGCGGCGTTGTTGCCCTATGTAGAGCGACTGTTGCAAGAGGCGGACAACATTCGGCGCGCCAGCGACGAGTTGCAGGGGCGCGAGGACGGCCGCCTGTCGGTAGCCGCCACCCACTCGCAGGCGCGTTATGTGTTGCCACCGGTGGTCAAGGAGTTTCGGCAGCGTTACCCGCGCGTGTCACTGCACCTGCACCAGGGTTCTCCCAAACAGATCGCTGAAATGTTGCTCAGTGGTGAGGCCGATATTGGCGTCGCCACTGAGGCACTGGCGAGCTATGACTTGCTGGCCACCTTGCCCTGCTACCGCTGGACCCACAACCTGGTGGTGCTGCCCGGTCACCCTTTGCTGGGCTTGACCGAGCCTGTCAGCCTGCACGAACTGGTCAAATACCCGCTCATCACCTATGAGTTTGGCTACACCGGGCGGGCCCATATTGACGACGCTTTTGTCGCCGCCGGTTTGCAGTGCGACGTGGTCATGACCGCCATGGACGCCGATGTGATCAAAACCTACGTCGAACTGGAGATGGGGGTGGGCATCGTGGCGTCGATGGCCTCCGACCCCGAGCGTGACTCGCATCTGCGGATGCTCGATGCGCGACACCTGTTCGGTGTCAATGTCACGCGGCTGGGGTTACGCAAGAAACAGTGGCTCCCCAAATACGCCTATGGCTTCATCGAGATGTTTGTGCCGACGCTCACTGATGAGGTCATCCGTCAGGCGCTGCAAGAATAAGGGCACCAAAGGCCAGCGGCTGCGCCGGCCGTTATCCGTGATAATCGGCGCCGCTAGAGGTGCCACCGGTCCGGTGGCTGAGAAACACTCTTTGAACCTGATCTGGGTCGTGCCAGCGTAGGAAAGCAATTCACCTTGTCCCGCGCTGCATGTCCCGTGATCAACCACACCGGGAACCCACATGGCCGAATCACTCCTTGCATCTGATCTTTGGGCAGATGTCCTCGCTGTTCGCAGCAGGCGTCCGCTGGTGCACAGCATCACCAATCTGGTGGTGATGAACTTCAACGCCAACATGTTGCTCGCCATGGGTGCTTCGCCCGTGATGGCCCATGCCCATGAAGAGGTGGCCGATATGGCGGCCATCGCGCAGGCGTTGGTGCTCAATGTCGGCACGCTTGAGCCTTACTGGATTGACAGTATGTGCCAGGCGTTGGCCGTGGCGCAACAACGTGGCACGCCAAGCGTTCTGGATCCGGTCGGGGCGGGCGCAACCGGTTATCGCAATCAGAGCCTCCAGCGGATCTTGCACCAGGCCATGCCGTCGGTGATTCGTGGCAATGCCTCCGAGATCATGAGTGTGGCTGGCAGCGCGGTGCAGACCCGCGGCGTCGACAGCGGCGCAGCGGTCGAGGCCGCGATCAGCGCCGCGCGTGACCTGGCAAGCGCCAGTGGTGGTGTGGTGTGTGTCAGCGGCCCGGTCGATCAGGTGCTGGAGGCGGGTGGTCGGCACGCCAGTCTGGCCAATGGCCACGAGTGGATGACGCGCATCACCGGGGTGGGCTGCTCGGCCAGCGCGCTGGTGGGAGCCTTTTGTGCCGTGCAGACCGATACCTGGCGCGCCACGGTGGCGGCTATGGCGTACCTGGGGGTGGCAGGCGAGGTGGCCACCGAGCGGGTACAAGCGCGCGCCCAGGGGGTGGGTAGCCTGCAAATCGAATTGCTGGATCAGTTGCAGCTGCTCGATGAGCACACCTTTCAGCAGCGACTCAAGCTTCAATTGTTGGCATGAGCATGGACGCCGGTTCACGGGCCGGCCTGGCCCACGCCTTGAAGTTGTACCTGGTCACGGATCAGGCGAGTCTGCGTGGGCGGCGTCTGGCCGACGTGGTGCAGGCCGCTGTGCAGGGCGGCGTGAGTTGTGTGCAACTGCGTGAAAAGACCCTGGGTACCCGTGATTTTGTCGAGCTGGCGCTGGCGCTGATGGACTTGCTGGCACCGCATCGGGTGCCGCTGGTGATCAACGACCGCATCGATGTGGCCCTGGCGTGTGGGGCTCACGGTGTGCATCTGGGCCAGTCTGACATGCCGGTGGTGCTGGCACGCCGGCTGTTGCCGGCGCAGGTTTTTCTGGGTCTGTCGGTCGAGTCAATGCAGGATGTGCAACGCACCCAGCGGCAACCGGTGGACTACCTGGGTGTGAGCCCGGTTTTTGCGACCCCCACCAAGACCGACACCGCCACCCCATGGGGGCTGGATGGCTTGCGTCAGGTGCGTCACATGACGCCGTTGCCGCTGGTGGCGATTGGTGGCATTGGCCTGGGCAACGCCACCGAAGTGCTGTCCGCCGGGGCCGATGGCCTGGCGCTGGTGAGTGCCTTGTGCAGTGCCGATGATCCGGCCGCTGCTGCCAGGGCGTTGGCCCGTTGCTGGCCGCAGCACTCGGTCGAGTGACACTGAAATCTCTATGTTCTTGACCTTTAGCGTTTATTAAATAAGGATAGTTTGCTATGACAATTGAAAGAACTCAGCGGTATGCGCGGGTGCTGAGCATTGCCGGATCAGACAGCGGCGGTGGCGCTGGCATCCAGGCAGACTTGAAAACGTTCTCGGCATTGGGGTGTTTTGGCATGACGGCGATCACCGCGTTGACGGCACAGAATACCCTGGGTGTTCGCGCCATTCACCCGGTGCCACCCGACATGCTGCGCCAGCAGATCGACGCTGTGATGGAAGACATCGGTGTGGATGCCGTGAAGATTGGCATGTTGCACGCACCCGAGGTGGTACGCACCGTGGCGCAGGCGATTGACCGGCACCGCCTGCCGCATGTCGTGTTTGACCCGGTGATGGTGGCCACCAGCGGTGCCAAACTGATTGACGATCCGGCCATCGCTATGCTGGTAGCGGAAATGTTTGGTCGTGCCACGCTGATCACGCCGAATCTTGACGAAGCGGGGCTACTGGTTGGCCGGCCGCTGATGTCGGTGCAGGACATGGCAGGCGCGGCCCAGGCGTTGCTGGCGTGCGGCGCGCGTGCCGTGTTGCTCAAAGGTGGTCACCTGCCCGGTGCACAGGTGGTGGACCTGTTGTGGCGTGCCGATGCCGAGCCGATCTGGATGGACGCCCCGCGCATCGACAGCGCCAATACGCACGGGACCGGTTGCACCCTGTCGAGTGCCATCGCCGCCCATCTTGCACTGGGGCTGGACTTGCCCGGCGCGGTGATGGCGGCGCGCGGCTACGTGCGTGGCGCCCTGCAGGCGGGTGCCAGCGTCAGGACGGGCCAAGGCAGCGGCCCGCTGAACCATGGTTTCGCACCACAGGTGATGCAAAGCGTGCCTTTGCCTGGGCAGTGATCAGGCTTGCCGGGTGGTCAGCGCGCCCAGGGTCGGTCGGCTGAGCCAGGCCAGGCCAAAAGTCAGCGCCAGGGTGGGTAACGCAGAGCCCCACTGCGGTGCCAGACGTGCCAGCAGATGGTAGGTGGCGATGCCGGCCAGCCACAGCAGCGCCGCGCCCCAGTCGACCTGCCGCGGGTTGACCGCCAAAGGGCCAGCCGAATTCAGGCTCAAGCGCCCCAGAATCACCCCATACAAAGGCACAAAGACCGAGCTGAGCAGCAGCAGGAATGGCTCCAGACTGTGCATCGGCAGCACAAGCGCGAGTGCCGTGCAGACCAGTGCCAGGCCAACGCCCCAATGGCGTACGCTCCAGTTCGGGCGCAGGCTGTGACCCGATACGGCGCCCGAATAAACATCACCATAGGCGTTGTCGATCTCATCGATCAGGATCAGGCTCAGCGCCAGCAAGCCCCCCTGCGCCAGTAGCAAGGCGGGCACAAGATCGGTTCCGGGTTGTGCCACGGTGACCGCCAGCACACCCAAGGCATAGCACCAGATGTTGGCCAGCGCGTACCCCACCCAGGTGCCACTCAAGGCACTGCGGCCATGGGCGCCGTGGCGTGCGTAGTCTGCCACCAGCGGCAGCCATGACACGGGCATGGCCATCACCAGATCCACGGCTGAGAGCAGACCCATGCTGCCATCCCCCGGGCGGCGCCAGAATGCGTCAAAACCCTGCGTCTGCAACTGACTGCCAAACTGCCAGCTCAGCCATAGCAGCGAGGCAAGCACCAGTGGCAAGGCGACGCGACTGACCAGTTTGCGCACCAGTTGGGTCATTGAACCGGCCAGCAGCAACACCAGCACAGTGCCCCACAGCAGCGTGGTGAAGATGCGCCCATCCAGACCATCCATTGGCACACCTGCAGACTGTTTGACAATGGCTGCCGTGCCGTCGCGCATCACCACCAGTTCAAAGGTGGTCCAGCCGATCAATTGGGCCATGTTGAGCAATACCGGGAGTTTGGCAAAGCCGCTGCCAAAACTGGCGTGCATCAGACCAGCGCTGGACAAACCGGTGTTGCAGCCAAGTCGCGCGGTCCAGCCCAGCAGGCCCGCACCGATCAATGAGCCCAGCACAATCGCCAGTGCCGCGTCGCGGCTACCCACGGCCGGCACCAGGTAGGCACCCACCTGCATCACCAGCAACCCGACACCAAGGCTGAACCACAAGGCGGTGTGGTCACGCCAGGCAAAAACCCGCCCGGACGCCGGCACCGGTGTCAAGGCCGAATTGGGTGCGGGCTCACGGCCCGGCCGTGTTGTTTCAGAATCAGCAGGATGCGCCATCGGATTGCCTCATGCAAGAATTTGGCAGGTCGGCAGCATCTCCAAGGGTTTGAGCTGCACGAGAAAGTGGCAGCACCCGTTGTCAGACCGGCTTCCCTGCGCGAGGATTACCTCAGTCAGGTTCAAAGGGACTTTCTCAGTCGGTTGCCGCAAAAACCGGCAGGCCAACACCCCTAGCGTCAGTGCAGAATTTGCTGCACTGCGGCCATTCTAAGGGGACTTGGTCCCCGCGGCGTGACCGACCCCGAGCCGTTGCTGCAACAGCGCGCTGCTGGTGGTGTACTGCAACACGCCAGAATCCTGCGGATACAACTGTTGCGCGGCGGCAAAGGCTGCCAGCGTGGCTTCGTGAAAACCACACACAATGAGTTTTTTCTTGCCCGGATAGGTCACCACATCCCCCACCGCATAGACGCCCGGTGCGCTGGTGGCGAAAGTCTCGGGGTTGACACACAGCTGTTTGCGTTCCATGGCCAGGCCCCAGTCAGCCACCGGTCCGAGTTTGGGGCTGATCCCCTGGCACACCAGCAAACGGTCGAGCGGGATGGTGGCGGCGCCGTCATCGGGGGTGCCAATTTGGACTGCAGTCAAGCGCTCACCCCGGGTTTGGATGGTGTTGACCCAACCCGCCACAAAGTGGATCAACCCGGCTTTGCGCAGGGTCGCAAAACGCTGCAGCGCCGACGCATCGGCCTGCATCACATCGCGCCGATGCAGCACCGTGACTCGCCTGGCCTGCTGCGGCCCAGGCGCTGCCAGCGTGATGGCGCTGGCCACGGCGGCATCTTCGCCACCGACAATCAGCACCTCTTGCCCGGCAAACTGCTCGGGCGGTTGGGCACGGTAGAACAGTTGGGTGCCCGCAAATTCGGCCAGACCGTCAACTTTGAGTTCCTTGGGAACAAATGCACCGACACCGGCGGCGATGAACACGCTGCGTGTCAAAAACTGCAACGCCGGTGTGTGGGTGCGACGACAAGTGGCCAGCCAGCGACCATCGGTCTGCTGCAGGGCGCTGACCTGCTGGCCAAAGTGAAAATCAGGGGAAAAGGGGGCAATCTGCTGCAACAGGCGCTGTGTCAGCTGGCGACCGGTACAGCTCGGCAGCGCCGGAATATCGTAGATGGGCTTGTCGGCATAGAGCTCAATGCACTGACCACCGGCTTCGTCGAGCACATCGACGACCTGGGCCTTGATCCCTTGCAGGCCAAGCTGAAACACCTGAAACAAGCCCACTGGCCCGGCGCCAATGACCAGGGCGTCGGTCTCAATTACCGTGGACACGCGGACGCAGGCCGATGCGAAACGGGGTGCGGCAGATCAGCGTTCCAGCAGCGAGAGTTTGCCGGTCTTGTCTTTCCACTCGTCGGCGTCGGGCAGCGCAGCTTTGCGTTTGGTGATGCTCTTCCAACTGGGCAGCTTGGCCAGTTCAGCGTTGAGCTTGGTCATGTGGCGCTGGTTTTTCGGAACATCTTCTTCGGCGTAGATGGCGTTGACCGGGCACTCCGGGATACACACGGCGCAATCAATACACTCGTCCGGGTCAATCGTCAAAAAATTGGGCCCTTCGCGAAAGCAGTCGACCGGACAAACGTCGACGCAATCGGTGTATTTGCACTTGATACAGGCTTCGGTGACGGTATGTGTCATGTTGAAATTTCTTCAGTTGAACGCAAAGACGCGATTTTATGGGGATTCCCGGGCCGGGCCGCGAAGCTTATCGCCAGCCACCCGAATGCGCCTTGATATGTGTCAATTGATGAGCGCCGCGCCCGCCGTTTTGTGGCTGGCAGTATCCACCAGCACCAAAGACCCCAGCACGCGCGACTGGGCAAAGGGGCGCGCCGCTATCGGCTCCTGCAGCAGCAATTCCACATGACCCATGGCATTGGCGGGCAGCGTATCGGCGTCGTTCTCGGCCAGTGTGTGGATGTCGAGGCGGTGAACAATACGCTTGACGCGGGCTTTGACCCAGCGGTGACCGTGCAAAGCCCAATAGACCCGTCCGGTCAACAGCGGCTCATCATCCATCCAGGCCACGGTGACGGACAGTTCCCGACTGGGGGGCAGGCTGATGAGGGTAGCCGGCGTGTCAAAGTCACGGTGGATGAGGTGGCCGGGCGAGGCCGCCACGACCTCCAGCAGCCAGTCCCCCCGCGAGACATCGACTTCACGGTCGAGCACCAGACCGGCACTGTGTCCGGCTTGCACCGATCCGGGCTGGCGCGTGTGGCCCAGCACCTGAACCACGCGGGCGGTCTGTCCGCTGGGCAGCACCTTGACGGTTTGCCCGATCTGCGCCCGACCGGCGGCCACCCGACCCCAGAAGATGCGCCGACCCTGCGAGGTATCGGCTGACGACGCGAACTTTTCCACCCATTGCACCGGGACCGCCAATGGCAGTTCGGTGTCAGCCGCAGTGCCGGGCAGCAACTCCAGAATATGCAGCAAACTCGGCCCATGGTAACCGCACCAGCCGTCCACCGCATCCACCACGTTGTGGCCTTTCAGCGCAGAAATCGGCACCACGGTGGCAATCTCGATGCCTGCGGCCAGCGCAAAGTCTTCCAGAGCAGCGCGGATATTGGTCAATGCCAGCGTGGCCCGGCCCTGGGTTTCGGGGTTCGCGGGGTCTTCGAGTGCGTCAAGCTTGTTGACTGCAAACACGATGCTGCCTACCCGCAGCAGGTTGACCAGCAGGGCGTGGCGGCGTGTTTGCGGCAGCAACTCAAGCGCCGGGTTTTGCCATTGCAGTTTGGTGGCGTCGACCAACACGACGGCGGCGTCAGCGCTGCTGGCAGCGGTGACCATGTTGCGGGTGTATTGCTCGTGGCCCGGCGCGTCGCCAATGATGAATTTGCGGCGGGCGGTGTTGAAGTAGCGGTAGGCCACGTCGATGGTGATGCCTTGTTCGCGCTCGGCACTCAGGCCGTCGGTGAACAGGGCCAGGTCGGCCTCGCCACTTTTGGAGACGTTGGCGAGTTGGTCTTGCAGCACGCTTTTGCTGTCGAGCAACAGGCGGCCGATCAAGGTGCTTTTGCCGTCGTCGACGCTGCCGCAGGTGATGAACTTGAGTGCGGATGAATGGTTATTGTGGCTTGTAGCGCTTTCTGGATATGATTTTGTAGCTAGTATTTCAATAGTATTCATGGTTCTTTCCTGGTGTTCCTGGTTCCGTCGATGGATGTTTTTGTTGCGTTGAGACAGTGCGCTGCGCTGCCGCCGGTTGGCCCCAAGGGCCCGCCCTGCGGGTTACCGAGCCCGCACGCGACCTCGCACCAATTGACGCCCAGGCATCAAAAATAGCCATCCTTCTTGCGCTTCTCCATCGAAGCCTCAGAAGTCTTGTCGTCCATCCGTGTCGCACCGCGTTCACTCACGTCGGCCGCCAGGGTCTCCAGCACGATCTGCTCAGGCGTCGCAGCCACGCTTTCTACGGGGCAGGTGCAGGTGATGTCGCCGACGGTGCGAAAGCGCACATCGCGCACCTCTGCCACCTCACCGGGCTTGAGTGGTGTCAGTGCAGTCACCGGCACCAGCAGCCCCTTGCGTTCCACCACCTCGCGCGGATGGCTGTAGTACAGCGAGGGCAAAGCGATTTGCTCGCGGGCGATGTACTGCCACACATCGAGCTCGGTCCAGTTGCTGATCGGGAACACGCGGAAATGTTCGCCGGGCTGCAGCTTTGTGTTGAACAACGTCCACAACTCGGGTCGCTGTTCTTTGGGCTGCCACTGGCCAAAACTGTCACGGTGGCTGAAGATGCGCTCCTTGGCGCGGGCCTTTTCCTCGTCACGGCGGGCACCACCGATCAGTGCGTCAAAGCGAAACTCGTCGATGGCTTCGAGCAGCGTCACCGACTGGTGAACATTGCGCGACTCGCCCGGATGCGCCAGACGCACCGTGCCGCGCGCCATCGAATCTTCGACACTG
The DNA here is from genome assembly GCF_018063565.1 of Rhodoferax sp. Taxonomy (GTDB): domain Bacteria; phylum Pseudomonadota; class Gammaproteobacteria; order Burkholderiales; family Burkholderiaceae_C; genus Rhodoferax. The sequence goes on from NZ_JAGPBB010000053.1 coordinate 20,701, forward strand.
CGCACGATCAGCTCGGCACCCAGCTCTTTGGCGCGGGCATCCCGAAAGTCGGTCACTTCGCAAAAATTGTGGCCGGTGTCGATCATCAACAGCGGGTAGGGGATGCGACCGATTCCAAACGCCTTTTCAGCGCAGTGCAGCATCACCAGCGAGTCCTTGCCGCCTGAGAACAGCAGGGCGGGGCGTTCAAACGCGGCGGCCACTTCGCGCAGGATAAAGATGGTTTCTTCTTCCAGCGCGTCGAGATGGGCATTGCTCAGGTGGTGGTGCGGGTGGTCCATGGCTTGCAAAAATTCGGGCGGGGTGCGGGCGTTCATGTGGTGACCTCTTGTTTGGGGGTGAGCGTGCGGGGGGTGGTGGTGCTCTGCGCTTGGGCGACGTGCAAGCCACATTCCTTGGCGCTTTCGTCTTCCCACCACCAGCGCCCGGCGCGAAAGTCTTCGCCGGCAGACACCGCGCGGGTGCAGGGCGCACAGCCAATGCTGGGGTAAAACTGGTCGTGCAGCGGGTTGTAGTCGATCTTCTTCATGGCAATGAAATGCCACACATCGCCCCAGGTCCAATGGCTCAAGGGGTTGAACTTGACGCGCCGGGGGTCGGTGCTGTCGACCAGCGGGGCTGCAGCCCGCGTCTCGGACTGTTCGCGGCGCAAGCCGGTGATCCAGGCGTCCTTGCCATGCAGTGCACGGCCCAGAGGCTCCATCTTGCGCACCTCACAGCAGGCTTTGCGCAGGTCGAGGCTTTGGTACATCGCATCGCAGCCGTGGTTATGCACAAAGCGTACGACCGATTCAGTCGCTGGCATGAACACCTCGACGCGGGTACGTGAACGGGTTTGGAGCCGGGCAAGCAGGGCCAGCGTCGGCGCGTGCAGTTGACCGGTTTCCAGCACAAAGATGCCAATGTCCAACTGCAATTCATCGATCAGGTGCGCCAGCACCATGTCCTCGGCCCCCAGGCTGCAGGCCAGGGTGATGCGCGGCGCTGCCCCGTCCTGGGATGCATAGTCTTGCGCGGCGCGTTCCAGCAGCTCTGCGGTTTGCTGGAGTTTCTCGGCAAAGTTGGGCGATGGCTGGGCGTAGAGGTCAATGGCGCTCATGCGAGGGCTCCTGCGGTGGTTTCGGTGTTGGCGAAGGTGGGCAGTGGCTGCACAGCATCACCCTGGTAGAAGGTGGAGAAATAGCCCAGTTGCCGCTGTGCGCTGGCCAGACTCTGGTCTGCGCGCAGCACGGCGCTATCAAAACCACAGCGCTGCATTTGCGGCAACTGGTCCACCAGCACATCGCCGGTGGCACGCAGTTCACCTTTGAAGCCCAGGCGCTGACGCAGCAAGAACGCCTGGCTATAGGCGCGGCCGTCGGTGAATTTGGGAAAGCTCAGATCAATGCGCGTCACGCCCTGCAGCACCAGCACGCGCGGGTCGGCATCATTCGGCAATTCAACGACATTTTGACCTTCAGCGCTTGTGGAATAAACGTTGGAAGCTATTAAAGAAAGAGTATTTTTCATGCTTTCAATCCTCGAGTCCGAAGTCAAACCAGCAGCGCGTCGGGCGTTTCCAACGGCACTTGCAGCATCCGATCGGCGTTGCCGGTTTCATGGCGTGCTGCATGGGCTGCCACCTGGAACGGCGACAGGCCGATGCGGCGTACCGTGCCAATCAAGGCTTCCCCAGCCGCCCGATGCGTGCGGTAGGTGTCGAGCAGCGCCTCCACCACATCGGCCACTTCAGACGCCGCAAATGACGGACCAATCACCTTGCCCGGCACGGCGTCGCCCGACAGCGTGGAACCGTCCGAGCCACCCAACGACACCTGGTACCACTCGCGGCCATCCTTGTCCACGCCCAGAATGCCGATGTGCCCGCTGTGGTGGTGGCCGCACGAGTTCATGCAGCCGCTGATGTGCAGGTCAATCTCGCCCAGGTCAAACAGCTCGTCGAGATCCTGATAACGCTGGGTAATCGCCTCGGCAATCGGAATCGAGCGGGCGTTGGCCAGCGCGCAAAAGTCACCACCCGGGCAGGCAATCATGTCGGTCAGCAATCCGATGTTGGCTTTGGCAAAGCCCAATTGGCGCGCCGCTTGCCACAGGGCGGGCAACTGGCTGGCCGGCACCCAGGGCAACAACAAGTTTTGCTCGTGGGTCACGCGCAGTTCGCCTGCTGAAAACTGCTCGGCCAGGTCAGCGGCAGCGTCGAGCTGTTGCGCCGAGGCGTCACCGGGTGCATGGCCGAGGCGTTTGAACGACAGGGTGACCGCGCGCAGGGCCGGGTTCTTGTGCGGCTTGACGTTGCGTTGCAGCCAGCGTTGGTACTCGGCCTGATCGTTGGTCGATAGTTCTGATGCTACTATGTGTGTAGCTTCCTGACCAAGGGGAAAGGGCGCTACAGGCACAAATGATGCTGAAACCCGGTCTAGCTCCGCCTGCGGAATCGTGTGCGGTGCGCCGTCATGGCTGACGATGTCGTGGTACTCGGTCTCCACTTCTTCGGTAAAGCGCGGCCCCAGCGCCTTGACCAGAATCTTGATGCGCGCCTTGTACAGGTTGTCGCGCCGACCCCAGCGGTTGTAGACCCGCACCACGGCTTCCAGATAGTTCAGGATTTGGTGCCACGGCAAGAACTCACGCAGTGTGCTGGCGATGACCGGCGTGCGGCCCATGCCGCCACCGACCAGCACCCGAAAACCAACCTGGCCGAGTGCGTTGTGGCGCAGGTGCAGGCCCACGTCATGCCAGGCCACGGCCGCGCGGTCTTCGGCCGCACCAGAGATGGCGATCTTGAACTTGCGTGGCAGGTGCGCAAATTCGGGGTGCAGGGTGCTCCACTGGCGCATGATCTCGCAGTAGGGGCGCGGGTCGATCAGCTCGTCAGCCGCAATGCCGGCCAGTGCGTCGGTGGTGATGTTGCGGATGCAGTTGCCGCTGGTCTGGATGCCGTGCATGTCCACCTCGGCGAGCAAGTCCATCACGTCGGCGCTCTTGTCCAGCGGGATCCAGTTGAACTGGACGTTCTGCCGTGTCGAGAAGTGGCCATGGCCGGTCGGCAGGTGCCGGGTGCCCAAGGCCGCCTGTTTGGCGCGTGCGGCGGCAAAGACCGGCGCACTGGGCTGGTCAAACTCGCGGGCGATTCTGGCCAGCGCGCGTAACTGGCGGCTGGCCATCTCGCCATAAGGCACGGCCACCCGCAGCATCGGCGCATGGCGCTGCACATACCAGCCGTTCTGCAGGCGCAGCGGGCGAAACTCGTCGTCCTTGAGTTCGCCCTGCAGGTTGCGCTCAAGCTGGTCGCGGTATTGCCTGGCGCGCTGACGGATGAACTGGCGGTCAAACTCGGTGTATTGGTACATAGTGGGCCTTCAGAAAGCGATTAACTTGGTGCCGGCGTAGGCCAGCAGGAGCGACAGCAGGCCGCGAATGGCGCGTTCGGGCACCCGGGTCATGAAGTGGGCGCCAAGCCAGATGCCGGGCAAGGAGCCCGTGAGCAGCAGGCCTAGCATCGATCCGTCCACCGAGCCCAGCGTCGCGTGCCCGACGCCGGCCACCAGCGTCAATGGCACGGCATAGGCGATGTCGGCGGCCACAATGCGTGGCAGCGGCAGCAGCGGGTACAGCAGCATCAGCACCGTCACACCAATGGCGCCGGCACCGACCGAGGTGAGTGACACCAGCGTGCCAATCAGTGCGCCAAACAGCAGCGGCAGGCTCCAGTGGCGCGCTGTGGTGGCGTTTTTTTCCTGTCCTGTCGAGATGTGTTGGGGGCTGGTCTTGCCGCGCAGCGCCTTGTACAGTGTCGCGGCTGCCGTTAGCAGCAGGGCGACACCCAGGGTGGTGGTCATCAGGTGTTGTACGGCGGGGTCCGCCGGGCCAAGGGTCTTCAGCACCCACAGAGTGATCAGCGACGCCGGAATGCTGCCGCTCGACAGGGTCAGTACCACGCGCCAGTCCACGAGACCTGAGCGCGCTGTCTTCACGGTACCGCCGAGTTTGGTGAATGCGGCAAACAGCAGGTCTGTGCCTACCGCCATATGGGGTTTGACACCGAAAACGAAGATCAGGACCGGTGTCATCAGTGAGCCACCACCGACCCCTGTCAACCCGACCACGATACCGACAAAAAAACCAGCGAAGATGAAAGCGATGTCATGCATGATGCGGACTGTATGAAGCCTGCTTAATTCAAACAACGAATTAAAATAAATTTTATTATTTGAATTTGTTATAAGAATCGATCAAAATCGGCGTTGATAATGCGCTGCCGCGGCCGGTTGCTGGTGCCGCCCCAACTACTCAAGATCATGACCACATCCACAAACGCTCCTGGCGATCCCAATTTAGATCTGGAAATTTCTCTGCCAACGGCGCTGGAACTGGCCCAGCTTGGCTTGGGTACGGTGATTGATATTCGGCAATCGTTCGAGATCGAGATGAAAGGTGCGATTCCGCAGGCGCTGCACATTCCCCTGTTTGAGGTCAAGGTGATGCTGGGTCACAACCTGACCGAAGACGAGCAGGACATCCTGGACGCTGGCACTCCGAAAGACATGGACGTGAAGTCGTTCTTCACCATGATCAACCAGCTGCACCACGCGCGCGACAACCTGTTGCTGTGTATTTGCAACAGCGGCAAGCGCAGCCTGTCAGCCGCCGCCATGTTGCGTTCACTCGGTTACCCCAAAGCTTTGTCGGTGACCGGGGGGTTTCAGGCCTGGAAGAAACTGCAGGCCGCTGCGGCGGTGGCCGACATGGCACCGGGCAGTGTCACGGCTGCTCCGTGATATCGCGTCGACAACCCGCGACGACCCGGAATCAACTGCCGAACACCTTGCCCAAGGTACGCATCTGCTGCCCAAGATCGGGGCCAACCAGCTCCTGGATGGTTTGACTGTCGCTTTGACTCAGCACACCGGCGTTGCCAAGTTTGGCCCGTAACACATCGGTCGGGAGTCCCGCCACTTGGGCGACGGTAGACAGGGGGGCGTTGGCCAGCGCCTGAATCGGCAGCACAAACGGCGGCTTGCCGCCCGAAGCACCCAGCGGAACGAAGCTGGCGGCCAGCACCAAAGCACTGGCGCCCAGCACCCAGCGCCCGGTGCTGGCACTGAAGTAGCGCTTGAAGGCGTTCAGGTTCATGAGTGCATGCAGCACCACCGCGATCACCATCGCCCAGCCCAGCCATTCGTGAGCGGCCTTGTTCAGGCCACTGTCAAGGTGGAAAAACATCAGACTGCCGGTGACCGCCATCAGGACAAAGGTGCCAATGACCAGCGGGGTGATCCAGGGGCGATGCGGATTGAGATTCATATGGTCCTTGCTTGTTGAAGTATCAGGGTTAACCCTTGCATGTATTGTCAAAGCCTCGTTTGAAGTTGCACAAAGCTGGCGTGAACCGCAGGTAAAGCCATGGCGGCAGAGTGGTCTATTGCCACGTCAGGCCGGATCGCAGCATCAAGCATCGGTGTTGCACATCTGCACCACGAACGACACCCATATGCCACGGGGTCAAAGTAACCGAGTCAGCCTCGCACGCCGACTCGGCAAGAGATGTGCTTTGGGGGCTGATTCAGTCAGCAGGTAGTTTGAGCAACTGCCCCGCGCGCCTAGCTGGGACTTTGGCAGTACTTCAGATGGGGTTGCACACAGCCACCGATGCACTGAATGCCTTTGACAGGGTCTGAGACCGCAACGCCCCCTTTTTTTGCCGAGCATTGCAGCACGCCATGATCGTTACGAAGGCACTTGCCAGGGCTGCAGGCGTATTTGCCAAAGCCGTCCTTTTGTACCGAGCCGCCTTCGGGCGCGCAAAAGACTTTTCCTTACATGTCCCTGTCACACTGCTGCTTGGCATGCGTCACTGGCATGACAAGGCAAGCACCTAGCAAACAGCCGACTGACCACAGGATTGCATTGCGCATTGTGGGACGTTACCAAGCAGAGGGTTGAAGTCTGGCCAAGCGATTGGGCCAGGACGAAAAATGTCATGTCAGTCAGCAAACAGGATCAGCCGTTGGTCCGGGCTGCCGATGCCACGTTATCCGGCATGATGATCAGCGTCGAATCTCTGTCTATGGCCATCCGCTTGAAGTCGACAGGCTTCACGGGTGGGCGGATGCCCTGGATGACCAGATTCGACATGGCGAAGGCACAGTCCTGTGCCAAGTCAGGCCTATTTCATGGCATTGAGTCGTTTCACACCAGCCACAAAACGCGCCAGCGTGTCCGACAACACGCCGCGTGGGATGGTCACTTCGATCAACTGGAACTTGCCGCGCGTGGCCACCGCGTGGTCGAGGGCGGCTTTCAGTTCGGCACGGGTGCCCACGCGCACGCCATCGCCGCCCATGCCGCTGGCCATTTCGGCAAAACCCCAGTTCCCCAGGTCGTTGAAGCCGGACTCGGGCTGGAAGGTGCGCAGCATCTCCCAACTGGCGTTGTTGAACACCAGCACAATCGGGTCCCAGCCGTAGCGTTTGCAGTTGCCCAGTTCCCAGCCGGTCATCTGAAAGGCGCCGTCGCCCACCAGAATCAGAGGGCGCTCACCGGTCGCCGCCTGCAGACCCAGCCCGGCCGGCACACCGTAGCCCATGGTGGCGTAATAGCCGGGTGCCACCAGCGCGGTGTGCGCGATCTCCATCGCGGTAAACAGGCAGTCGCCCATATCGGAGGCGATGGGCATCTTGCCATGCTGCGCCATCAGGTCGTTCACGGCCGTGGCGATGTCGGTCGGGGCGATGCTGGCAGCATCAGCGGGCATGTGGCGCGGAAACACCTGCGGTTTGATCTCGAACGCCCTGTCGACCTGGCCAACGCGCGCCAGCATGGCATCGACCAGTGCACCCAGTGGCAGGTCGGCATAGGTGTGGTAGCCGATGTTGACCCGGCTGTTGAGCGCCTGGATCGTCTTGCGCATATCGATCTTGGTCTCGGACACCGCAAAGTTGGTGTCACAGATGATCTCGCCCAGCAGAAACAGCCCGTCAGAGCTTTCCACCAGTTGCGTGACTTCCGGAAAACCCGCCACGCCCATGTAGGTGCCCA
>NZ_JAGPBB010000124.1 GCF_018063565.1 Rhodoferax sp.
CTTTTGGTGCCGAAAGCACTGCAGGCGGCGTTGAAACTCCTCGGGCTGACTGGCAAAGCGCTGTTGCACATAACCCTCATCGGCCAGCAGCATCAGCACCGGTGCTGTCACCCGTCGCCAGCTGGCCATGGCGTCCTCCACCCGGTACAGCGTTGGCGAGGGCACCCGATGCCACGGATCGCAGGCCATGGTCACCAGGCCATCGTCAACCACACAACTGACCGACCGTGACAGAAACCCGGCCCGCGCGGGCGTCAATCGTGGATTGGCCGCCATGAGGCGCTGCGCCAGTGCCTCATGGTTTGGGTAGGTTCGCAGCGCGGGCGTTTTAAAGACTTCGTCCAGCCAATGGCCTAGCGGCGTGGAGCCATCGGGATCGGTCGGGACCGGCAGACCCAGAAAATCCATCATCACCAGCCGAGACACCCGATCGGGCCTGAGCCCGGCATAGATGCTGGCGATGTTGCCACCCATGCTGTGTCCCACCAGGCACGCAGGCCCATCGCTGTAATGGGCCAGAATCGCGTGCAGGTCGGCGTAATAGTCTGGGAACCAATAGGGGTGTGACAGCCATTGTGATGCACCATAACCCCGCCAGTCCGGTGCGATCACCTGCCACGCCCCCTGCAGCGCGTCCACCAAAAACTGAAAGGTTGGTGACGAGTCCATCCAGCCATGCAGGAAGAACAGCTTGGGCGCATCGGCGGGCCCCCAGCGCCGCACACCGATACGCAGGCCACGCACCTGAATATGTTCCAGGGTCGATAAACGTTGAGGAGAATACATGGGCAAAATCAAGCGGTGGCGCTGATCGATGTTTGCAGGAAGGTGTACAGGGCCGGTTCATCACAAAAGATCACGTTGAACCGCATCCATGGGCTGGGTTGCAACTCGGCGTCAAACAGGTGGCCCGGACCCAGCAGAATGTCCTGCTCGACGGCTTTGTAAGCCAGTTCTGCGGAGTCGGCGATACCCGGGTGTCTGGCCCAGATGAAAATGCCCGCCTTGGGCTCGTTGAATAACTCAAAACCAAGTTGGAGGAGTTTGGAGGCGGTTGCACTATGGGCTTTGGCCAGTCGCTCGCGCAGGCCTTTGACATGTTTTCGCCAGCGTCCATCGATCAAGGCGCCATGCGCGAGTCGCTCGCTGAACTCGCTCGAGGTCAGTCCTGAGATCATCTTCAACTGCGCCAGATCTTCGAGTTGGTCCGGATTGGCCGCCAGGTAACCCACCCGAATGTTGGGGGAAATGGTTTTCGAGAAGCTGCTGATGTAGATCACCCGGTTCAGCTGATCCAGGCTGGCCAGTGACGGACGAGGCTCAGGGTCAAGATCGGCATAGATGTCGTTTTCCACCACCAGAAAATTGTATTTGTCGGCCAACTGCATGACCCGATGCAAATGCGATAGCTGGGCGACCGATCCGGTCGGGCTTTGGAGTCTGGGCTGTGTAAAGAACACCTTGGGGCTGTGTTCGATGATGAGTTTTTCGAGTGCCGACAGGTCGTAGCCTGCCGCCGTGCGCGGCACACCAACCAGCTGGGCACCGAGGAACCGCAACGAAAACAACAGGTTGGGGTAACCCGGGTCATCCACCAGCACGGCGTCACCAGGCCGCACCAAGCGGCGCGCCACCAGATCCATGGCCTGACTGGACCCTTGCGTCAGCAGCACCTGTTCCACGCCAACCGAGATTTCCTGCTCGGCCAGCAGGTCACGTACCAGTTGCCGCAAGGGCAGGTAACCCTTGGGTTCTCCATAACCACTCAGATCGACATCATCCGCCGCGAGACTGCGCAGGCCACGGCGCACGCCGTCCTGAAACAGCCAGTCGCCGGGCAGCCAGCCACAACCTGGTTTGAGGCGCAGGGCGCGGTTTTCGAAAATGCGGCGCAGGTACCACATCGAATCGAAACTGAAATTCGGACCGTGGCCGGGCAGTTCGGTCACTTTGTTGGGTCGCTGCTTCACAAAAAAGCCTGAATGTGGCCGCGAAGCGAAGTAACCCTGCGCCACCAGTCGGTCGTAAGCGTCGACCACCGTGAAGACACTCACGTTGTGGGCGTGGGCGAACTGGCGGATCGACGGCGCCTTGGAGCCCGCGCGCATGTCGCCGCCGTCGATTGCGGCGCGAAACCCGGTCACGATCTGTGTGACCAGTGGAACAGTGCTTTGGGGATGGAGGGTCAGCATGATGGCAGCGTCAGGTGTGAACTGTACAGGCCGCCGATGCGGCACAGTACATCCCTGAAAAAGACTGAACTGTATATGGTTGCATCGGTGCAACATCACTACAGTCACGCAACTTTGCCAAGCGGCCCCACTTTTTTCGGAGAAACACCCATGCTGACCAAGACCCAAAAAACCAACCAGGCCCTGATGGCCCGCCGGCGCGCCGCCATCCCGCGTGGCGTGGGACAAAGCCACGAGGTGTTCATTGCGCGCGGCGAGAATGCCGAAATCTGGGATGTGGAGGGTAAGCGCTACATTGACTTTGCCGGTGGCATCGCCGTGCTCAACACCGGCCACTGCCGCCCAGAAATTGTTGAAGCGGTTAAAGCGCAGATCGACAATTTCACGCACACCTGCTTTCAGGTGCTGGCCTACGAGTCGTATGTGGAACTGGCCGAGCGTATCAATGCACTGGCCCCGGGAAACTTTGCCAAAAAGACGCTGTTCTTGACCACCGGGGCAGAAGCGGTTGAAAACGCCATCAAGATTGCCCGCTCGTATACCAAACGCAGTGCCGTGATTGCCTTTACCAGCGGCTACCACGGCCGCACGCTGCTTACCTTGGGCCTGACCGGCAAGGTGGCACCCTACAAGCTGGGTTTTGGCCCCTTCCCCAGCGAGATCTTCCACGCCCAGTTCCCCAATGCGCTGCACGGTGTGAGCGTGGATGATTCGATCGCCTCGGTCGAGTCAATTTTCAAGAACGATGTGGAGGCCAGCCGGGTCGCGGCCATCATCGTCGAGCCAGTACAAGGCGAAGGTGGCTTTAACGTGGCTCCCACCGAGTTCTTGCAGCGCCTGCGCGCGTTGTGCGACCAGCACGGCATTCTGCTGATTGCCGATGAGATTCAGACCGGAGCGGGCCGTACCGGCACCTGGTTTGCCATGGAGCAAAGCGGTGTCGCCCCTGACATGATCACCATGGCCAAGTCGATGGCTGGCGGCTACCCGATCTCGGGTGTGGTCGGTCGCGCCGAAGTGATGGACGCCCCCGCCGCCGGCGGCCTGGGCGGCACCTACGCGGGCAGCCCGATGGCGTGCGCGGCGGCGCTGGCAGTGCTCGATGTGTTTGAAAAAGACAACTTGCTGACGCGCAGCAAAGCGCTGGGTGAACACCTGATGAGCCGCCTTAAAGCCATGGCGGGCAAAGACAAACGGATTGCCGAGGTGCGCGGTTTGGGTGCGATGGTGGCCATTGAATTGTGCAAAGGCGGTGACGTGCACCAACCTGATGCAGATCTGGCCAAGGCGCTGGCGGCTGAGGCCACCCAACGCGGACTGATCCTGCTGACCTGTGGCACCTACGGCAATGTGGTGCGTATCCTGGTGCCGCTGACGGCCAGCGATGCCATTGTGGACGAGGGTCTGGCAATTATCGAAGCCAGCCTTGCTGCGATCGCCTAACTGGCACACTATTTGCATGTAAAAACAGGCTCCAGCCCATATACACCATGCGCTGGTAGCTCTATTAGAAATAGCAAATAATGGCATCCAACGACCCCTTGGTGCGCTTTACCGGCGTGCAAAAAACCTATGACGGCCACACGCTGGTGGTGCGGGACCTGAACCTGAACATCCAGAGCGGCGAGTTCCTGTCCCTGCTTGGACCGTCGGGCTCAGGCAAAACCACCACCCTGATGATGTTGGCCGGGTTTGAGTCGCCCACCTCGGGCGAGATTTTTCTGGCAGGCAAGCCCATTACCAAGACGCCACCGCACAAGCGCAACTTTGGCATGGTGTTCCAGAACTATGCGCTGTTTCCGCACATGACCATTGCCGACAACGTGGCCTACCCCCTGTCAGTGCGCAAAGTAGCCAAACCCGAGCGCGAGGCGCGGGTAAAAAAGGCGCTCGACATGGTGCACCTGGGCGGCAAGGGCGATCGTTTTCCGGGTCAGCTCTCAGGCGGCCAGCAGCAGCGCGTGGCGCTGGCGCGTGCACTGGTGTTCAATCCGCAACTCGTGCTGATGGACGAACCGCTGGGCGCGCTGGACAAGCAGCTGCGCGAACACATGCAGATCGAGCTTAAAGAGCTGCATCGCAAGCTGGGACTGACCTTTGTCTATGTGACACATGACCAGTCCGAGGCGCTCACCATGTCCGACCGGGTGGCGGTGTTCAACGACGGGCTGATCCAGCAGATTGACGTGGTGACCCAGCTGTACGAAACCCCGGTGAACCGCTTTGTTGCCGGCTTTGTCGGCGACAACACCGTTTTTGACGGCCAGGTGAGCGCGACCGCCGATGGTTCCTGCACGGTGCAGTTGCCGTGCGGCAGTGTGGTAAGCGGTGTGAACGTGAACCAGGCCACGGGCAACAGTCCGGTCAAAGCCTGCATCCGCCCCGAGCGCATTCATGCCCACTTTGCCACCGACCGGCCCTCTGCCAATTGCCTGCAGGCCAGCGTCGATGATGTGATTTATTTTGGTGACCACCTGAGACTGCGCTGCAAAGTCGAGCGTCAGGCGGAAGCCACCGTGAAGATTGCGCTGACCAGCCAGACCGTGCCGCAAACGGGCGACCAGGTCTGGCTGCACTTACCCCCCGAGCATTTGCGTGTCTATCTGTGACCCGCTTGCAATTTCCTGTCCCTGTTATTTTTACCCCCTAAAAACTAGGAGCCTCTTCAATGAAACTAACCCCCATCGTGGCCGCTTGCGCCCTGTTCACCTCGTATGCCGCGACGGCAGCCGACCTCACTGTGGTCAACTTCGGCGGTGCCAACGGCAATGCCCAGAAAGTCGCCTACTTTGGCCCCTATGAAAAGGCGACGGGTAACAAGGTCGTTGGCGTCGAATACAACGGCGAGCAAGCCAAGATCAAGGCCATGGTTGAGGCCAAAAAAGTGACCTGGGATGTGGTCGAAGTTGAAAGCCCTGACGTCACCCGTGGCTGCGACGAGGGCCTGTTCGAGAAGCTGGACTACAGCAAGATCGGCAACAAGGCCGACTTTCAGCCCGCTGCCATTCACGAGTGCGGCATCGGCACCTTTGTCTGGTCCACTGTGATGGCCTACAACGGCGACAAGCTCAAGACCGCGCCCACCACCTGGGCTGACTTTTGGGACGTGAAAAAATTCCCTGGCAAGCGCGCGCTGCGCAAGGGTGCCCGTTACAACGTTGAATTTGCCCTGATGGCTGACGGCGTGCCGGTGGCCGACGTGTACAAGGTTTTGATGACCAAAGACGGCGCTGACCGTGCGTTCAAAAAGCTTACCGAACTCAAGCCCAACATCCAGTGGTGGGAAGCCGGTGCACAGCCACCGCAGTTCCTCGTGGCGGGTGACGTGGTCATGACCACCGCTTACAACGGCCGCATCGACGCCGCCCAGCGCGAGGGTAAAAACCTCAAGATCACCTGGACCGGTGGCATTTATGACCTCGACTACTGGGTCATGCCCAAGGGCACGCCCAACAAGGACGCAGCTCTGAAGTTCATCGCCCTGGCCAGCAGTGCCGACGCGCAGGCCGAGTACGCCAAGAACATCTCGTATGGCCCGACCAACACCAAGGCGCTTGCCAAGCTCGATGCCAAGGTGTTGGGCCAGTTGCCCACTTCGCCAGCCAATGCCAAGACGGCGCTGCAGTTCAACGTGAGTTTCTGGGCCGATCAGGGCGAAGCGCTGGAAAAGCGTTTTGCGGCCTGGGCTGCGCAATAAGCGGCGCCAGCGGCTGACAGGAGAGATGGCATGAAAGCCCCCGTCTTTAGTGGTGTGGTTGGCGAATTGCCGGGCCAGTTGCGGCGTTCGCAGCGCCGCAAGAAGACGTTTGCCATCTCCCTGACCCTGCCTCTGCTGATTTTTTTGTTGGCGACGTTCATCGTGCCGATTGGTGCATTGCTGATTCGCGCGGTGGAAAACGCCGAGGTGGCAGGCACCCTGCGCCACACGGTGGAGGCGCTGGACAAGTGGGACCGCACCTCGGCCCCACCTGATCAGGCCTACGCGGCGCTGATCACCGATTTGTCGGCCATCACCGAGCAGGCCGATGCTGGCAATCTGGCACGGCGTCTCAACAGCGAGATCAGCGGTGCACGTTCGCTGATCATGAGCACTTACCGTGCCTTGCCGTTTGAGGCCAACCTGTCACCCGCCCAGGTCAAGGCCAAGGTACTCGAACTTGACCCGCGTTGGGCCGAACCCGGTTTCTGGCAGGCCATTGAAAAAAATGGCTCGCGCTGGACACCCGACTACTTGCTGACCTCGGTCGATCTGAAGCGCGATATACATGGCGACATTGTGAAAGTGGACGCCGATGCCGCGGCATTTTTCAAGATATTGCTGCGCACCTTCAGCATCAGTGCCACGGTGACGATTTTTTGCCTGCTGCTGGGTTACCCATTGGCGTATTGGCTGTCGACCTTGACGCCACGGCAGGCCAACATTCTGATGATTCTGGTGCTGGTGCCGTTCTGGACCTCGATTCTGGTGCGCTCGGCGGCGTGGATCGTGCTGCTTCAATCCAATGGGCTGGTGAACCGCTCGCTGCTTGAGCTGGGTTTCATCAGCGAGCCACTGCCGCTACTGTTTAACCGTTTGGGCGTGGTGATTGCCATGGTGCACATCCTGCTGCCCTTCATGATCTTGCCGTTGTACAGCGTGATGAAGTCGGTGCCCGCGAGCTATCTGCGCGCCGCGGTGTCGCTGGGGTCTTCACCGCTGGCGGCGTTCTTCCGGGTGTATGTGCCACAAACCTGGCCGGGCGTGGGTGCCGGCGGCTTGCTGGTGTTTATTTTGAGTATTGGCTATTACGTCACGCCGGCGCTGCTGGGCGGCGCTGACGATCAGATGCTGAGTTACTACATCGCGCAGTACACCAATGTGAACGTGAACTGGGGCATGGCCTGTGCCCTGGGGGCAGTGCTGCTGTCCGCCACTCTGGTGTTGTACGCGGTGTACCGCCGCGTCGTCAAATCTGAACTGAGCCTGGGGTAAACCGATGTCTTTACCTGCCCGCCCCATCTTCCCGGCGTATGCCACTCTGCTGGACAAAATAGGCTGGTATGCCCTGCGCGGCGTGGGGGTGCTGGTGCTGCTGTTCTTGCTGCTGCCGATTCTGGTCATCATGCCGCTGTCGTTCAGTTCCAGCTCGTTTTTGTCGTATCCGATGCCGGGCTGGTCGCTGCAGTGGTACGACAACCTGTTCTCCAGCGAAGAATGGGCGCGTGCCACGCGCAACAGCTTCATCGTCGCGCCGCTGGCGACCGTTCTGGCCACCGTGCTGGGCACCATGGCCGCGGTGGGGCTGGCACGGGTCAACTTTTGGGGCAAAGGCGCGCTGATGAGCCTGCTGATTGCGCCGATGGTGGTGCCGATTGTGGTGGTCGGGGTGAGCACCTATCTGTTTTTTGCCAAGCTGGGGCTCAATGACAGTTATCTGGGGCTGGTGCTGGTGCACGCGGCGCTCGGTGCGCCTTTTGTGCTGACCACCGTGCTGGCAACCTTGCAGAGTTTCAACGAGAACCTGATCCGTGCGTCCTTGAGCCTGGGGGCCGGGCATCTCGAGACGTTCTTTCGCGTCACGCTGCCGATCATTGCGCCGGGTGTCATTTCGGGTGCCTTGTTTGCCTTTGCCACGTCATTTGACGAGGTGGTGGTGACCTTGTTCATTGCCGGGCCGCAGCAGGTGACGCTGCCCCGCCAGATGTTCACCGGCATTCGGGAAAACATCAACCCGACCATCGCGGCGGTGGCCACGCTGCTGATCATTTTTACCACGGCGTTGATGCTGGGATTGGAGTGGTTAAGAGGGAGACGGCGCTGATCTTCCCCCACTCCCCCCAAC
>NZ_JAGPBB010000054.1 GCF_018063565.1 Rhodoferax sp.
TCTTGATTGATGAAGATAGACATGTTCGTACTCCGCCTTACTTGACCGCTGCCACGATTTTTTGGGCCGCTTCGGCCATGGTGTCGGCACTGATGATGGGCAGACCGCTTTCGGCCAGCATCTTCTTGCCGAGTTCTTCGTTGGTGCCTTTCATGCGCACCACCAGCGGCACCGACAGGTTGACCGCTTTGCAGGCCGTGATCACGCCGGTGGCAATGGTGTCGCACTTCATGATGCCACCAAAGATGTTGACCAGAATGGCCTTGACCTTGGGGTTCTTCAGCATGATCTTGAAGGCTTCGGTCACCTTCTCGGGGGTAGCGCCGCCGCCCACGTCCAAAAAGTTTGCGGGCTCAGCGCCGAACAGCTTGATGGTGTCCATGGTCGCCATGGCCAGACCGGCGCCGTTCACCAGGCAGCCGATGTTGCCGTCCAGGCTGATGTAGGCCAGGTCAAACTTGCTGGCTTCCACCTCGGCGGGGTCTTCTTCGTCGAGGTCACGGTAGGCCACGATTTCGGGGTGGCGGTACAGCGCATTGGCGTCAAAGTTGAACTTGGCATCCAGCGCAATCACATTGCCTTTGCTGTCGCGATTCAGCGGGTTGATCTCGACCAGCGAGGCATCGGTTTCCATGTAGCACTTGTATAGCTTCTGGAAGATGTCGGCGGCTTGCGCCATGGACTCTGCCGGCATGCCGATGCCCGAAGCGATCTTGCGCGCCTGTTCATCACCCAGACCGGTCAGCGGGTCAATGAACTCGGTGATGATCTTCTCCGGCGTGTCATGCGCCACCGTCTCAATATCCATGCCGCCTTCGCTCGACGCGATAAAGGCCACTTTTTGAGTGGCGCGGTCGGTGACGACCGAGACGTAGTACTCTTTCTGGATGTCGGCACCGTCTTCAATGTAGAGGCGGCGCACTTTCTGGCCTTCAGGGCCGGTCTGGTGGGTTTTGAGCTGCATCCCCAGAATCTCGCCGGCCAGGCGTTTGACATCGTCAATCGACTTGGCCACTTTGACGCCGCCGCCCTTGCCGCGACCGCCAGCGTGGATCTGTGCCTTGACCACCCACACCGGGCCGCCGAGTTTTTGGGCGGCTTCCACCGCCTCTTGAACGGTGAATGCTGCAATGCCGCGGGGCACTGGCACACCAAATTGCCGCAAGATGTCCTTGCCTTGGTACTCGTGAATCTTCATGAGGTCTCTTTAGGAATGGAGGGTTGGATGTCCGCTGGAGCCTGCTTTTGGCGGCAGGTTCGCTCGCGCCTTGAGAAGCGTCAAGGACTGTATCATGTTGCGTTGCATCAATCTTTAGTCAGCCTTACAAGCCGATCTGTTCCAGCGTTTGGAGTTCACCATGCAAAAAATTTTCATCGACGGCGAGGCAGGAACCACCGGTTTGCAGATTCGCGAACGACTGCTGAGCCTGCCTGGCGTCGAATTGCTCAGTATCGATCCGTCGTTGCGCAAGGACGGCGTGGCCAAACGTGCCCTGATGGCGCAGGCCGATCTGGTGGTGCTGTGCCTACATGACGAGGCAGCTATTGAATCAACAGCTGATATCGCAGATATACAAAGGGCTACAGGCCAAAAAGGTCCAAAAATCATTGACGCCTCGACAGCCCACCGCACGGCACCGGGCTGGGTGTATGGCTTTCCTGAACTGTGTGCGGGCCAAGCGGATGCCATTCGAGGGGCGCAGCGCGTCGCCAATCCGGGTTGCTACGCCACGGGCGCCATCGCACTGATTCGCCCGCTGGTCGATGCGGGGTTGCTGCCCAAAGATTTCCCGCTGTGCCTGCCCTCAATCAGTGGCTACTCGGGCGGCGGGCGGCCGATGATCGAAGCCTATGAGCAGGGCCGTGCACCCGCCTACGAGTTGTATGCGCTCGGTCTCAAACACAAGCACATTCCTGAGATCATGGCCTACACAGGTTTGAGCCGACGCCCCTTGTTTGTGCCCTCGGTGGGTAATTTCCGGCAAGGCATGCTGGTGCAGATCCCGCTCCATCTTGACCTGTTGCCCGGACAACCCACGGTCGCAGATTTGCACGCAGCACTGGCGCGCCACTATGCTGGCAGCGACACCGTGGCGGTGCCAGCGGCCAATCCCGACAATAAACTCGACGCCGTCACGCTGGCAGATACCAATTTGATGGAGCTGAGAGTTTTTGGCAACTCCGACCCGGGCGACAACTTCCGCCACGCCGTGCTGGTCGCGCGGCTGGACAACCTGGGAAAGGGCGCCAGTGGCGCGGCGGTGCAGAACCTCAGGTTGATGCTGAACTTGTGAGGTCAGGCGCGTGGGCGCAGCAATCAATGGGGTCGGATTCGCGTAGCGAAGCGAGGACGGCTCTGACCCCATTGATTGCAGGTGAATTGGAACAGCGATTCAGCAGACAGGAAATCATTTGGCTTCATCGTCGGGCAGATTGAGCACCTGACGAATCGTGTCACCGCCGAAACCGCGTGCAGCCAGAAAGCGTGCTTGCTGGGCGCGAGCCTTGGCGTCGGCTGTGGGTGTATCAAATCTCTTCCGCCAAACCTCTCGTGCGCGTGCAAGCTCGGTGTCACGCAATCCGGCCACGGCCTGGCTGATGCTCTGGGCGTCCAGCCCTTTGGCTTGCAGCTCCTGCTTGACGCGCGCGGTGCCCAGTTTGGCGGCACGGCGGTGAATCACCGACTCCAGCACCCGTTGCTCATCGATAAACCCTTTGGCTTGCAGTTCGTCAAGGGTTTGCGTCAGGCTGCCTGCCTGCTCTTCGTGCGCAGACAATTTGCGCTGCAACTCTAGCCTCGAGTACTCGCGGCTGCCCAGCAGCCGCAGCGCGCGGGCTTTGAGCGAAACGGGTGTTGCAGGCATTTCAATTTGCTACCAAAAAAATTGCTGGTAGCGCTTATCAAGACTGGGCTGAGGCCCCTTTTTTGCCTGAAACCTTGGCCGCCACCTCGGGCGTCTCGCCACCTGCGAGTAACGGAATGCCAAGTGACGCGCGCACCTTGTTCTCGATTTCCCGTGACAGATCAGGGTTCTCTTTGAGAAACTCGCGCGCGTTGTCGCGACCTTGGCCAATCTTTTCGCCCTTGTAGGCGTACCAGGCACCGGATTTTTCGAGAATGTTGGCGTTCACACCCATGTCGATGATCTCGCCCTCGCGGCTGATGCCTTGACCAAACATGATGTCGAACTCCGCTGTCTTGAACGGTGGCGACACCTTGTTCTTCACCACCTTGACCTTGGTTTCGTTGCCAATCGATTCTTCGCCCTTCTTGATGGTGCCGGTGCGCCGGATGTCCAGGCGTACGCTGGCATAGAACTTGAGCGCGTTGCCGCCGGTGGTGGTCTCAGGTGAGCCAAACATCACGCCGATCTTCATGCGGATCTGGTTGATGAAGATGACCATGCAATTGGTCTTTTTGATGTGGGCGGTGAGTTTGCGCAGCGCCTGGCTCATCAGTCGCGCTTGCAGACCGGGCAGGCTGTCGCCCATTTCGCCTTCCAGCTCGGCCTTCGGCGTGAGCGCTGCCACCGAGTCCACCACGATTAGATCGACCGCACCGGAGCGCACCAGACTGTCGACAATTTCCAGCGCCTGCTCACCCGTATCGGGCTGGCTGATCAGCAGGTCTTGCAGGTTCACGCCCAGGTTTTGGGCGTATTGAATGTCCAGCGCGTGTTCGGCATCGACGAACGCACACTGACCACCGGTCTTCTGCATCTCGGCAATCACCTGCAAGGTGAGTGTGGTCTTGCCCGACGACTCCGGGCCATAAATTTCAACCACCCGGCCACGCGGCAAGCCACCGACGCCAAGTGCAATATCCAGCCCCAGCGAGCCGGTCGACACCACTTGGATATCTTCAATGACTTCGCCTTCACCCAAGCGCATGATGGTGCCTTTGCCAAACTGTTTTTCAATCTGTGCCAGGGCCACCTGCAGGGCTTTGGCTTTTTCGGCATTGACCGGGGTGGGGGCTTTGACGGGTGCGTCCATGAGGTTTCTCCTGAAAGTGTGGGTACATGTGTCTGGCTGGCAGCTTGTCCATCCTCTGGGTTTAACAACAGGCTGGATGCTTGAACAGTAGTTTAGAGCAAACTCATAACTTGAAACACGAATTTATAGTCAATTTAATTTACTATTCTGGTATGAACGATGGATCTCCGAGGGCCGTGTCAGAACTCAGCGCAGTTGAGGGTCGGCGCACGGTTCATCTGGGTCGCTGGCTGGCGCTGGCGTCGCAGCGATTCGATTCACGCGTGTTGGCGAGGATGGCGGGCAACGAGCAATTGCCCCTGGCGCTGGGGAATCTGGCGGCACGGGGTCGGCTGACGGCGTCCCATATCCACATCACCCGGCACCTCACACCTGCTGGTTTGCGCTTGGGTGAGCTGGCGGCAATGGCCGGTGTCAGCAAGCAGGCGATGGGCAAACTGGTCGATCAGTGTGCTGCCTGGAACCTGGTGGAGCGCCGACCCGACCTGCGTGATGCGCGAGCACGTCAGGTGATGTTTACCCCGACCGGCCTGGTCTGGCTGGCTGCCTACGAAGAGGCGGTGCACCAGACCGAGGCTGAATTGCAGGCAGAACTGGGCAAAGACGTGGCCACCGTGCTGACCATCGGGCTGGAAGCCTACGCCGCATAAAATCCGCCTGCTCCCACTCACCGGTCCATTACAAGGAAACGCCATGCGAATTTTGATTGCCGAGGATGATCAGGTACTTGCCGACGGTTTGCTGCGCAGTCTGCGCAGCTCGGGGGCCGCGGTTGATCATGTTGCCAGCGGCACCGAAGCCGATGCAGCGCTGATGACCAATACCGAGTTTGACCTGCTGATCCTGGACCTGGGTCTGCCCAAGATGCATGGACTGGAGGTGCTGAAAAAGCTGCGGGCGCGCGGTTCCTCACTGCCGGTGCTGATCCTTACCGCAGCCGACAGCGTGGAGGAACGTGTCAAGGGGTTGGACTACGGCGCTGATGACTACATGGCCAAACCTTTCAGCTTGCAGGAGCTCGAAGCACGGGTGCGGGCGCTGAGCCGCCGTGGCATGGGGGCTGCCAGCAGCACCATCAAGCACGGTCCCTTGATTTATGACCAGGGTGGACGTGTTGCCACCATTGACGGTGTGATGGTGGAACTCTCGGCGCGCGAGTTGGGCCTACTCGAAGTTCTGCTGCAACGTGCGGGCCGTCTGGTCAGTAAGGACCAGCTGGTGGAGCGCCTGTGTGAGTGGGGCGAAGAGGTGAGCAACAACGCCATTGAGGTCTATATTCATCGCCTGCGCAAGAAGATCGAAAAAGGCCCGATCCGTATCGCCACCGTGCGTGGCCTGGGTTACTGTCTGGAAAAAATCCCCGGGTGAACATTTTCCACCGCGAACAGCGCTCGCTGTTTGGCGAAATTCTGGACTGGATGCTCACGCCACTGCTGCTGCTGTGGCCGGTGAGTCTGGTGCT
Organism: Rhodoferax sp.; assembly: GCF_018063565.1. GTDB lineage: Bacteria > Pseudomonadota > Gammaproteobacteria > Burkholderiales > Burkholderiaceae_C > Rhodoferax. The sequence goes on from NZ_JAGPBB010000054.1 coordinate 5,459, forward strand.
GACCTGGCTGGTGGCCCAGGGCATTGCGGGCAAGCCGTTTGACCGGGCGCTGGAATACAACGCACGGGCCATGGCACAGCTCATCACCATCAAGCGCGGGCAGGCCGAGTTTGTGCTGCCACGTCCGGCACGCGAGTTGTTGCGCGCCGATGATTCCGACACCGTGTACTACCAGGTGTTGGGGCCAGGCGGCCAGTTTCTCAGCGGCGAGCGCGCATTGCCGGCACCGCCAGAGCTTGAGAAACTGCCACCAGACGAGGTGCGGATTCGGGACGAGGTGGTCAAGGGTTTCGACGTCAAGGTTGCCTACCTTTGGGTGGAATTGCCCATCGCAGAGGGCAAACCGGCATTGGTGCAGGTGGCCGAAACGCTGGAAAAGCGCTCGGTCCTGGCCACCGAAATTGTCAAGGGCGTGATGTTGCCGCAGTTCATCATCCTGCCACTGGCCGTGCTGCTGGTGTGGTTGGCGCTGGTGCAGGCGATCAAACCGCTCAATCAGCTCGAAGAGCGCATCCGTGCCCGCAAGCCTGACGACCTGAGCCCGATTGACGCACAGGCGGTGCCGCTCGAAGTGACGCCGCTGGTGGAGTCGGTGAACGATTTGTTGCTGCGCCTGACGGACTCCATCGCCACGCAGAAGCGGTTTTTGGCCGACGCCGCACATCAGCTCAAGACGCCGTTGGCCGGTCTGCGCATGCAGGCCGATCTGGCGCAGCGAGAAGGCGCCAGCGCGGAGGACCTCAAACAGTCGCTGCGCCAGATCGGCCGCTCCAGCATCCGGGCGACTCACAGCGTCAACCAGTTGCTGGCCTTGGCGCGCGCCGAAAGCAGCGGCTCGGCCATGCCACGCACCCGTTGTGATCTGGCCGAATTGTGTATGTCGGTGGTGCGTGACTGTGTGCCCTTTGCCCTTGAAAAACACATTGATCTGGGCTACGAGGGCACACAGGCGGGTAACCCGGGCTGTGTCATCCTGGCCAATGCGACGCTGATCAAGGAGATGGTGCGTAACCTGGTGGACAACGCTATCAACTACACCCCGTCCAGTCGCGACAAGCCGGGGGTGATCACGGCGCGAGTGCTCACCGACCCTTTTGGCCGCACCTTGGTGTTGCAAGTGGAAGACTCCGGGCCGGGTGTGCCAATGGCAGAGCGTGAACTCATTTTCCAGCCCTTCTACCGCGCGCTGGGCACCGAGGCTGATGGCTCGGGGCTGGGCTTGCCCATTGTGCTGGAGATCGCGCACCAGCACCACGCCACCGTCAGTCTGGAAGACTGCCGCCCCGGGCAAACCCCGCCGGGGGCGCGTTTCATGGTGCGTTTTGCCGCCAACCCGGACGAAGAACCGGTGGCCTGAGGCCGGGAGCCGTTGGCGGCTGATGCGGTCTCAGGGCTGCGTGCCGGGGGTGTTCGGGCACACGTCAAGGGTCTTGTCGGCCAGGGCCGCTTGTATCGGTGGCAGCAATTCCTTCAAAGCCGCATCGACCGCAGGCAAACGTAACAGGTAGCTGGCGCTGGGCAGCACATCCTCAATGATGCGGGCGGTACGCACCCCCAAGGGTTTGAGTTCTTCGAGCGCCGACTGCGCCGCTTCGGCCGTCGGGTAGGTTCCCAGCGACACCCCGGGTGCCAATGCGGCGTTGCCCAGCGGGTACATTTTGACGCCAAGCGCTGTCAACTGGGCACGCTTTTTGGCCACATCTGCGGCAGACTCAAACTTGCCCATGTAAATCAGCCAGCGCTGCGAGCCCGGTGTAGCGTTCAGGCTCCAGCTTGTCTGCGGCAAGCTCGCTTGTAACAGCACACGCAGTGCCTGTGCCTCACGCGCATTCAGGGCCGGGCTTTGCAGGCATCGGGTGTCTGGGGCAACGGAGGGGTTGCTGGTACCGGGTGCTGCGACGACAACGGTGGTTTCATTGACCCATGTTAGTGCCTGTGGATTGATCTGCTGCGCCAGGCGTTGCGGCTCGGTCTGTGATGCCGGCCCCCAACCCATGCTCAGCAGCCAGCCGTTTCCCCATGCGAAATACAAGGTGTTCAGCAGCAGCAACAGCAGGATGCTCAGGCGTAACATGCAGCTCCTCTCTTTAAACTGCGGCCGCCGCCGGCCCGCTCAGTGGGCGCAGACTGACTTCGGCACTGATCACCTTTTGTAGTCCCTGCGCAGTTTGTAACAACAGGGCACCGCTGGTATCCACGCCAAGTGCGATGCCTTGACGGCCGTCACTCAGGCTGACGTGGGTCTGCGCCAATGCATCCAGACGGTTGAAGGCTGCCTGTAGCGGCGCAAAACCCTGTGCCTCAAAGGCCAGTATGGACTGTACCAGTGGCAGCGTCATGCGCCGCAATGCCCACGGGGCGGTGGCGTGCGGCCACAGCTCCGCCAGCCCGGCCGGAGCCGTGCTCAAACCTGCCGCATCGGGTGCTTCTATATTGAGACCGACCCCCAGCACCACCCAGCGTTGACCCTTCATGCGACCCGGGTTGACCGTCTCGATCAGGATACCCGCCAGCTTGCGCCCGTGCAGCCACAGGTCGTTGGGCCATTTCAGCCGGATATCCGGGTGCAAACTCTGCGCCAGGCTCAGACCGATGGCCAGCGACAAGCCCGACCAGTCTTTCGGCGCCAGCGGCATGGCCAGTGAAAACGTCAGGTTGGGGCGGCCGTGCCGCACCTGGCTGATCCAGGGACGTCCCATCCGGCCGTGTCCGGCAGTTTGTTGCTCGGCCACCAGTAAAGTTGGCTGAGGCGGTCCGGCCTGCACGCGGCGCAACAGTGTCTCGTTGGTGGAGTCGATGGTGGGTACCCATTCGACGCTGATGTCAGGTAACAGGGGCACCAGCGCTTGCCAGATATCCTCAAGCGGCCACGCTGTCGCGACGGTCTGCATGGCGGGGGCGGGGGGCACCATTCAGCTGCGCGCCTGGCTGGGGTCTGGCACTGCGCGGCGTTTGGGTTTGGGAGCCAGCAGGGTGCCGCGGCAGTTGCCGGCGCCGCACCAGCACGGGTATTGCGCTTTCAGCTTGGCAGTGTATCGCTGCTCAATGATCAGGCCGTAGTCGTAATGCAATTCTTCACCGGCAGCAATGTCGCGCAGTGCCTTGATGAAAATGCGCCCGCCTTGTTCTTCGGCTTCACAATTGCCGTCACACGAGTGGTTGATCCAGCGCGCCGCGTTGCCACCCACGGCCGCGTCGATCACACGGCGGGAATCCACATGGAAAAAAAAGGTGTGTTGCGGGTCAGCCGGGTTATGCGGATGGCGTGCCTGCGCCTGCTCCCAGGTAATGATTTCGCCCAGGTATTCCAGGATCACATCTCCGGCCGCCAGATCCATCACGGCGTACACCCCCCTGCCATGAATACCCGAGCGGCGGACCTGGATGCGACGCCGGGTTTTGCGGGCAGAACTGAGTGGTTTTTTCGACACGGTATAAAAATTTGGTATCGTGAACTCGTATGGGTGCGCGTGTGCGCCCGCGAGAAAACGGGATTGTAGTCAGATGAAAACACTGGTCATTGCAGAAAAACCTTCGGTTGCGCAGGACATCGTGCGTGCTCTCACGCCGCAGTCGGGCAAGTTCGACAAGCACGATGAGTACTTTGAGAACGAGGCCTATGTGGTCTCCAGTGCGGTAGGGCACCTGTTGGAAATACAGGCCCCTGAGGCGTATGACGTCAAACGTGGCAAGTGGAGTTTTGCCCACTTGCCGGTGATTCCCCCCCACTTTGAACTCAAGCCGGTGGACAAGACCAAAACCCGGCTCAACGCGGTGGTCAAGCTGGCCAAACGCAAGGATATCGACCAACTGGTGAACGCCTGCGACGCCGGACGCGAGGGGGAGTTGATCTTTCGCCTGATCGAGCAGTACGCTGGTGGCGCCAGGCCACTTGGCAAACCGGTGAGTCGTTTGTGGCTGCAGTCGATGACGCCGCAAGCCATTCGCGACGGCTTTGCCAGCTTGCGCAGCAATGCCCAGATGCAGCCGCTGGCCGACGCAGCGCGCTGCCGTTCCGAGGCCGACTGGCTGGTGGGTATCAATGGCACCCGCGCCATGACCGCGTTCAACTCGCGCGACGGTGGCTTCTTCCTGACCACGGTGGGGCGGGTGCAAACCCCGACCTTGAGCGTGGTGGTGGAGCGCGAAGAAAAAATCCGTGCTTTTGTGTCGCGCAATTACTGGGAGATTCACGCCAGTTTTGGCGCCCAGGCGGGTGACTACCCGGGGAAATGGTTTGACCCGGACTGGAAAAAGGCCAGTGCCAACGCCGCTGCAGGCAATGCCGAGCCTGACCCCGAACTCAAGGCCGACCGGCTCTGGACGCTGGACCAGGCGCACGCCATTGCCGAGGCGGTGCGGGGCAAGACCGCGGCTGTCAGCGAAGAAAGCAAGCCGACCAGCCAGGTCAGCCCGCTGCTGTTTGACCTGACCAGTCTGCAACGCGAAGCCAATGGCAAGTTTGGTTTTTCCGCCAAAACCACTTTGGCGCTGGCGCAGAGTCTTTACGAGCGGCACAAGGCGCTGACTTACCCAAGAACTGATTCGCGTGCGCTGCCCGAGGACTACCTGCCGGTGGTCAAAAAAACTTTCGAGATGCTGGCGGCCAGCGATCTGCGCCACCTGGCACCCCATGCCCACACCGCGCTCGACAAAGCCTACATCAGCCACACCCGGCGTGTGTTTGACAACAGCAAAGTGAGTGACCACTTTGCCATCATTCCGACGCTGCAGGCGCCCAGTGCGCTTTCGGATGCAGAGCAAAAGCTGTATGACCTGGTGGTCAGGCGATTCATGGCGGTGTTTTATCCGGCGGCTGAATACCAGGTCACGACACGGGTGTCGGCAGTGGCCTGCCTCGGTGCCACCCACCATTTCAAGACCGAAGGCAAGGTGCTGGTCAAACCTGGCTGGCTGGCCATCTACGGCAAAGAGGCGGCTGCCGAGGTGCCCGATGCCAAAGATGGGGACAAAGGGCAGAGTTTGGTGCCGGTTCAGGCTGGTGAAAAGGTGTTGACCCAGGACGCCGAGGCCAGAGGTCTGTGCACCCGCCCACCGGCGCGTTACTCCGAAGCCACGCTGCTCGGAGCGATGGAGGGCGCGGGCAAACTCATCGACGACGATGAACTGCGCGAAGCCATGCAGGAGAAGGGCCTGGGCACCCCCGCCACCCGCGCCAGCATCATCGAAGGCCTGATTTCAGAGGCCTATATGCTGCGCGAAGGGCGCGAGCTGATCCCCACCGCCAAGGCCTTTCAGCTGATGACGCTGTTGCGCGGGCTGGATGTGGAAGAGCTCTCCAAAGCCGAACTCACCGGCGAATGGGAGTACAAGCTTAACCAGATGGAGCACGGCAAACTCAGCCGTGCCCAGTTCATGGCAGAAATCGCCGCCATGACCGAGCGCATTGTCAAAAAGGCCAAAGAGTACGACCGCGACACCGTGCCCGGCAACTATGCCACCTTGCACACCCCCTGCCCCAAGTGTGGCGGCGTGGTGAAAGAAAACTACCGCCGTTACGCCTGTACCGGCGCCGATGGTCAGAGTGAGGGGTGCGGATTCTCGTTTGGCAAGACACCGGCCGGACGCACCTTTGAACTGGCCGAGGTGGAGCAGTTTCTGCGTGAACGCAAGATTGGACCGCTGGAGGGTTTTCGCTCCAAGGCGGGCTGGCCGTTTACCGCCGAGATGGCCATCAAATTTGACGAAGAGACGCAGAACTTCAAGCTGGAGTTTGATTTTGGGGATGACAAGAAAGGCGAGGATTCGGGCGAACTGGTGGACTTCGGCGGGCAGACCGCGCTGGGTGCTTGTCCCAAATGCGGCGCCCGGGTTTTTGAGCACGGCAAAAACTATGTGTGCGAGAAGTCGGTACCCAGCCTGGCTCAGGCCACCGCTAGCTGCGATTTCAAGAGCGGCCAGATCATTTTGCAACAGCCCATTGAGCGCGGGCAGATGCAAAAGCTGCTGGCCGGCGGCAAGACTGACCTGCTGGACAAATTTGTTTCCATGCGCACACGACGTCCGTTCAAGGCCATGCTGGCTTGGGATGCCCAGGCCGGTAAAGTCAACTTTGAGTTCGCCCCCAGCAAGTTCCCACCGCGCAAAACGGCGGCGGCGCCTCTGACTCGCGCCACGATTGCTTCTAAAGTAAAAGCAATCAATCAAGGTGGGACAAGTGCTACTGGCCAAAAAACATCAAAAGTTTCGACCACAGCCGTGAAAAAACTGGCAACCAAGGCGGTGCGAAAACCCCCGTCCGCAGGCCGTGGTGCCACCCCCAGCGCGGCGCTGGCAGCGGTGATTGGCGCCGAGCCGATTGCGCGCCCGCAGGTGATCAAGAAGCTGTGGGATTACATCAAGGCGCGTCAGCTGCAGGATGCCAAGGACAAACGAGCCATCAACGCCGACGCTGCCCTGTTGCCGGTGTTTGGCAAACCGCAGATCAGCATGTTTGAGCTGACCGGGATTGTGGGCAAACACCTGGGCAACTGATCCACGGCACCCGGGTGGTGCCCGGCCCTGGCATGGATAATCACGCCCCATGCAGATTTCCTTTACCAAAATGCAAGGCGCAGGCAACGACTTTGTGGTGCTGGACGAGACGGCCGGTCCGTTGGGCCTGCGCGCCGAACACTACCGCTGGTTGGCCGATCGGCACTTTGGCGTGGGTGCAGACCAGATTCTCACGGTACGCGCTGCCAACCGTCCGGGGATCGACTTCTCATACGTGATCCACAACGCCGATGGCAACGAGGTGGAGCATTGTGGCAACGGGGCACGCTGTTTTCTCGCTTTTGTGCAGCAAAAGGGGCTGACTGACAAAGACGTGGTCACCGTGCAAACCATGAATCGTGTGCTGCAATTGCAAAAGCAGGTGGACGGGCGCGTCACGGTCGACATGCAGGCGCCGGATTTTGAACCGGCGCATCTGCCGTTTGCTGACAAGGGCCTGCGGGCCATCCCCCGGGGTTTGTGGCAAATGTGGCCACTACCGATTGCTCATCACAACAGGGGTGCGATCGCTGAAGTGGCCATTGTGTCGATGGGCAACCCCCACGCCGTCTCCGTGGTGGATGATGTTGACGCGGTGGAGGTCGCAGTTTTGGGACCTGAGATTCAGGCGCACCCGGCTTTTGTCCAGGGTGTCAATGTGGGTTTTATGCAAATTCAGCATCGCTCCCGGGTGCGGCTGCGGGTGTATGAACGCGGAGCCGGCGAGACGCTGGCCTGTGGCACGGGTGCCTGTGCGGCTGTGGTTGCCGGGATTCGCCTGGGCTGGCTCGATGCGCGGGTGGACGTGCAAACGCGTGGCGGCCTGCTGACCATCGACTGGCAAGGCGGCGACAGCCCGGTATTGCTGACTGGCCCGGCCACCACCGTGTTTGAAGGGCGAGTTTGCTTGCCCGCGCCCTAACTTGCCCTGCTGTCCCCAACCAACCACTCACTCGTGTCCACCATGCCCCACTCCCTGACCCCCTCGAGCGCCATCGGCAGCCCGATCACCGAAGAAGACATTGCCAACTATCTGGCCAATACGCCTGAGTTTTTTGAGCGCCACGCCGAGCTGCTGGCGGCTGTGCACCTAAGCAGCCCCCACAGCCAGCGCACGGTCAGTCTGCAGGAACGTCAGGCCGCGCTGTTGCGCGACAAGATCCGGATGCTGGAGCAGCGCATCATGGACATGATCCGCAATGTCAACGAGAACATGGTGTTGTCCGACAAACTGCTGCTGTGGGCGCGCTCGCTGCTGCTCAATGCCGATGTGCTGGCCTTGCCCCAGCTCATTGCCGACGAGATTGCCGACCAGTTCTCGGTGCCGCAAGTCGGCATCAAGGTCTGGGGTGTGGCATCCCGGTACGCCTGTGAACCGTTTGCGCTGGGGGTCAGCGACGACGCCAAGTCTTTCGCCACCTCGCTGACCGAGCCGTTTTGTGGTGTCAATACCGGCCTGGAGGCCATCAGTTGGCTGCCAGAGCCACAGGCCGCCACCTCGCTGGCCATTTTGCCGCTGCGCCCGGTTTTGCTGGGTGCGCCGGCCACGGCGGGCGTGGTGCCGGCGTTTGGCTTGCTGGTACTGGCCTCCCCCGATGCGCAGCGCTTTACCAGCACCATGGGTACCGACTTTCTGGCGCGCATTGCCGAGCTGGCCAGCGCCGCACTCTCCCCATTGCGCTGATGCCAGAGCTGCTGATCCAGCGCTATCTGGACCATGTGCGTTTTGAAAAGCGCCTGGCCGACCGTACGCTGACCCTTTACGCGCTCGACTTGCAAAGGCTTTCGCAGCACGCCGCCGTGCTGGGTCTGGCGCTTGAGCAGGTGCAAAGCAGCCACATCCGCCGCTGGGTGGCGCAAATGCACAGCAGCGGACGCAGTGGACGTGGCATTGCGCTGATCCTGTCGGGCTGGCGCGGTTTCTACAACTGGCTCGGCCGCGAAGGGGGGGTGGCCAGCAATCCGGTGCAGGACGTGCGTGCGCCGAAAGCCGCCAAGCCGCTGCCCAAGGCGCTGATGGTCGATGACGCCGTGCACCTGGCCGAGTTCCATTCGCCGCAGGCCGACCCCTGGCTGGAGGCGCGTGACGCCGCCATGGTCGAGCTGCTCTACGGTGCCGGGCTGCGCCTGGGGGAGCTTACCGGGCTGGACGTGCTGGCCAGTGCCGGTGCCCGTGGTTGGGTCGACCTGCAGGCCAGTGAGGCGCATGTGCTGGGCAAGGGCAGCAAGCGCCGCATCGTGCCAGTGGGTGCCAAGGCGGTGCAGGCCTTGCAATGCTGGCTGGCGCTGCGCGATCAAGTGTTGCCCGGTCCGGCGCGGGCCGGTGTGGCGGCTCAATCCGCGTTGTTTATCGGCCAGCGCGGCACCCGCCTGTCGCCACAGTCGATCTGGCAGCGCCTGCGCCAGCGCAGTCTGCAAGCCGGCATGGCGACTCCGGTGCATCCGCATATGTTGCGCCACTCGTTTGCCAGCCATGTGCTGCAGTCCAGCAGTGACCTGCGTGGTGTGCAGGAACTGCTGGGGCACGCCAACATCAGCACCACCCAGATTTACACCCGGCTCGATTTTGCCCACCTGGCAAAAGCCTATGATGCAGCGCATCCACGCGCCCATCTCAAGCCGGGTGGTTCAAAATAGCCGTTTTATTTATTTCTTTCAACAGGTGATGTATGCAAAGGCAAATCAGTGTGGTGTTGGACAGGGGCCAGGAGTTCTCTTTTCATGTGCCCGAAGGCGTGGCGCTGGCGCACGATGCCGCGCGGGCCTGGCTCGACCAGCAGTTTTTGGCGCTTGACTGCGAGCCGTTGCGCGCCAGTGGCAAAGTTCTGACGGCCGACAAGATTCTGGTGGTGACCCAAGCCGCGGGTGCCACCCTGTTTGCCGATGCGAAATGGTCCGCTGACTATGTGGCTGCGGTCAGTGCAGCCTTGGGCAAACCGATGATCCGGGTGGATGTGCCGTCGATGGCCATCACCTATTGATGCGGCTTCACGCCAGTGACCGGCGGCGGCCCTGCCTGCGGCGTGGCCCATGAAAACGATCCGCCTAAAACCCGGCAAAGAGCGCTCGCTGCTGCGCGCGCACCCCTGGATTTTTGAATCGGCCATTGCACGCGGGGGTGGTGATGCCGGGGAGACAGTGCGGGTGGAATCGGCTGACGGGCAGTTTCTGGCTTGGGCAGCGTTCAGCCCGCAGTCGAAAATCCGCGCCCGGGTCTGGAGTTTTGTCGAAACTCAACGCATTGATAACTCTTTTTTTATAGCTGCGATCCTTACATCAGTATGCGCTAGAGCCAGATTTGATATCAAAAGTGACGGTGTGCGACTGGTTCATGGTGAATCGGACGGTTTGCCGGGGCTGATCGTGGACCGCTATGGCGACACCCTGGTGGCGCAGTTCGGCGCAGCAGGCGTGGAGCGCTGGAAGGACGTGATCGCCGACGCTCTGTTGGCGGCCACCGGCCTGAGCCGGCTCTACGAGCGCAGCGACGCCAGTAGTCGTGCGCTGGAGGGCTTGGGTGAATCATGTGGCTGGTTGCGCGGCACCGGTGCGCTGGACCTGCTGCTGCGAGAACATGACTGGCAATTGGCGCTGAATATTGCGCAAGGCCACAAGACCGGCTTTTATCTGGACCAGCGCGACAATCGCAGGCGTTTTGCTGACGACGCCCGGCGTTTGCAGTTTGGCCAGGTGCTCAATTGCTACTGTTACACCGGTGGTTTTAGCGTGGCGGCGCTGGCCGGAGGCGCTGCGCACGTGATTTCGATCGACTCGTCTGGCCCGGCACTGGAGCAAGCCGCCGCCAATGTGGCGTTCAACGGATTTGCGCCGGAGCGGGTGAGCTGGATGGATGCCGATGTCAACGCCTCGCTGCGCCAGTTTGTCCAGCAGGGGCGCAGTTTCGACGCCATTGTGCTCGATCCGCCCAAGCTAGCACCCACCGTGGCCCATGCCGATCGGGCCGCACGGGCCTATAAAGACATCAACCGACTGGCCTTCAAGCTGCTGGCACCTGGGGGAATGTTGTATACCTACAGTTGCTCGGGCGGCATCAGCGCAGACCTGTTTCACAAGATTGTGGCGTCTGCCGGGTGTGATGCCGGTGTGGACGGCTTCATTGTGGACCGATTGGGCGCTGCGCCCGACCATCCGATGACCATCCGTTTCCCGGAAGGTGAGTACCTCAAGGGGCTTGTGGTGATGCGCAAATAGACGCTGGGTGCTTCGTCGTTACACTCGCTGCCTTTCAAGTTGGTACCCTCCATGAGTCTGATCCCCGCCACCATCCTGACCGGTTTCCTCGGCTCCGGCAAAACCACACTGCTTAAACGTGTGTTGTCCGAGGCGCATGGGCAAAAGATTGCCATCATCGAGAACGAGTTTGGTGAGGAAAACATCGACAACGACATTCTGGTGACCGACTCCAAGGAGCAGATCATCCAGATGAGCAACGGCTGTATTTGTTGCACCATCCGCGAAGACCTGCGCGAGGCGCTGCAACTGCTGGCGTCGCAAAAGCGTCAGGGACTGCTGGACTTTGACCGGGTGGTGATCGAGACCACCGGGGTGGCAGACCCCGGGCCGGTGGCGCAGACCTTTTTTATGGACGATGAGATTGCCGAGAGTTACCTGCTCGACTCGATATTGACCTTGGTCGACGCCAAGCACGCCAACCAGCAATTGGATGATCGCCAGGAGGCGCGCCGCCAGGTCGGCTTTGCCGATCAGATTTTTATCAGCAAGACTGACCTGGTGACGGCGTCAGAGACCGCTGATCTGATGCACCGCCTGACCCATATGAATCCGCGCGCACCACAAAAAGCGGTGCATTTTGGCGAGGTGGCGCTGAGCGAGGTGTTTGACCTGCGTGGCTTCAATCTCAACACCAAGCTCGACATTGACCCTGACTTTCTGAAGGAAGACCAGCACGAGCATGAGCACCACGGGCATGACCATGCGCCAGGCGAGGCCTGCAACCACCCCTCGCATTCGCAGGGTCATCATCACGTGCATGACGACGATGTGAAGAGTTTTGTGTTCCGCTCCGAGCGCGCGTTTGATCCTGCCAAGCTGGAAGATTTTTTGGGTGCTGTGGTCAACGTCTATGGACCGCGCATGTTGCGCTACAAAGGCGTTCTTTATATGCAGGGGACCGAGCGCAAGGTGATCTTCCAGGGCGTGCACCAGCTCATGGGCAGTGATCTGGGGCCAGCTTGGGGCGCGGATGAAAAGCGCATGAGCAAGATGGTGTTCATCGGGATTGACCTGCCGCAGGATATTTTTCTGCAAGGCATGGAGAAAAGCCTGGTGTAAACCCGGCAGCAGCCCAATCACAGCACCATGTTTGTCGCGCTTTTGCAAATGATGGGTTTTTCGGTGACCAAGCCTGTACACTCGCGCGCCGAAGAAAACGCCACCACCATGGCACCACCCGCAGCGGCCGGGCCTCTGCCCTTGACCGTCAACAAAACCACAAAAGTTCAGGTAAAACCTGCCAGGAGACCTACAGTGAAAGCGCAAACCGCCAAACGCGATGCACCTGCTGAGAAGCCGGCCGGAGCTGCCCTGCCCGAAAAAACCAGCAAGGTGGCCAAGACCGCTGTCAAACCGGTGGATAAGCCCGCTGCCAAGCCTGTTGCCAAGTTGGCCGAGGCCGTTGAGGCTGCCAAACCTGTTCCCAAAACCAAAACCAAATCTGAAGTTGTGACCAAAAAACCTCCCGTAGATCCGGTCGTCCCTGCGACCAAGCCAGTCGCCACGCCGGCGGCGTCGAAACCGGCGGCTGTACCCCAACTGACCCCGTTGGGAGTACCGGTGCGCTCTGGCCGACCGTCCTCGCGCCTAGCGCAGTTGACGGTGCCATCGATGGCGCAGTCGGTGGCCTCGACGGCCGCGAAAGCCAGCTTTACCCAAATGACCAGTGTGCAGCCGATTGCGCCCGCCCTGGCCTCGGCCGTCAAAAAAGACCCGGCGCTGGCCAACAACTGGAAAACCAAGCCGGTCACCGAGTTGTCGGACGCTGAAGTGATTGCCATGCCGGACAGCGTTTACATGAACGACACCCAGATGGCGTTTTTCCGCGCGAAACTGGTCACGCTGAAGAATGACATTCTCAATAGCGCCGGGGAGACCACTGAGCACCTGCGAGAAGACACCGTGGTGGTGCCGGACCCAGCGGACCGGGCGACCATTGAGGAAGAACATGCGCTGGAGCTCAGAACCCGCGACCGCGAGCGCAAATTACTCAAAAAGATCGAGCAGTCGATCAACCGCATCGATGCTGGTGACTATGGTTACTGCGATGAAACCGGCGAGCCCATTGGTGTCGGACGCCTGCTGGCGCGCCCGACGGCGACGCTGTCGCTGGAGGCACAGCAACGCCGTGAACTCAAGCAGAAAATGTTTGGCGATTGAACCGCGCGTGAGCAGCGCCGTGCATTTGTGGAGTTGCCGTGTCAGTCTCATCCGATCGTGGCTCGGGTTTGCACTCCAAGGTGGCCCAGCGGGTGGGCTTGTCGCCGGTAGACGAGGTGGATAACAAACCGGTCGCTGCGCATCAGCCGGAAGGTGCCAAGCTGGCCCTCAAGCAGATGATCGAGCGCAAGCAGTACAACGATGCGGTGCGGCGGCGCGAATTTGACAAGCTGCGCCGTTTGCGGCTCAACCCCTTGCCGGCCGCGGGGGGCGCGACCGTGCCCTTGTCGGATTTCCAGGACAGCTGGGGGTACTCGGTCTTTGAGGAGCGTGCCAATACCCTCAAAAAGATCGACGAAATTGAAGCGCAGATGTCCAAGCAATGGTGGCGATCGCGCGACGGGTCTGTGGCGCCCGATCAAGTCGCATCATCCCCGCACACACTGGACAGCGGGTTTGCCACGACCATGCCTTCCGATATGGCCGACAGCACGCTGGACGTGCCGACCCGACTGGCCGATGGCGCAGAAAGCGCCGTGCCGGATACCCATGTGCCACCGCGGGATGCGCGCGATACCGCCCAGGTGTTGACCGATGCCTTCGCTGTGTCGAGCCTGGAGTTTCCGCTCGACAGCAGCGTCGCGTCCGACCCGGTGCTGGAAGAGGCCGCCATTCGTTTTGCCAATGGTGACGATGGCGGGGCCGAATCGGTGCTGATGGCGGCGTTGCAACAGCGCAATTCAGCGCTGGCGGTGGGTCCTGGCTGGTCGTATGCCTTGCTGGACATTTATTGGGCGACGTCCCAGCAAGCCAGTTTTGAGCGCATTGCCGACGAACTGGCGCATCGGCATGGCATCACGGCGCCGAAGTGGCCAACGCAACGGGCCAGTCCCCCTGTGCCATCTTTGCAATCGGTTCCGGCGGTGCCGGGTGCCGGGCCAAGTCGGGTTGACCGTTGGCAGTGCCCCCCTACACTCGATGCAGCGGCGGTGCTGGGTTTGCAGGCCCGCACAGCGGCGACCGGGGTCTTCTGGCATCTGGACTGGCGTCGACTGGAGTCGATGACACCCCAGGCGGCGCAGGCCCTGGCGGTGCTGATGTCGGGTTGGTGCGAGCAGCCGGTGGAGTTTTCATTGGATGCGGTTGAAACCCTTGAACAGCTCTTGCGTCTGCATACCCCGATGGGTGATGCCCAGGTGCCACAACTTTGGTGGCAGTTGCGGCTGGGCTTGTTGCGTTTGCTGGGTTTGCAGGACGATTTTGAGTTGGTGGCGCTGGATTTTTGCGTCACCTACGAGATATCGCCCCCCTCGTGGCAGCCCGCGCAATGCCAGGTGCTGGCGGTGCCGCCATCAGCAACGCCGCATGAGGTCACCGAAGCAGTCCCCGTAACCGCCGCCACGGGTCACTGCCTGACCCTGTCGGGTGAGGTGCTGGGGGATGTGACGCCACTGTTGCCCAACCCGGCGGGCCTTGGCGGTGTCGGGCAGACGCTGGATCTTTCCTGTGCGGCGCTGCTGCGCGTTGATTTCTCTGCGGGCGGCAGTCTGTTGAACTGGCTGGCCAACGCGCAAGCTGCAGGTGTCCAGATCCGCCTGGTGGATGTGCCGCAATTGCTGGTGGCCTTTTTCAATCTGATTGGCCTTAACGAACATGCCCACATCGTGGTGCGAAACTATTAGGACACACTTTCATGGATCAATACCACGGCACCACCATCATCAGTGTGCGCCGCCAGTCGCCTGACGGGGTGCAGGTTGCCATTGGCGGCGACGGTCAGGTGACGTTGGGCAACATCGTCGTCAAAGGCACGGCGCGCAAGGTGCGCAAGCTCTACCACGGCAAGGTGCTGGCGGGTTTTGCCGGGGCGACGGCCGACGCCTTCACGCTGTTTGAGCGTTTCGAGGCCAAGCTGGAGAAACACCAGGGCCATCTGGTGCGCGCCGCCATCGAACTGACCAAAGACTGGCGTACCGACCGCGTGCTGCGCCGCCTGGAAGCCATGCTGGCGGTGGCCGACGCCAGTGCCTCGTTGATCATTACCGGCAATGGCGACGTGCTGGAGCCCGAAAACGGCATCGTCACCATTGGCTCTGGGGGTGCCTATGCCCAGGCAAGTGCCATCGCGCTGCTCAATCATACGGATTTGTCGGCGCAGGACATTGTCAAGCGTTCGCTCGAGATTGCCGGGGAAATCTGCATTTACACCAATATGAACCACACTGTGGAAGTGCTCTAGGCGAGCAAAACAACATGTCATCTCTTACTCCCCAACAAATCGTCGCCGAGCTCGACAAACACATCGTCGGCCAGCAGCAGGCCAAACGTGCGGTGGCCATCGCACTGCGCAACCGCTGGCGCCGCCAGCAGGTCGAAGTCGGCCTGCGCGGTGAAATCACCCCCAAGAACATCCTGATGATCGGCCCCACCGGCGTCGGCAAGACCGAAATCGCACGGCGTCTGGCGCGGCTGGCCGATGCCCCCTTCATCAAAGTCGAAGCCACCAAGTTCACCGAGGTGGGTTATGTCGGCAAGGACGTGGATGCCATCATTCGTGACCTGGCCGACATTGCGGTCAAACAGACCCGTGAGGCGGCCAAACAAAAGGTGCGCGAGCGCGCGCAGGATGTGGCCGAAGACCGGGTGCTCGACATCCTGATTCCGATGCCGCGTCAGGAGTTTGGCGTCATGCAAGCGGACGAGCCCGAGAGCGCAGCGCGTCAGAACTTCCGCAAAAAGCTGCGCGAAGGCCAGTTGAACGAGCGTGAAATCGAGGTTGAGGTGGCGCACACGGCACCCCAGCTTGAGATCATGGGACCGGCCGGCATGGAAGAAATGACCGAACAGCTGCGGGGCATGTTTGGTCAACTTAACCAGAACAAGAAGCAGACACGCAAGCTCAAAATCGCCGATGCGCTCAAACTGCTGGCCGACGAAGAGGCCGCCAAACTGGTCAACGAGGACGATATCAAGACCCAGGCGCTCAACATGCTCGAGCAAAACGGCATTGTCTTCATCGACGAGATCGACAAGGTCACCTCGCGTAGCGAGGGCAGCGGTGCCGAGGTGTCTCGCCAGGGCGTGCAGCGCGACCTGCTGCCGCTGGTGGAGGGCACCAGTGTCTCGACCAAATATGGCACGGTTAAAACTGATCACATCCTGTTCATTGCCTCGGGCGCGTTCCACCTGAGCAAACCGAGCGACCTGATCCCCGAGTTGCAAGGGCGTTTTCCGATTCGGGTGGAGTTGCAAAGCCTGTCGGTGCAGGATTTTGTCGCGATTCTGACGCAGACCACCGCGTCGCTGGTGAAGCAGTATCAGGCGTTACTGGCCACCGAGCAGGTGACGGTTGAATTTGCCGAAGACGGGATCACCCGGCTGGCGCAGATCGCCTTTGATGTCAACGAGCGCACCGAAAACATCGGTGCACGCCGCCTGTCCACCGTGATGGAGCGCCTGCTTGACGAAGTGAGCTTCAACGCCAGCAACCTGAGTGGTCAAACCGTCCAGGTCGACGCCGCCTATGTCGAGTCGCGTCTGGCCGAACTCAGCAAAAACGAAGATCTGAGCAGGTATATCCTGTAACTTTGCGGGTCAGACCAAGAATTGCGCCAGCAATTTTGCTCTGACCCCAACCAATCGTAGCTGTCCTGTGGCTGTCCTGTAGCTGTCCTTGCGGGTCAGACCAAGAATTGCAACGCAATTTTGCTCTGACCCCAGCGGTTCATAGGTGTCTTGCACGCCTTTTCTAAACCATCACTTTCAAAGCACTATCTAAGTGCTTAATTTCAAACGATTTTCAAGTCATATTTGATCTTAAAAATCGTAGCTAAGTGCTTGATTCCATTGTAAAAAATTGTTGCAAATGCGTTTGCGGGATGAGCTTTTGCTGATACAGTGCAAAAAAGTGCAATTTAGTGGTGGAAAGTGCCAAATCACTCCTGAACTTGCCGAAATACCCCCAACCAAGGTCAGCTTTCGTGTTTCAAGGTGCTTCCTCGTTAAGTCTGGATGCCAAAGGTCGCATGTCCATGCCGACCCGGCACCGTGACGTGCTGAGCGCCACGGCAGCCGATCAACTCACCATCACCAAGCATCCGCACGGGTGTCTGATGATTTTTGCGCGGCCCGAGTGGGAGAAGTTCCGCGAGCGCATCAACAGTCTGCCGATGTCGGCGCAATGGTGGAAGCGCATCTTTTTGGGCAACGCCATGGACGTTGAGCTCGACAGCACCGGCCGTGTGCTGGTGTCCCCGGAGCTGCGTGCCGCCGCCGGCATCACCAAGGACGCGGTATTGCTGGGCATGGGCAACTATTTTGAGTTGTGGGACCATGCCACCTACGCGGCGCAGGAGGCCCAGGCCATGCAGGGTGAGATGCCCGAGGTTCTCAAGGACTTTTCTTTCTGATCGCCCATGTTGGACCGTACATGGACTCATACCACCGTGATGTTGAACGAAGCGGTGGACGCTTTGTTGGGTGCGTCGGCCGAGGAGTCGCCAGCCGATGCCTCGCTCTTTGTGGATGCCACCTTCGGGCGCGGTGGGCACAGCCAGCTGATCCTTTCGCGTTTGACGGGTGCACAGCGCTTGATCGCGTTCGACAAGGATCCTGAAGCCTTGGCTTATGCGCAGAGCATCCAGGACGCACGTTTTTCCATCCGTCATCAGGGCTTCAGTCACCTGGGGGAGTTAGCGCCCGCCAGCGTGGCCGGGGTGCTGCTGGATCTGGGCATCAGTTCACCTCAGGTGGACAACCCGGAGCGTGGATTCAGTTTCCGGTTTGAAGGTCCGCTGGACATGCGCATGGACACCACGCGGGGTGACAGTGTGGCGCAATGGTTGGCGCGGGCAGAAGTTAACGAAATTGCGGAGGTTATTCGTGAATATGGCGAAGAACGGTTTGCTGGCCCCATTGCAAAGGCGATTGTTGCGCGCCGACAGGCTCGGTGCCCCCTTGTCACCACCACTGAACTGGCCGCCCTCGTGGCTGACACGGTCAAAACCCGCGAGCCGGGCCAGAACCCTGCAACGCGCACATTTCAGGCTTTTCGGATTTTCATCAACGCCGAGCTTGAAGAGCTGCAACAGGCATTGAAGGCGGCACTCTCGGTGTTGCAACCCGGCGGTCGGCTGGTGGTGATCAGCTTTCATTCGCTTGAAGACCGTATCGTCAAACAATTCATGGCCAGCAACGCCAGGCAGGTGTTCGACCGCCGCGCCCCATTCGCCGCGCCACAGCCCTTGCCACTGAAGGTTTTGGGGCGCAGTCGACCGTCTGAGGCAGAAGTGGCGGCCAACCCGCGCGCGCGCAGCGCCATCATGCGGGTTGCCCAGCGCACCAGTACGCTGACCACCGGGGTGCCGGCATGACGCGGCTCAATCTGGTGTTGTTGCTGGGAGTGTTGCTGAGCGCGCTGTACCTGGTCAATGTGCAGTATGAATCCAGGCGTCTCTATTCAGCGCTGGACCGCGCCAAGTCAGAGGCCCGCAAACTGGCGATTGAAAACGAGCGACTGCAGGTCGAAAAGCGCGCCCAGGCGACATCCGCTCGGGTGGAGTCACTGGCCAAGTCCCATCTGGCCATGCGGGCCGCCAACCCGGCCATCACCGCCTATGTGGCCTATAACCCGGTAGCGGTTGCCGCGCAGCCAGCGGCTGGGCGTTCTACCCCACTGAGCGGGTCGGTGCAATGAGCCGCAGCATCGCCTACACCTCCAGCCCCTTGCTGGCCAGCCCGACCCCGGTCTGGCGCAGCAAGTTCATCGTGGCGGCGATCGCGCTGGCCTTTGCCGGACTGGCTGCGCGCGCGGTCTACATCCAGGTGCTGGCCAATGACTTCTTTCAACGGCAAGGAGAAGTGCGGTATGCCCGCACCCTGGAACTGCCAGCGAACCGCGGACGAATTCTGGATCGCAACGGCGTGGTGATGGCCTCCAGCATCCCAGTGCCCAGCATCTGGGCCATTCCGGAAGATGTGCCACGGGAGCCGACCAAGCTGAAGGCTCTGGCCAAACTGCTGGGTATGAGCACAAAAGAGCTCGACAAGAAACTTGAAGACGAGGACAAGACCTTTGTCTGGCTCAAACGCCAGGTGGATGAGTCGGTGGGCAAGGAGATCGAGGCGCTGGAGATCAAGGGTATCTATCAGCGCAAGGAATACAAGCGCCAATACCCCGAGGGCGAGGCCGCCGCCCACGTGGTGGGCTTCACCAATGTTGAAGACAAGGGACAGGAAGGCATTGAACTGGCGTTTAACAAGGATCTGGGTGGCCGTGCCGGTTCACGCCGGGTGATCAAGGACCGCATGGGGCGCGTGGTGGAAGACGTGGGTGAACAAATTGCCCCGGTCGACGGGCGTGACCTGCAGCTCAGCATCGACAGCAAGGTACAGTTTTTCACCTACCAGAAACTCAAGGAGGCAGTGCTGGCGCACAAGGCCAAGGCCGGAAGCGCGGTGGTGCTGGACGTGCAGACCGGTGAGGTGCTGGCGTTGGCCAATTACCCCAGCTACGTGCCCGATAAACGGCAAAACCTCAGTGGCGAGCAGTTACGCAATCGTGCCTTGACCGACACCTTTGAGCCGGGTTCGACCATGAAGCCCTTTGTCATTGCGCTGGCGCTCGATCGTGGCCGGGTGACACCCGAGACGCCGATCCAGACCGCGCCCGGGCGGATGACCATAGGCAGCGCCACCATTTCCGATTCCCACGCTCACGGCGTGCTCAGCGTGACCCAGGTGATCGAGAAATCCAGCAACATCGGCACCGCCAAGATCGCTTTGCAGATGCCGGCACGTGAGCTGTGGGAGATGTACAACAGCGTTGGTTTTGGGCAAAAGCCGCAGTTGCCGTTTCCGGGTGCCGTCAGCGGCCGTTTGCGTCCCTACAAAAGCTCGCGGCCGATCGAGCAGGCCACCATGAGCTATGGCTACGGCATCTCGGTCAGTCTGTTTCAGCTGGCGCAGGCGTACTCAATTTTCGGGCGCAACGGTGACCGGGTGCCGGTGTCGATGCTCAAAGTCAATGAACCCCCCATCGGTTTGCCGGTGATTGGGGAGCGACACGCACGCGACGTACGCCACATGCTGCACCTGGTCACAGGTGCGGGAGGCACGGCACCCAAGGCGCAAACCGTCGGCTACTCGGTCGGTGGCAAGACCGGTACGGCACACAAGGTCGAGGGGCGCGGTTACGCGGCCAAAAAATACCGCGGTGTGTTTGCCGGGCTGGCACCCATAGACGCCCCGCGCATTGCGGTGGCGGTGATGATCGACGAGCCCAGCAATGGTCAGTATTTTGGTGGCCAAGTGGCAGCACCGGTTTTCAGTCAGACGGTCCAGCAAACCCTCAAGGTGCTGGGGATCGCACCCGACATGTCGGTCAAGCCGCAGATCGTGACTGAAGTGGTCGAGGAGAGCTTCTGATGCAGTTGCTGGCCACGCCATTCGATGCCGCATTCTGGTTGCGCGCCCAGGTCACAGGCCGCCTGTGTACCGACAGCCGCACCGTGCGCGCCGGTGACGGTTTTCTGGCCTGGCCGGGTGCAGCTGCTGACGCACGGGCGCATGTCGCTGCTGCGCTGGCGCAGGGTGCGGCTGCTTGTCTGGTGGAGCAGGCTGGCGTCGAAGCCTTTGCGCTGGACGATGTGCGGGTGGCGGCGTACCGGGGCCTCAAGGCCGCCAGCGGCCGCATTGCCAGCGATTACTTTGCCGACCCCAGCCGTCGTCTGGCGGTGCTGGCGGTGACCGGCACCAATGGCAAGACCTCCAGCACCTGGTGGTTGGCTCAGGCACTATCGAATTTAAAGCAGGCTACGCCCATCCCTTGTGGCGTGGTGGGCACTTTGGGTATTGGCATCCCGCCCCAACTGGTGAGCACCGGACTGACCACCCCCGATCCGGTGGCGTTGCAAGCCGCATTGGCTGAATTTGCCGAGCGCGGCGTGCAGGCCTGTGCCATGGAGGCCTCGTCGATTGGCATTGCCGAACACCGGCTCGACGGCACCCAGGTCCATACCGCCATTCTGACCAACCTGACACAGGACCACCTCGACTATCACGGCAGCATGGCGGCATACTGGCAGGCGAAAACCCGGCTGTTTGACTGGCCGGGCCTGCGCGCGGCGGTGATCAATGTCGATGACGCCCATGGCGCCGAGCTGGCCGACACCTTGCTGGCGCGTCCATCCACCCATCGGCCCGACGTCTGGACCTGCTCGATGTCCGGGCGTCAAACCGGCAGCGCACGCTTGCAGGCGCTCGGCATCGAGCATCACAGCGACGGCATGCGTTTCAGTGTGGTGGAAGGCGAGCAACAGCTGCCCTTGAGCACCCAACTGATTGGCGCCTACAACATTGCCAACCTGTTGGGGGTGATCGCGGCCATGCGTTCGCTGGGGGTGCCACTGGCAGCGGCCGTGACAGCCTGCGCCGATCTGACGCCGGTGCCCGGGCGCATGGAGCGCATCAGTCTGGCCGGGCGTCCTCTGGTCGCCGTTGATTACGCCCATACCCCGGACGCCCTGGCGCAGGCGCTCGACGCCCTGCGTCCGCTGGCCCATCGGCGCGGTGGTCAGCTGTGGTGTGTCTTTGGCTGCGGCGGTGACCGCGATGCCAGCAAGCGTCCTCTGATGGGCGCCATCGCCGGTGGCCATGCCGACCGGGTGGTGGTGACCAGCGACAACCCGCGCAGTGAGTCACCCCAAGCCATTGTTCAGCAGATTCTGCTGGGCCTGACCGGGGTGGCTGCTGTCGCCGTGGAGGTGGATCGTGCGCTGGCGATTGCGCACACCCTGATGCATGCTGACCCCTGCGACGTGGTGCTGCTTGCCGGCAAGGGGCATGAGGACTACCAGGAGATCGGTGGCCAACGGCTGCCTTTCTCCGACTTGGAGCAGGTGCGTTTGGCGCTGGGCTTGGTCGGGTCAGGAGTTACATCGTGAACATGCAGTTGTCCCCGGCGTTGATCAGCGACTGGCTGCGGCAGGCGCAGTGGGTTGCCGCGGAGCCACTCGACGCGCTTGCGGCGCTGGCACGTGTGCATACCGACAGTCGCAGTGTCCGGGCGGGTGATCTGTTTGTGGCCTTGCGTGGTGAGCGTTTCGATGCCAACGACTTTCTGGCGGACGCGAAGAAACAAGGCGCAGTCGCGGCCGTCGTCCAGGGTG
>NZ_JAGPBB010000005.1 GCF_018063565.1 Rhodoferax sp.
TGCCAGCAATGGTGAATGACTTGGCTCGCAAGAGTAAACGTTAGCTACCGGGAGCGGTAGTTCAGTTGGTTAGAATACCGGCCTGTCACGCCGGGGGTCGCGGGTTCGAGTCCCGTCCGCTCCGCCAGTCATAAAGCCTTGTAATTCAGTGAGTTACAAGGCTTTTTCATTTCCAGGGTGTGGTCATCGCCACGCACTTCAGGAGGCACCCGTGTTTGTGCATGAGCGGCTTGGTACTTGGCGGTGAGTGATTCTGTACCTGCAAGCAAGGCGCTCGCCGCGTTTGATCAGATGCTCGCTGCCACGCCCGGCTTTCGCGCGCGCGCCGGGCAACGCGACATGGCCGAGCGCATTGTCACCGCGCTGCAGGGCGTGAGTCTTGGTGAGCACGCCCAACCGGAGCGCGCCATCGCCGTCATTCAGGCAGGCACCGGGGTTGGCAAGTCGGCAGCGTATCTGTCGACCTTGGTTGCAATGGCGCTGGAGCGCAAGACCCGGGTGCTCGTTTCGACCGCAACCGTCGCCCTGCAGGAGCAATTGCTGCAAAAAGACCTGCCTGCGCTGGCCGCCGTGCTGGATACCCCCTTTGTATTCGCCCTGGCCAAGGGACGTGGCCGCTATGTCTGCAAACTCAAGCTTGAACGCCTGGTCGGCAGCGGCATGGAGGCGGATGACATCTTCGAGGCAGACGACTTGCCCGCGCCAGCCACGGCCGATCTGCGGCAAGCTCGGGTGCCAGGCCAGCAAGACCCACAGGCGCGCCGCCTGCGACTCTATGAAACCCTGGCACGCTTGCTCGCTGCGGAGCAATGGGACGGCGATCGTGACAGTCTGGCCGACTCACCGGAGCCCGGCGATTGGTCGACCCTGGCGGCTGAGCGGCACAGCTGCACGGTACGCCACTGTCCGCGTTTTCGCGATTGCAGCTACTACCAGGCGCGTACCCAGTTGGCCCAGGCGCAGGTGATTGTGGCCAACCACGATCTGGTGCTGGCGTCGCTGGGTCGCAACGCCTTGCCTGATCTGGACAAATGCCTTTTGGTGTTTGACGAAGGCCATCACCTGCCTGCCGTCGCGCTGGACCAGTTCTCCGCCGCCATGGACTTGAGCAACCTGCGCTGGCTCGACCGTTTGCCACGCAGCCTGATCGAGGTGGCCGAAAAAATGGGATACGTGTTGACTCAGGATGTCACAACCTTGGCGCAGCAACTCCACGCCGCGCTGGGCAACGCCGCACGCATTGGCATGGACCTGCTACGTCAAATCTCGCCAAGTTACGACTTGGTGCATCGATTTGGTGACGGTAGGTTGCCCGACGTGCTGGTTGACCCCATGACCTTGATCCAGGGGCACGCGCAGGCGTTGTCAGAAACTCTGGAGGCGCTGGGTACTGAGATCAAGACCCGTGCCAAGGAAGACCCTGGTCAGGCCGCCCGCCTGGCCTTGCTGTACGCCAAACTGGGGCCGTTGGCGCCTCGGCTCGGCAGCATTGTGCGTACCAGTGTCATGTTTTTGACCCATGAGTCACAGCCCTTGGCCAAGTGGCTGCGCTCAGACACCAGTAGCGGATTGGTGAGTTTGAGCGCGCACGCCTGTCCCATCGTGCCCGGTGACTTGTTGCGCCAGCACTTGTGGGGTGAGGTGAGGGGGGTGGTGATCACCTCGGCGACCCTGAGCAGTTGTGGCAACTTTGACTTCTTTCTCGAAGAATCCGGTCTGCGTGACATGCCCTGTGTGAGCACACTGGCGGTTGAAAGCCCGTTTGACTATGCCACGCAGGGTCAGTTGGTGGTTGCCGAGACGGCGGCGGATCCGCGCCATGTCGAGGCGTTCACGCGTGAGATGGTGGCCATGCTGTTGCAGGATTTGTCGACTGTGCGAAGAGGTGCACTGGTGTTGTTCACCTCACGCGTACAGATGAAGGCGGCCGTGGATGCGCTCGGCCCCGATCTGCTGCCGCTGGTGTTGGTGCAGGGACAAATGTCGCGCCATCGCTTGATGTCCAGTCATCAGGCCCGGGTGGAGTCTGGCCAAGCGTCAATCATCTTTGGCATGCAGTCGTTTGGCGAAGGCATGGACCTGCCGGGGGCATTGTGCGAGACCGTGCTGATCACCAAGCTACCGTTTGCCTCGCCGAGTGACCCGGTGGAGGAGGCGCGTGCCGAATGGCTCAAGCGGCAGGGGCGCAATCCGTTTGACGAGTTGGTGGTGCCTGCCACCGGTATCCGGCTGTTGCAGTGGACTGGCCGTGCCATCCGCACCGAAGACGACCAGGCCCGTGTGCTGTGTTACGACAAGCGCCTGTTGGGCACCGGCTACGGCAGGCGGATGCTGCAAGGCCTGCCAGCGTATGCGGTTTTTCGGCGGCTTCGCAGCGGGACTGTGCCGGTGCCGGGATTACAGTGATGGCCAGTCAGTGAAGGAGTGGTGTTTTGGGTAATCTGTTGTCGACGGTATTGGGTTTTGTGGTGCGCCTTGGTTTGCTGCTGGCCGGGCTGGTGTTTTTTGCCAGTCTGCTGATGGCCGCTTTGCTGGTGTTGTTGGTGTGGCTGCTGCGCGCCTTGTGGGCCACGTTGACCGGACGGCCGATCAGTCCCTGGACGTTCCAGATCAACCGGCAGGCGGCCTGGGAGCGTTTTTACCGCCGTGGCGCATCCGGCACGCATGGTTCGGCGTCGGGGGCTTCGGCGGATGTGGTGGATGCAACGGTGCGTGATGTCAACGAAGTCACCGATGTTGAGCCCAAACGCATCACCAGAAAGCTATAGTAGCGATAGCTACTATCGATCATTTATCATGGGCTGGAAAGTGTTTTGGTTGTTTCTTAACGCAACCGGCGTCACCCCGGCCTTGCCTGGTGGCAACAGGTATTTGAGCGCCAGTTTGTAAGTGTCGAGGTCAAACGCCAGCACCGCTGGGCGGCTTTGCAGCGTTTCTTGCAGCGCTTCATCGCTCTGCGCGGTGCCCAGATGGCACCATTGGTCGAACACATGAACTTCACTGCGCTGCGTGCGCGGGTTGTGTTCCCGCAGACCCACCGGTCCGGCAAAAGGCCAGGCCCGCAGTTTGTCGGCCACCAGCGCCATCTGTAGCCTCAGGTGGTGGCGCTCGGGGGCTTCTTCACCACAGCACACGCCCTTGCATTGTCCAATCTGATGCGCAAAGCAGCGCCCCTTGCCCGATTCGAGCCCGAGCGCCTGCAGACACAGGCCGTGCTGCTGAGCCAACTCGCGTAGCTGCGTCAGCGCATGATTCTTGGAGCGGTACGGGCCGTACAGGTTGCCAAACTGCGTCGGGTCGAGCGTGCCAGCCTGCAACAGCGTGAGCAGTGGGCGGCTCTGGGGATTGGCATCCAACCGCCAGGCGCTCAGGCTGCTGGCGCGGCGCAGTTGCCGGTTGTGGATCGGTTGGTGCTGTTTGACCAGACGCGCTTCGAGCAGCAGGGCACCGAGTTCGCCTGCGGTCTCGATCCATTCGACGCGGCGAATCTCCTGCGCAATGCGCATCTCACGCGATTCGCGGCCTGCCGCCTGAAAGTGCGACATCACCCGACTGCGCAGCTTGACGCTTTTGCCGACATACAGCGGGATGGGACCCTCGCCGTAAAACAGGTAAACCCCGGGCGACTCGGGGATGTCGGTGATCGGCGTTTCGAGCTGCGGCGGCAATGCGGCGCTGCCTTGCAGCAGTGTCTGGGCATGGGCTCGCAGCAGGTCGATGCCAAACGCCTCGGTCACCTGTGCCAGCCACTGCTGCATCACCAACACATCCCCCATCGCGCGGTGCCTTGACTCGGTTGCGATGCCGTGTCGCTGCATGATGGCGTCGAGCCCATGGCCTTTGACCTGTGGGTAGAGCAGGCGTGACAGGCGCACCGTGCACAGGGTCTTGACGCGCAGCGTCACATCCACGCGGGCGAATTCGTGTTGCAGAAAACCATGGTCAAAACGCACGTTGTGCGCCACCAGCACTGCACCGTCGAGCAGCTGCAGCAGGTGTTGCCCGACCTCGTCAAAGGTGGGCGCGGCAGCCACCATGGCGTTGCGGATGCCGGTGAGTTGCTCGATGAAATAGGGAATGCGCACCTCCGGGTTGACCAGCGTGCTCCAGCGTGCCACTTCCATGCCGCCCTCCACGCGCACCGCCGCAATCTCGGTGATACGGTCATGCAGCGCGTTGCCGCCGGTGGTTTCCAGGTCAAGCAGCACGTAACAGGGTAGCATGGTGATACAAAAACAAGAGCTGTCAGCGCTTATGATTTATGGGCTGGATGCCTAAAACACTAACAAAACAGCAGCGCCAGCCAGGCCGGATCGTCCAGCACGTTGTTGAGCAAAAATGTGCCAGCGCGGTAAAACCACAGTACCAACTGGGTCTGGAGTTCAGGGGATATCAAAGACATGAATCGAAAACTGGCCTTTTGCGCGGTCGGCAAAGTAGCGTTTGAGGGTCTCGCCGACCGTGCGAAAAGCAATCTCGTCCCACGGAACTTCAGCTTCGGTAAACAGCCGGGCTTCCTGGGTCTCGTGGCCGGGGTCAAACTGGTCGCTCAGCAGCCGGGCGCGGTAAAACAAATGCACCTGGCCCACGCGGGCGATGTTGACCAGTGAGAAAAACTCACCCATTTCGAACTGTGCACCCGCCTCCTCAAGGGTTTCGCGCGCCGCGCCCTCTGCAACGGTTTCGTGCAACTCCATAAAACCTGCCGGCAGCGTCCATTTACCCAGGCGCGGCTCGATATTGCGTTTGCACAACAGCACACGCTCACCAAGCACCGGAATGGTGCCCACCACATTCAACGGGTTTTCGTAATGCACCGTCTGACAGCTGGGGCACACCCCGCGCTCTTTGGTGTCGCCATCGTCAGGGATGCGGTACACCACGGCGGCGCCGCAGTTGCGGCAGTGTTTGGCAGGGGGGCGTTGCATGCAGCCAGTGTAAATTGAAACCGCCCCCGCTCAGGTCACGCGCAGGGCAATCCCGCTCAGGCCACTGATGCTGCCCTGCAACAGGTCATCTGGCACCACCGCCCCCACACCGGCGGGTGTACCGGTGTAAATCAGGTCGCCGGGCTGCAGCGTCCAGGCCCTGGACAGCTCGGCAATGGTCTCGGCCACGTTCCAGATCAAACGGCTGATCTGGCTGCGCTGGCGTACAACGCCATTGACTTGCAATTCAATATCCGCCTGGTGAATGCCAGGCACCTGGTCTGCAGGCGTGATGGGGCCAATCGGTGCGGAAGAATCGAACCCCTTGCCGATGCACCAGGGGCGGCCCTGCTTTTTCATGTCGTTCTGCAGGTCACGCCGGGTCATGTCCAGACCCACGGCGTAGCCAAAGACATGCGCCAGCGCGGCCTCAACCGCGATGTCTTTTCCACCCACGCCGATGGCCGCTACCAGCTCGATCTCATGATGCAGATTGTGGGTCAGGCTGGGGTAGGGCAGCGCCACGGTTTGGCCAGCGGGCACAGGCAGCACCGCATCAGCAGGTTTCATGAAAAAAAATGGCGGCTCGCGGCCGCTGTGGCCCATCTCCTGCGCGTGCTCTTCATAGTTGCGGCCCACGCAATAGATGCGGTGCACCGGAAACTGCGCCCCGCTGCCCAGAATGGGCACCGAGGCCAGCGGTGCAGGGGCAAAACAATAGTCCATGCTAGCCTCTCAATGCATCGGATTTGTCGACCAGATCAAAATGTTGCACCACTGGCGCGCTTGCAAAGTACGGGCCGACAATGGCGCGCCACTCCGTGAATGCGGGGGATTCACGAAAACCCACGGTGTGGTCCTCCAGTGTGGTCCAGAAAATCTGCAAGATGTAGCGCTGGGGGTTCTCGATACAGCGGTTGACCTTGAAGCCTTCAAAGCCCTTGGCATGCGCAATAACGGTGCGCACGCCGCGTGTGATGGCTTCTTCAAAAGCGGCGTTCTGGCCGGGGTGGATGGCAAAGTCGGCAAGTTCAAGAATCATGGGTTTCTTTCGCAAATTGAGTTGAGGCATTGGCAGTGGTTCAGTCGACATCGGCCAGTTGTGCCTGTAGCCGGGCGCTGGCTGGTGCGTAGTCGCCGATGTGCTGGTGCGTCCACTCGGCATCAAAATACGACTGGAGGTAGCGTTCGCCCGCATCACAGAGCAGCGACACGATCGAGCCACGCTCGCCCTTGGCGCGCATTTCGCAGGCCAGTTCAAGCATGCCGACGAAGTTGGTGCCGGTAGAGGGGCCGACCTTGCGACCCAGCAGCGTCGTCAAATAATGCATCGCGGCCACCGAATCGACGTCGGCCACGTCAATCATGCGGTCCACCAGCGTGCGGATAAAGCTGGGCTCGACGCGCGGTCGGCCAATGCCCTCGATGCGCGAGCCCGGACCGGTCACCGACGCATCGCCACTGCGGTGGTACGCGCCAAACACCGAGCCCACCGGGTCGGCCACACATAACTCGGTGGCGTGGCGCTGGTAACGCACATAGCGCCCGATGGTGGCGCTGGTGCCGCCGGTGCCTGCGCCCACCACGACCCAGCGCGGCACGGCAAAACGCTCGCGCGCCATCTGCGTGAACATACTTTGCGCGATGTTGTTGCTGGAGCGCCAGTCGGTGGCACGCTCGGCATAGGTGAACTGGTCCATGTAGTGACCGCCTGTCTGTGCTGCCAGCGCGCGCGCCTCGTCATAAACGGCGGTCGGGTTGTCCACGAGATGGCAGCGCCCCCCATAAAATTCGATTTGGGCGATCTTCTCGCATGAGGTCTCGCGCGGCATCACGGCGATGAAGGGCAGACCCAGCAGGCGGGCAAAGTAGGCTTCGCTCACGGCCGTGGAGCCGCTGCTGGATTCAACCACGGTCGAGCCCTCATGCAACCAGCCATTGCACAGGCCATACAAAAACAGCGAGCGCGCCAGCCGGTGTTTCAGGCTGCCGGTAGGATGGGTGGACTCGTCTTTAAGGTACAGATCAATGCCGTGGCGGGCAAAACCAGGCAGGGGCAGGGCGATCAGGTGGGTGTCGGCGCTGCGCTGATAGTCGGCTTCGATGGTGGCAATCGCCGTGTGCAGCCAGTTCATAAAAGTCCATTCAAGATAGCAATCATCACAATACCGGTATGCGCTTGAGCCTGAAACAGCCCTTACTTCAGGCTGCCCGAGAGGAATTGCGCCAGTCGCTCACTCTTGGGTGCAGACAACACGGCTGCCGGGTTGCCTTCTTCTTCGATCAGGCCCTTGTGCAAAAAGATCAGATGGTTGGAGACCTCGCGGGCAAAACCCATCTCATGCGTCACCACCACCATGGTGCGACCCTCCAGGGCCAGGTTTTTCATCACTTTGAGCACTTCAGACACCAGTTCGGGGTCGAGCGCGCTGGTGGGTTCGTCAAACAGCATCACCTCGGGTTCCATCGCCAGCGCGCGGGCAATCGCCACCCGTTGCTGCTGGCCGCCGCTCAGATGCGCCGGGTAAGCGTCTTCCTTGCCCTCCAGCCCGACCTTGGCGAGGTACTTGCGGGCAATCTCGATGGCCTGGTCGCGTGGCACCTTCATCACATGCACGGGTGCTTCGATGATGTTTTGCAGCACCGTCATGTGCGCCCACAGGTTGAAATGCTGGAACACCATGGCCAGTTTGGTGCGCAGACGCGCCAGCTGTTTCGGGTTGGCCGCATGCAATTCGCCGTTCGCCCCTGGGCTCAAGTGCAACTCTTCGTCGGCAACGTGGATGCGGCCCTGGTGTGGCTTTTCGAGCAGGTTGATGCAGCGCAGGAAAGTGCTTTTGCCCGAGCCAGAGCTGCCAATGATGCTGATCACATCGCCGGCGTGGGCTGTGAGTGACACGCCTTTGAGCACCTCATTGGTGCCAAAGCGCTTGTGGATGTTTTCGACCTGAAGCTTGAGCGAGGTGGTGGGGGTCATGGTGTGCGTCCGGTTGCGGTGCTCAGGCACCCAAAAGCGGGCCGGTGCGGTAGGCCTGCGCACCAGCGATCTTGCCCAATTCGCCACCCGCGGTGATGTAGCGGTCACGGATGCGGGCATAAAACAGGCCGTCCACACCCGCCAGCACCCGCTCGACGGTGTTGTCGATCGGGTTGACGATCTCGACCACGAGGTCGCCTTTTTTCAACACCTGCCCCGGCTCAGCAGCAAATACCACGATGCCCGGGCTGTGGGCGTGCAAGGTTTCGGACCCGGCCAGCGGTGTGGCAGCGCAGCTTGGCGCGGGTACGGCCGGGGCGGATTCGCACGCCAGCATGCCGATGAATTGCAGCCAGTGCTCAATGGCGCTGGCGTCGGTCTGCGCCAGCGCGTGCGAAACCTCAAGTTCGCCACGCAGCTCGATGGTGGTGCTGCAACAGGCTTGTGGCAGCGGCACGTTGCGCCCAGCGGACTGCAGCCGCTCGGCCAGCTGCCACCAGGCGCAGGACAAACACTCGTCAAACGGTAAATTGCCGGAGTTGCGGGCCAGCAAAATGGTCTGGCTGTGCAGAAAATACGCCAGCGGTTCCAGTTGTGGCCAGCATGGCTCTTCGGTGTAGAAATGCAGCACGCCTTCGCAGTCGCAATGCAGGTCAAGCACCAGATCGGCATCAAACGACAGCAACAACAAGCGCTTGCGCAGGCTTTGCAATTCGGTGTCAGGCTGCCACTGGTCCAGAAACGTGCGCATGGCCTGGCGCACCTGCTGCACATTGCTGGTAGCATCGCCGCCCAGGCTGTCTTTGACCAGAGGGAACACCCCCGCCGCCAGATCAGGGTAATGGCGGTTGAAGTTTTCGGAGGTATCCTGCTCGAAACGGCCCATGGGTTTGTGGTCCAGCCGCTGCGCCAGGCCAATCGGGTTGGCGACCGGCACCAGCACGATTTCACCGCTGATCTGCCCGGCCGCATCGGCGGCTTCGAGGCGCTGGCGCAGATGGTGTGCCACCAGCATCCCGGGCAACTCTTCGGCGTGCAGGCTGGCCTGGATGTAGACCTTGCGCCCGACACCCGGCGTGCCATAGTGAAAACTGCTGACGGTTTTGCGGCTGCCCAGACTGGGGCTGAGTAAGGGGTGGTCAATGCGCTGCATGGCGGTGAAGTGCGTTCAATGCTTCTGCGGTGCCAGATAGGCCAACAGTCGCTTTTCAGAAAATCGGAAGAAACCAATCAGGCAGAACGATGCCGTGAGGTAAATCGCCGCTGCGGCCAAATACGCTTCAAAGGGCAGGTAATAGGTGGCGTAAATGCGGCTCGCCGCCGAGGTGATGTCGAGCATGTTGGGCACCGCGCTGGCCAGACTGGTGCTGTGCAGCATCATCACCACCTCGTTGCTGTACGCCGGCAGGGTCCGGCGCATCGCGCTGGGTAGCACCACACGCCACATGGTTTGCACCCGGCTCATGCCGTAGGCGTGCGCGGCTTCAATCTCGCCAGCGCTGGTTTCACGAATGGCGCCAGCCAGCATTTCGGCGGTGTAGCCCGCGGTATTGAGGGTGAACGCCAGAAAGGCGCAGAAGAACGGCTCTTTGAAATAGGTCCAGGGCCAGACATCGTTCCAGCGCGCCTGAATCCACTCGAGTTGGCCCAAACCGTAATAAATCAGATAGACCTGAATCAGCAGCGGTGTGCCGCGAATCACAAAGGTATAGGCGCCAACCAGCCAACGCAAGGGCGCCCATGGGCCGGTGAGCAGCAGGGCAAAAATCAGCGCCAGCACGCCACCCGCCGCCAGAGAGGCGGCCAGCAGCCAGACGGTGATGACGATGCCGTTGCCAAACAGCGCCAGGTTGTCGGGCTCAAAGATGACGGCCCAATCCATTTACAGTTGCCCCCGTTTGGTGCCCAGGCTGTAACGGGCATTGACTTTCTTCAGCACCCACAGCGACACCGAGGTATAGACCAGAAACAGCGCGCCGGTGAACAGAAAAAAGGCAAACGGCGAACGCGTCGCGGCGCTGGCCTGTTTGGCCAGATACGTCATCTCTTGCAGCCCAATCAGGCTGACCAGCGCGGTGGCTTTGATCAGCACCAGCCAGTTGTTGGTAAAGCCGGGCAGGGCGTAGCGCACCATTTGCGGCAACGTGATGCGCAAAAAGGTCTGAAAGCGGCCCATGCCAAATGCCCACGCGGCTTCCATCTGGCCTTTGGGGATGCTCAGGATCGCACCCCGGAAGGTTTCGGTCATGTACGCGCCGTAGATAAAGCCGATGGTCAAGACACCGGCCGCAAAGGGCTCGATGTCGATCGTGGCCTCACTGCCCATCTTTTCAAGCAGCGTGTTGATGCCAATCGTGCCACCATAGAAAACCAGAAGCATCAGCACCAGATCCGGAATACCCCGGATGATGGTGGTGTAAAACGTGGCCAGAGCGACCAGTACCGGCCGCCCCGAGAGTTTGGCCGCGGCACCGGCCAGGCCAAACAGAATCGAAACCACCAGCGCCGCCAGCGACACCCCCACCGTCAGCAGGGAGCCCTGCAAGATGACCACAAAATACGATTGCATGGCTCAGCAGGTGGGGGCGCGGTCGGCGACTTGGGCTTATTTGCCGTAGATGTCGATGTTGTACTGGGCAAAGTACTTGTCGGCAATGGTCTTGTACTTGCCGTTGGCACGAATCGCCTTGATGGCCCCGTTGAGCTCACCCTTGAGCGCGGCCTGGCCCTTGCGCAAGGCAATGCCGGCTCCCACGCCAAAGTATTTGGGGATGTAGAGCGGGTCACCGGCAAACTGGTAGGCATCGCCACCCGGCTTGGTCAGAAAACCACCCGTCACTTCCATGGTGTCAGCCACGGTACCGTCCAGGCGACCGGCCTTGATATCGAGGTAAACCTGGTCTTGCGCATCGTAAGACACCACTTCAACACCTTTGGTCTTGAGCTCGCCCAGGGCGTATTTCTCTTGTGTACTGGCTTTCAGAACACCGATTTTCTTGCCCTTGATGGAGTCAATGCCGCTGAACTTGATGTCTTTCTTCAAGACGATCTTGCTTGGCGTGTTGTAGTACTTGTCGGTGAAATCAACTTGCTTGAGGCGTTCTTCGGTGATGGACATCGAGCTGATGATCACATCGTACTTCTTGGCCATCAGGCCCGGGATCATGCCGTCCCAGGCTTGCTCAACAAACACGCACTTGCGTTTGATCTGTTCGCACAACGCGCTGGCGATGTCGACGTCAAAGCCTGTGGGCTTGCCGTCGGAGGTTTTGAAGGTAAACGGCTCGTAAGTGGCGTCGATGGCGACCTTGAGGTCTTTGCCCTGGGCAAAGGCACTGGCGCACAGGGCGCTGATGGCAGCAACAAGCAGGAGTTTCTTCATAAGCAACTTTCTAGAGGTGCCGGGCCATGCCCGGCGGGTTTAAGAAAAGATTCAAACTTTGATTCTACGATCAGGGATCCCTGCGCCCGGGGCTGGTTTACACCAAGTGCAAACAAGTCATGCAATGTTTATGCCCGGTGCAAGCAGGGATTGTGCCGCGCTACCAATCTTCCCTGACTGCCAGCACCGCATGCTGGCCGGCGGCGTTGCGCCCGGCCAGCCAGGCCGTCAGCGTGCCCGCCAGCACCACCGCCAGGCCCAGCAGCAGCAGGCGCGGCCACGGCAGCATCAGGTCCATGGTCCAGTGAAAGCTCTGCGGATTGACCACGTGCACCAGCACTACCGCCACCACCAGACCAAGTCCAAGTCCGGCGATGGCACCCAGCGTTGTCCAGGCCGCCCCTTCCAGGGTCACCATGCCCAGAATCTGTCGGCGCGTCAGACCCAGGTGTGCCAGCAGGCCAAACTCCTTGCGTCTTGACAACACCTGTGCACTGAAACTTGCGGCGATGCCAAACAGGCCAATCCCAATCGCCACCGCCTGCAACCAATAGGTCACTGCAAAGCTGCGATCAAACATGCGCAGTGAGATGGCACGAATCTGCGCTGTCGTGCCAAATTCCAGCAGTCCACCCGTGCCGGTGACGGGGTCTACGCCACGCGCCGCCTCGGGGCCGGCCAGCGCCAGCAAAGCCTGTTGCACGCCAGCGGCGGATTGGCCATCGTGCAGCCACAACGACAGCTCGTTGCTGCGCCGATCACCCGTGAGGGCTTCAAAAGCAGCGCGGTCGATCACAATGGCTCCGTTCTGCCGGGCGTAGTCACGCCATACGGCTGCTACAAAAAATGTAACTGGTTGCGCATGTCCTGATTGGGCTAGGGGCATGAAAGATCGCGAAAGAAGGGGAAATGCCTGACCCGGCTTGGCGCCGTGCAGGTCCACCACCGCTTCACTGACGTAGACACCCGTCATGCCCTCGGGTACGGCCAGCGCCGGCTGCAGCAGTGGCAGACTGCGCGCTGGGTCGCCGAGTTCGCGCGCCAGCAGCGACACGGCGGCTTGACCCGGCTGCATCCACAACGGCAACATGCGCTGAGTCTGGAGTTTCTTGACACCGGGCAAACGTGCCGCTGCCTCGACAAATGCCGGGCTGAAATAGACCGTGTCAGTAGCGGCGAGGTTGCCCGCGCTACGGACGTACAGGTCGGCTGGCAACATCAGATCGAGCCAGTGGGTCACCGAATCGCGAAAACTCGCCACCATCACGGTTAGGGCGACCGCCAGGCTTAACGATGCCACCACGCCGCTGACGGCGACCGCCGCAGTATCGCGCTGGCGTCGGGCCCGCTCCAGTGCCAGCAGCGGAACCGTCTGGCGCGACAGGCGCGGCGTCAGCCAGCCAAGCAGGAGGCCAATCAACCAGGGCAGACCGGTGATACCGCCCAGCAACAGCAGCGCGATCGCCACATAGGCCGCCAGCGCAATACCCCAAACGGCGGGTGCACCGGTCAACGCCAGCCCCAGTGCGATGCAAAGCAGACTGATCCAGTGGCCGGATTGCGCTGTGCCCAGATGCCCCAGCCCCTTGAGGGTTTGCGCGGGTGGCAGCCCTTGGGCAAAGCGGGCTGGCCACCAGCCCCCGGTCAGTGCGGCCAGCACACCCAGACCGCCATACAGCAGCGCTGCCCAGATGCTGAACCGCAGCGCGGGGGCAGCACCCGAAAAGAAACCGCCGCCCAAGTCGCCGCCCAGCAGTTGCAGTGCCAGTGCCGCCAGCAGTGTGCCCAGCGCCAAACCGGCCACACTGCCGACCACGCCCAAAATCAGCGACTCCCATAACACCAATGCCATGCGCGCGCGCGCACCCAGCCCCAGCACGCCGAGCAGGGCAAACTGTTGCGCGCGTTTGGCCACACTCAGGGACAACACCGAAAACACCAGAAAGGCACCGGTAAAAAGGGCAATCAGGGCCAGCACGGTGAGGTTGACCCGGTAGGCGCGTGACAGATTTTCGATAGGCGAGCGGTTGTCCTGTGGCACTGCCACTCGGACCTGGCCAGGCCAATCGGGTGCCGAGCGCAGCTGCCTGGCAAAGTCCTCCCGATCAACGCCGGAGTGCAGTCGCAGGTCGATGCGGCTCAACTGTCCCTGCTTGCCAAACAAGTCCTGCGCTGCACCGATGTCCATCACGGCCAGGGCAGTACCGCTGGCCATGACCTGACCTGCCACCTGCACCGGCAACCATTGCAGGCCACTTTGCAGTTGAATCGATGTGGCGGGACCGATCAGTGCCCGCGCGGCTGCGTTCAGAAAGACCTGCCCTGGTGAAAAAAGCGACCAGCGTTGCCTCGGGGCTGTTGTGTCGGTCGGGTCGGGTCTGGGCAGCAGATCGGGCGACACCGCCGCCACGTTGAGCGCATCCACCCCCAACACCCGCAGGCTGCGCTTACCTTGTGGCGTCAGCAGGTAGCTGCCGATTTCCAGCACCGGCGATGCCACTGCCACCTCAGGTGGCAGCGCCACGCGCGCCAGCAGCTTCTCATCCAGAGTGCCTTGCAGGGCGCGTACTTCGAGATCACTTTGTCCAGCGACCGAACGCGCTGCGTGGGCAAATTCATCCAGTGCCGAGGTATTGATCAAATGCACAGAGAACGCCAGCGCCACACCCAGCATGACAGCCAGTGTGACCGCGGCGTTTCGCCACGGGTGCTGACGCAGCTCCTGCCATGAGAAAGTTCTGAGCAGGTCGAACATGGGCGTCGGCGCTACCGGGTGGTCGCCGAATCAGTCGTCGCGGTCGGCGGGCTGCCACAGCACCCGGTTGCGCCCCTGGCCTTTGGCGACATACAACTGGTGGTCGGCCTGGGCAAACAGCGCGGCGTCGACCTCGGGCTGCTTGGGTGTGCAGGTGGCTCCGCCCAGACTGACGGTCAGCCACGGGCCGATATTGGATTCCGGGTAGGGGATCTTCTGCAGCTCGACTTCCTGGCGGATCTTTTCGGCGATCTGCAATGCGTTGTCAGCGTCGATTTCCGGAAGAATCACCACAAACTCCTCGCCACCGTACCGTGCCGCAAAATCTGCTGGTCGTTTGAGTGCACCGCGGATCGCCGTGGCCACCCGTTTGAGCACCATGTCGCCGGCCGCATGCCCGTAGGTGTCGTTGAAGGTCTTGAAATGGTCCACGTCCACCACCACCAGCGAAAGCGGGCTGGTACTGCGCATACAGCGGCGCCATTCCCGCTCATACACCTCGGTGAAACGTCTGCGGTTGGGTATTTCGGTGAGGCTGTCAATCATCGCCAGTTGTTCCAGCAGGCGGCGCTGATGCACCGATTGCAGGTGGTTGTGTACCCGGACCCGGACGATCGGAGGATGAAAGGGTTTGGTGATGTAGTCCACCGCACCCAACTGCAATCCACGCTCTTCGTCCGCCACCGAGTCCAGTGCCGACACGATGATGACCGGAATATGGCGGGTGCTGTCCGTTGATTTCAGCACACGCATCACTTCCAGACCATCCATACCCGGCATCAGCACATCCAACAGAATCAGGTCAGGGTTGCGCTCGCGCGCCATCTTCAGCGCCTGGGCACCATTTTTCGCCAGGACGATCTGGTACTCGTCCTGCAGCAGTTCGGTCAGCAAGACACGGTTGTGTTTCTCGTCATCAACAATCAGTAAGGTGAATCCAGTATTCATGGCTCAGCGATTAGAGATAGTGGCGCGAATTCTCGCAAGGACAACCAATGCCTGTTGATACTCGACATCATCGACCAGGTCACACAGCAGCAGCAGTTCATCTTGCAGCCTGGGGTCAATCAGACTGGTCCTGAGTTCCAGTGCCAGTCTGCCAGCGGCAGCATCATCATGCTGTAACAGCGATTCCAGGCGTTCTATCAAGGCCATTTGTACCTCAAAAGAGGTGGTTTCAGCGATGACTTTGGTGCGGGTCGAAGCCAATTGGTCGCGCGCCAGCGTGCTTAAACCGGACAACACACGCCTGAGAGCAATGACAAAGATCGCCAGCGCGTCATCGTTGCGTTGCGCTTGCTCGTAACTGTCTTCGAGTGTTTTGGCGCATTGCGACAACTCCATCGCACCGATGGTGGCCGCGGCCGACTTCATCGAGTGGGCCAGACGTCGGGCCAGGGCGAAATCGGCCGCGGCCAGCGCCACACCGATGTCATCGGCCGTGCTGCCGAATTCACGCTGAAATCCCGACAGGATTTGCAGGTACAGGGCCGGGCGATGCATGTGGTTGCGCAGTCCTCGCGTGGTATCGATGCCATCCATGGGGGCAATGGGCATGCCACTGTCCGCATCGTCGGAGGGGGTGGGTTCGGCAACCGCGGCCCCGGCGCTCGGACGCGGCTTGATCCAGCGCAACAGTGCCTCAAAGAACGCGTGTGAATCGATCGGTTTGGTCAGGTGATCATTCATGCCTGATGCCAGACTGCGCTCCCGGTCCGTGCTCATGGCATGTGCGGTCATGGCGACGATGGGAAGCTCTGCCTGCCCGGGCAGTGCTCGAATGGCCCGGGTTGCGGCCAGACCATCCAGAACCGGCATCTGGATATCCATCAACACCAGGTCATAGGTATTTTGTGCAACTTTCTGCACCGCCTCCTGACCGTTGACGGCAATGTCGGCGCTGAGGCCGGCCTGACCCAAAAATGCCAACGCGACCATGCGATTGATTTCGATATCGTCCACCAGCAGGATGCGTGCGTGTTGAATGCTTCGAAAATCATATTGATGTTCACGCTTTTGGTCGCGGTTCTGCTGATGGGCACGCGCCAGGGGTGCCCCCATCAGCGCCTCCAGCATGGCATCGTGCAAAGAAGACTCACTGACCGGTTTGGACAACACCCGGTCCAGTCCGGCGCTGGCGAGGCGGTCCGCAATTTTCTGATGACTACCCGCCGTCACCATCAGCACCGCAGGCACGCCGCCCAGGGCCGCCGCGCTCTGGTGCAGCAGATGTGCCGTCTGCAGGCCATCCATGTCAGGCATCAGCCAATCCAGCAGCACCAGCTGAAACGGGTCCCCGGCGCTTGCCGCCGACTGCAGCAGCTCCAGCCCTTGGGCCCCGCCGCAGGCCGTTTCAGCGCGCATGCCAAAGTGGGTCAGCATTTGTCGCAAGATTTCCCGTGCACTGAAGTTGTCGTCGATCACCAGCACATGTTTGCCGGCAAGATGGTGGGAGTAGGACGGCACGCGCTGCGGATCTTTGGCGACCGCGAACTGTGCGGTGAAATGGAAACGGCTGCCCTGGCCCTCCGCACTGTCGACCGAAATGTGGCCTCCCATCAGCTCTGTGAGCTGTCGACAGATCGCCAGGCCCAGCCCGCTGCCACCAAAACGTCGGGTGATGCTGCCATCGACCTGGGTGAAGGGCGTGAACAACTCAACTTGCTGGTCTGGGGCAATGCCCATGCCGGTGTCCGTGACGCTGAAGGTCAGCATGACCGGTTCATCTGCGGCGACGGGCCGGGCCTGACCATCCTGCCGCGTGACCCGCACCACCACTTCGCCGGACTCGGTGAACTTGACCGCGTTGTTGCTTAGATTGGTCAAGACCTGGCCCAGGCGCAACGGGTCACCGATCAATTGACGCGGCACCGCGTCGTCCATGTGAATGAGCAGTTCCAGGCCTTTTTCCTGGGCGCGCACTGCGACCAGATTGGCCACGTTGTGCATCACCTGATTGAGGTCAAAGGGGATGGTTTCCAGATTGAGTTTGCCCGCCTCAATGCGGGAGTAGTCCAGTACATCGTTGATGATGCCAAGCAGCGCATCGGAGGAGGCCAGTACTTTCTCCTGGTAATCGCGCTGCTGGGCGTCAAGACGCGTTTTCAGAAGCAGTTTGCCCAGACCGATGACGGCGTTCATGGGCGTACGGATCTCGTGGCTCATGCGTGCCAGAAAATCTGATTTTGCATGGTTGGCGTGGTTGGCGGCTTCGATGGCCAGGGTCAGTTCCTGGGTGCGTTGCTTGACCAGTTCTTCCAGGTTGTGACGGTATTGCGCCAGTTCGGCATCGCGTGCCTGCAGTGCGTCGATCATCTGGTTAAAACCCTGACCCAGTCGTCCGACTTCGTCTTTGCTGCGGGTTTGAAACCGCTCGGTCAAACTTGCGTCTTTCGATACCCGGGTCATCAGCAGGCTGAGTTCTTCCAGCGGCGCCGACAGATGCCGCACCAGGCGCCCCGATAGCCAAAGTGACAAGCCCAGTGCCAGCAGCAGCGCCAGCGCACTTTCCAACGCGGTGCGCCATAGCGCTGCGCGCATGACGTCCAGCGAAGCGGTCAACTCGATACGAGCCTCATCCGCTTCACCACCCGGGACATCGGACCACACTGTCATGACGCCCTGGTCAACATCAACCCGACCGGGGCTGTAGGGCACGACCTTATAGAAGGGCTGGCTCTTGCTGCTTTGGTACTCGGCAAATATCTGGCCATTCTTGATGCGCAAGCGCGCGCGCAGGATCGACGGATTGCTCTTGACCGCGCTGAGCAGACGATTGGCTTCGGCTCGATCTGAAAAACTCACCGCAGCCTGGCTGTTGATGGCGATCATGCGCGCCTGTGCCGTCAACGACTCCGTCCACTCGTTCTGGATCAAGCGCTGCTGTTGAAAAACGCCAAGCGAAAACACCAGTATCACGGCCAGCAGAAGCGAAGCACTTGCCAGCAACACCAGCTTGCTGCGGATGCTGTCTGGGTGCAACCAGCGCTCTAGCAGGGTTCGGCTCATGGTTCCACGACCTTGGCCAGGCGCAACAACTGCGCGTTGAATTCAATGTTCTTCTGTCGCGCAGACTGGCGGTTGATCAAAATCGCCACGGGCGAACCTGCCGTGCCCAAGGACAGTTCAACCATGCCACCTGCTTTGGCGAAGCCACTGATTTCTGACACGGTGACCACCGGCAGTGTGGCCAGGTGACGCAGGATGGCGCCGATCTGCGCGCTCTCGCTCTGGGTGATGAAGACGAAGTTGCATCGGCCAGCATCGGTCACCGCCGCAAGTTTGCTAAAGCGCACCGCCCGACCATCGATCGGTGTTTGCGCCAGTGTTTCAAACGCCGGCTGAAAGTTGCCACCGCCCAGCAGGCACAGTTGCAGGGGTTGCTCGCGACTATCGTCAGGCTGATAGACAAACTGGGGCAACTTGAAGAAAAGCGCCGACTTGAGCGCCGACTCGGAGACCGCAGCGTTCTGCGCTGAGATCAACGGCGCAAAAAATGCCACCGTCAGCAAAACCCAGACTGCTTTCATGGCTGGCGCTCAGAAGCTGTATTCAAAGCTCATCATCCAGCTGCGTGGCTGCTGCGGCATGTCGAAAAAGGTCCGGCTGCCGGCACCATGTGCGGCATAGTAGCGTTTGTCAAACAGGTTGTAGACGTCCAGCCACAGCGTCACATTGGCGCCGAGCAGGTGATGCCAGCCGACGTGCAGGTTGGTCAGGGTGTAGCCGGGTGTCAGCAGTCGATCTGGCGGATTGTTCCGGTTTTTTTTGCGCCCGTTGGTGGTGTCTCCGATATGCAGGATCTGTGGCGAGATACTGAGCTTGTCCAGATAGCGCAAGGTCAGACCGAGCTTTTGCTTTTGACCGGCGACAAAAGGCAGGTCCCATTGAACGCCATCACCCTCATCAATGCTGCCACCGATCCAGCTGGCGCTGGCCCACAAGTCACCGGACCAGGCGCGGCTGAGGCGAAACTGGTAGCTGGCCGCGATGTCAAGACCGGTCTGCGTCTGCTGTCCGGCGTTGCCTTTGCTTTCGGGGCTGATCAACAGGGCACCTGGAATGGCGTTGACGTTGCTGGAGGGCAAAGTCACGATCAGGTTGCGGATCTGACTGCGGTACAGGTTGCTCACCAGATTGAGGTCAGCGCTGGGTCGCCAGTCCCAGGTCAGACTCAGGGTTTTGGACTTCTCGGGTTCCAGCGCCAGATTGGGCACGCGAAAACCGGTTCCCTGGTAGCGCCCGTCCGCGGTTTTGCTGCCGTCAAATGAGCCGAAGGAGCTCAGGCTTTCCTCGGGTGAAGGTGCGCGAAAGGCATGCGCATACAGGGCCTTAAGCACATGCTTATCGCTGGCACGCCAGACCGCACCCAATCGCGGGTTGACCGAACTGCCATAGGCGGAATGCCGGTCCATGCGCACACCAATCATGCTGGACCAGTCACGGTGCCAATCGGACTGAAGCTGCGTGTACAAGGAGGCATTGGTGTGCGACGCTTCGCTCACCATGAGGGGTAAATTGGTGTTGCGGTACACCATGTCCTGTTCACTGGCGCTGCGACTGGTGTCGTAGGAGCTTGGCAGCGTGTGCCCTTCGATCGCGGCAAACTTCTGCAGCCCGACACCGGCCTGCAGGCGATGCTGCGGATGCAACCGCCAGCTCAGGTTCTGCTCGAACGACAGGCGTTCCCCGCGGACGTACTCGTGCCCGTCGATGAAATTGGTATAGATGTTGACGTACTTGGAGGCCGGGTCGACCGTCTGCAACGAGTAATCAAGCACGGTTTCGAGTTCAATGCTGCTTGAAAGGTGGGTCTGGTACCTGGCGTACACCGTGTCGGTCTGTGTGATCCAGGGTGCTTCATTCAGGTACAGAGCGGTCTCAGGTTTGTCTCCGGTGCTGGTCAGGCTGCGAAAAACATTGTGGTAATAACCAAAATCCAGATGGCGACCGGTATCCAGGTGGGCGTAAACGCTTTGGCTTTTGATGGCGCCAACATAGTCTTCCCGCAATGCTGCCGGGACAACGACGCTGCCACCGAAGGTTTTGGCATCTTTCTTGGCAAATTCCTTGGCGTAGGCGTTCTGCAAATCGGCCCGGTCAGATTGCTGCCAGTGTCCGCCCACGCGCAAAGCAAAGCCGTCTTCGGCTTGCATGGCGGTCATGAAAGAGGTTTCGCGGCTGCCAAAATTGCCGGCACTGACGGCCAGGGTGCTGCCCGCCTTGCCGCTGCCGTGCTGCGTGATGATATTGATCACGCCGGCCACAGCATCGGCCCCGTACAGTGCAGCGGCCGGACCAAACAACACCTCAACTTGTTTGGTTGCATACAGCGAAAAGTTCTCCGCCACCGGAAAATTTCCGCCCGCCGGATTGCCGACGCGGATGCCGTCCATCATGACCAGCAGCTTGTTGGGACCG
This sequence comes from Rhodoferax sp., assembly GCF_018063565.1. GTDB lineage: Bacteria > Pseudomonadota > Gammaproteobacteria > Burkholderiales > Burkholderiaceae_C > Rhodoferax. The sequence goes on from NZ_JAGPBB010000005.1 coordinate 20,463, forward strand.
ACGTGCCCCTGCACGCTGAAGTTATTGAAGGCTGATGACTTGGTACCGCGCATGAAGTCAACGCCAGGCAAGTCTTCCAGCAGATCGGCAAGATTGCGGTAACGGCGTTCGCGGATCTGCTCACGTGTGATGACCAGAATGTGGGACGGCGTTTGATCGCGCGTTTCAAGCTGGCGCGAGGCGGTCACGACCGGCAGGTTGATCAGTTCGGTCAGCGACAGCGGCATGATGCGCGCCAGATCGGACTCGACCGAAGTCGCGGCAATGGCCGAACCCGCCAACAGTAGACCCGACAGCATTGCGGGGTTTGCCCAATGTTTGTTCTTGTGCATAACGGTCGCCTCGCGCGCAGTTTGCGCTCCATGTATCCAATCGCCAACGGTTTAGCGCATCGTATCAGACCCGACTGCCTGACATATGTCATCTGATTGGCGATCGGGATGTTGTTGTCACACGCCATTTCCCCGCATAATCACCGCCGCACCCGCAGGCAGGTTGGTGGATGGGCATACAAACTGCGGGGTGGGTCTCCTGAATACCTTAACCAGTTGGAAATACGGTTGTGAACCTGAATGCCAAAGTCACCCTGTTTTTTGTCAGCACCGCCGCTGGGTTGCTGGCGGTGCTGGTTGCGATCAGTTTGTATGCGTTTCACAGCTTCTTGATCGCATCTGCCACTGAGCACATCCGCACGGCGGGTGAGATCGTTCGGGTGCATTTGACCGAATCCATGATCAACGGGGTGATTGACAAGCGCGAACGGTTTCTGCAACGGCTGGTGGAAGTGCAGGGTTTGAAGTCGGCGCGGGTGATCCGTTCGCCAGAGGTGGAGCGTCAGTTCGGCAAGGGATTGGCGCGCGAAACGGCGGCCGATGACATGGAGCTCGCCGTGCTGCGGGAAGGTGCCCCCCGTTTCGAACTGGTCAGTGAGGGCGGAGAGTCTTTTTTCCGGGGCACCATTCCCTACATCGCCACGGCCAGTGGCACACCCAACTGCTTGCAGTGCCATCAGGTCGCCGAGGGCGCCGTGCTGGGTGCAGTCAGCATGAGCATGTCGGTGCAGGGGCTGAAAGAAAAGGCCGCCTACACGGTGACCGGCATTGCCGGTGCGGTGACGCTGTTTGCGTTGTTGCTGGTGCTGCTGTTGCGCCGACTTCTGCGTCCGATTTCAGAGACGGCAATTGCCGTGGAAGAAGCGGTTCAGAGTGCGCTGCGCGGCAACTTTCGCTCGCAGATCGAAAAGCGTACGAACGACGAGATTGGCCAGATTGCCACCGACATGAACCGCCTGCTGACCTTTCTGGATGATGGCCTCAACCGCATCGGTGGCCATGTGGCCCGTTTGACCGAGCGCACCCCGGCACCAGGAGAAAACCTGTTGACGGCCACCATCGAGATGGTCGAAGGCCTTACCAAGGCTGCACATTTCAAGCAGGCCATTGAAGAGGATGAGTCCAAATCCGAAATCTATCGCCGACTTTCAGGAACCCTGCAAGAACAGTTCTCCTTGGCTGAGTATTCGATTTACGAGATCAGCAGCAACAAGAAACAGATGCAGCCGATCCTGGTGGACGGGGAGAAGGCCGACGCCTGTCGCTGGTGCGACCCGGAGATCCTGGTGCGGCCTGACGCCTGCCGGGTGCGCAGGACCGGGCACATGGTGGACGGTATCAGTCAGGCTGACATCTGTTACGCGTTTCGTCCTCCTGCGGACCGGGGGCCGCGCCAACACGTGTGTTTTCCGATCATCCAGTCCGGCTCGGTTGGCAGTGTGGTACAGATTCTGGCCAAGCCGGAACAGCAGGCTGATTTGCTCGCCAAGGTGCCTTTTGTCAATGTGTACCTGCGGGAAACGGCACCGGTACTGGAGACCAAGCGCCTGATGGAGAGTCTGCGCGACTCGACGCTGCTGGACCCGATGACCGGACTGCACAACCGCCGATTCCTGGAGCAGTATGTTGACACCCTGGTGGCCGGTGTGCAGCGCAAGCAGGCCCATGTGGCGATCCTGATGCTCGATCTGGATTACTTCAAAATGGTCAACGACACCTATGGCCATGACGCGGGAGATGCCGTGCTCAAGGCTTTGTCGACGGTGCTCAAGCAGTCGGTGCGGGCCTCGGATCTGGTGATCCGTTATGGCGGCGAGGAGTTCCTCATCATTCTGGTGGACAGTGAGGGTGCCATGGCTGACCGAGTGGCGGAAAATATCCGTCTGGCGGTTGAAAATCTCAAAGTCCAGGTGGCCGGCATTGTGATCCAGAAGACGATTTCGATCGGCATTTCTGACTTTCCCAACGACAGCGAGACCTTCTGGCAGGCCGTCAAATTTGCCGATGTGGCCCTGTACCAGGCCAAGGAGCAAGGGCGCAACCGTGTCATTCGCTTCAACGCCGACATGTGGGCAGACTCCAAGAGTTATTGACCCCCGGTTTGAAGCGGCGCTAAACAAGGCGTGCTGGCAGCCACCCCCGCAAGCTGTTGATGAAGGCCAGGCCCTGCGCACGTTGCAGGTCAGTCCGGGTCAAGACCGCTTCCACCAGTTGACCCTGCGCCATCGCGCTGGCCCGAGCCACACCGGGCAACAAGCCACAGTGCTGAGCCGGTGTGTGCCAGCGCCCGTCCAGCAACAGCGCGATGTTGCCCCGGGTGCATTCGGTCAACTCCCCGCGTCGGTTCCATAGCAGCGTGTCAAACACCTCAGGTTCGGTCGGAGCGAAGGCCTCATAGTGTTCGCGCCGGGTGGTCTTGAAGCGGCTGAACTCAGCATCTGATTCATCAAAAAAAGTAGCAGCAAGCTTAATATTTATAGGCGTTTTTATCGCTTCCAATGCGTAAATCTCAAGGCGGGGACAACCTTGCACATCCAGCAACAGCCGCACCCGGCAGGGCTGTGCCTTTTGTGTTGCGGTCGCTTGCAGGGCGTTGCGAATGCGCGCTTCGTCAAACGGGTAGCCAAAATGCGCGGCGGCACCTGCCAGCCGCTGCAGGTGCAAGTCAAGCCTTTGAAAACGGCCGTCCTGCAGGCGCAGCGTTTCCAGCAGGTCAAATGGCGCGGCGGCGCGCAGCAAAAAAGCACGCTTGTGTTGCCACTCCTGCCATTCTGCAGCGGCACTGGCATCGGCCGTGATGCCGCTACCGATGCCACACTGGAGCTGCTGGCCACGTGCCGTGACGGTGCGAATGGCGACATTGAAGGTGGCGTGACCGCCCGGACGCACCACCCCGATGGCGCCGCAATACAGACCACGGGCCCGGGCCTCCAGGGCGGCAATCATCTGCATGGCACGCACCTTGGGTGCGCCGGTGATTGAGCCACACGGGAACAGCGCCGCAAAAACATCGGCCAGCGTGCAGCCGGGGCGCGTTTGTGCACTCACATCAGAGACCATCTGATGGACAGTCGCCAGGCTTTGCACCTTGAACAGCGCCGGCACCCGGACCGAATGGGGCATGGCAATACGTGACAGGTCGTTGCGCAGCAGGTCAACAATCATCACGTTTTCAGCGCGCTCCTTGGGTGACTCGGTCAGGCCCCTGGCCAGCGCCGCGTCCTGCGCCGGGCTGTGGCCACGCGGCGCAGTGCCTTTCATGGGACGCGTCAACAGGTGCAGACCGTCCCAGTCAAAAAACAGTTCCGGCGACACTGACAACACCTGCTCGTCACCGGTGTCGATGAAGGCGGCGTAAGCCTGCGGCTGAGCCAGTTGCAGGCGGGCAAACAGGGCCAGGGGCGTGTCTGACAAACGGCTGTGCAGCATGGCCGTGTAATTGATCTGATACAGCTCACCCGCAGCAATGGCGGCGTGGATCTCTGCCATCTGGCGGTCAAAACCGTCCCGGCTCAAGCTGCTGAGCCACGGTGCTGCTGGCGCAGGACTCGGCGCAGTGGCCGACTCCTTGGCTTCGGGCCAGGGTAGTGCCGTGTCAAAAACGGCAAACCAGGCCAGCGGGCCGTCCGGTGCATGGGTCAGCAGCGCTTTGTCAAAGGCACTGGCCGCCTCGTAACGCAAAAAACCCACACACCAGCGATCCTGTTGGGCCAGCGCCTGCACCTGATCCAGCAGTGGCTTGACCTGCGCCGGCGTGTGCGCCACCAGGGTCTGTGTGGGTGCGTCAAAGGCGCAGCGCAAGGCGGCGCTGCGGGCACCCTGCGGATCGCAGAAATCAATCAGGATCTGCATGATCAACCAGTCCGTTGGCACCCAACAGCAAGACACGATCGGCACGCGCAGCGGCCGTTCTGGAATGGGTGACCAGCACCATCGCGGCAGCGTGGTTGCGTGTTTGGCTTACCAGCGCGTCCATCACCCGCTCGGCGGTGCGCGGATCCAGGTTGCCGGTCGGTTCGTCGGCCAGCAGCAGTTTCGGGCGATGCACCAGTGCCCGCGCAATCGCCACGCGCTGCAGTTGCCCGCCGCTGAGCTGCTGCGGCAGACGCTCACCCAGGCCATCCAGGCCGACCTCGGCCAGCGCCACCTGCACGCGCTGGTGGTCGAGCTGGCCCAGCAGCATCAGCGGCAACGCCACGTTTTGCGTCACGCTCAAGTGCGGCAGAACATGAAAGGCCTGGAACACGAAGCCGGTTTTTTCACGACGCAAGCGCGCCAGTGCATCATCGCTCATACGGCTCAGGTCGTGACCGTCGAGCAGCACCTGACCCTGGTCCCAGTGGTCGAGTCCCGCCATGCAATTGAGCAGGGTGGATTTGCCGACACCCGATTCACCGATGATCGCGACAAACTCCCCGGGTTCGACCCGCAGCGAGACATGACTGAACACCGGCACTTCGCCATACCGTTTGCCAAGGTCGTGCACGATCAGGCTCATGCGAGACGGTCGATGAATTGCTGCGCCAATGTCAGGACTTGCGCCTGCGCGTCTGCCGCGTCACAGGCCACCACGCGGCGCTCGCGCATGCTGCGCAGCCAGGTGATCTGACGTTTGGCCAACTGGCGGGTGGCAAAAATACCCTTGTCGCGCAACTCGCTGGCCGGCATGTCGCCGTCCAGGCTGGCCCAGGCCTGGCGGTAACCCACGCAGCGCATGGCGGGCAGGTCAGGGTGCAGGTCGCCACGCGCGCGCAAGGCCTGCACCTCGTCGAGCAGACCGGTGGCCAGCATGGTCTCGAAACGCTGGGCAATTCGCTGGTGCAGCCAGGCCCGATCCTGTGGTTCCAGAGAAATCAGCCCATCGGTGGGGGTTATGTCATTTGCATCGAATTGGCTTCCAGCGCTTTTTGGGCATGCCTTTGATGCTATGGATCTTGTGGTGTGAAAACTCGACAGCGGGCGCCCCGAAATGCGGTACACCTCCAGTGCGCGGGCGATCCTCTGCGTGTCCAGTGGTGCCAGGCGTGTCGCCGTGATCGGGTCCAGCTGTGCCAGTTCGGCGTGCAAGGCCGGCCAACCTTTGTCGGCAGCCTCCTGTTCAATCGCCTGGCGTACCAGTGGGTCCGCGCCCGGCATGTCGTCCAGGCCATCACGCAAGGCCTTGAAATACAGCATGGTGCCACCTACCAGCAAGGGCACCTTGCCGCGTGCGCGGATGTCGGCCATGCAGGCACGCGCGTCGCGCACAAACTCGGCTGCACTGTAGGCGTTCAACGGATCACGGATGTTGATCAGATGGTGCGGTACCGCGGCCAGTTCGGCCGGTGTGGGTTTGGCGGTGCCGATGTCCATGCCACGGTACACGAGCGCCGAGTCGACGCTGATGATTTCCACCGGGTGCAGGCGGCCGATGGCCAGTGCGGCAGCCGTTTTGCCGGAGGCGGTGGGTCCGGCCAGCGCCAGATAAGGGGGCAAGGCGGTCTGTCGGTCAGCGGCAGCGAAGGGTTCGGTCAATGGTGGCATGGGCAGGCAGGTTTTAACCCCGATGTTACGCAGGCGGGACCACCAGGCAGGCGCTGTGGTCTTGCATTTGATGTTTGCTTGCAGCACGGTAATATGCATGACCTGAGGTTCGCCCGATACCCAACACCAGTGTGAGAGTTGACATGCCCTTGAAACCAGACGCCAGACCTGCCGGCGCAGCCAAACCCTTGCGGGCGGGTTGACCATGCGATTGTTTCAGTGGCGTTCTTTGAAAACCCGGGTGGCCTTGATCTCGCTGCTCATTTTTATGTGCAGCATCTGGGTGCTGTCGTTTTTTGCCGGGCGCGTCCTGCGCGAGGACCTGCAGAACGTGTTGGGTGAGCAGCAGTTGTCGACCGTCTCGGTGTTTGCCCGTCAGATCAACGACGATCTCAATGAGCGCCTGCAGTCACTTCAAGCCATCACCCATCAGATCACGCCCACCGTGCTGGGCGATGCAGCGGCTTTGCAAACGCTCCTGGAGCAGCGCCCGTTGCTGCTGTTACTGTTTAACGGCGGAGCCTGGGTGGCACGCAGCGATGGCACCGCGATCGCCGACATTCCCCGGTCGGCGCAGCGAATCGGCACCAACTACCTCCACGTGGATGTCATTGCCACGGCTTTGCAGCAGGGCAAGGCGTCGGTGAGCCGTCCCATGCAAGGCAGAAAGCTGTTGACGCCGGTGGTTGCCATGGCGGTACCGATCCGTGGTCCGACCGGTCAGGTGATTGGCGTTTTGGTGGGTGTGACCGATCTGGCTAAACCCAATTTTCTCGACACCGTCACGCAGAGCCAATATGGAAAAACAGGGGGCTATCTGTTGATGGATCGGCAACACCATTTTTTCGTCACGGCGACTGACAAGAGCCGCATCATGCAGCCGCTACCGGCATCCGGCCTGAACGTGATGCACGACCGGTATATGCAGGGTTTTGAAGGATACGGTACAGCCCTCAGCTCCCGTGGTGTTCTGGAGCTGACGGCCTCCGCCAACATTCCGGCGGCCGACTGGTTTCTGGTGGCGGCACTGCCAGCGCGTGAAGCCTTCGCGCCGGTTGACCATCTGCTGCAGCGTTTGTGGTTGGGTGCCCTGCTGGTCACGTTGCTGGCGGGCGCGCTGACGTGGTGGCTGATGCATCGCATGTTGCGGCAACAGTTGGCGCCCATGGTCAATGCCAGTCGCACGCTGAACACGCTTGCCCTCGGCGATCAGCCCGCGCAGCCTTTGCCGGTGACCAGTCAGGATGAAATCGGTGAACTGATCGGTGGTTTCAATCGCTTGCTCGAGACTTTGAACGAGCGCGAGCAGGTGCTGCGCGAAAGTGAAGTGCGCTGGAAATTTGCCATAGAGGGCGTGGGTGACGGTCTTTGGGACTGGCATTTACAGACTGGTGAGGCATTCTTTTCGCGCCGCTACAAGGAAATGCTGGGTTATGCCGAGGAGGAGATTGGCAGTACGGCAGACGAGTGGGTCAAACGCATTCACCCGGAGGACGCACCCGGTGTGATGGCTGAAATACAGCCCTATCTGGACGGCAAACCCGGCCCGGTCACCGTTGAATTCCGGATGTTGTGCAAGGACGGTCGCTGGCAGTGGTTCATGGGACGCGGGCTGGTTGTCAGCCGCGATGCTGAGGGCAGACCCCTGCGCATGATCGGCACCAATACGGATATCACCGAGCGTCGGCAGGCGGTGAAGAAACTCCAGCTCGCAGCCAGTGTTTTCAGTCATGCCCGTGAAGGCATCACCATCACCGATGCGGACGGTGTCATCATCGATGTCAATGCGGCGTTCACCCGTATCACCGGCTACTCGCGTGACGAAGCTCTTGGCCAAAGCCCGAGCATGCTCAGTTCGGGGCGCCAGGATAGGGCTTTCTATGCCGCCATGTGGCAGGCCCTGATCGACCAGGGCCACTGGACCGGGGAAATATGGAACCGGCGCAAAGATGGTCTTGTGATTGCCGAGTTGCTGACCATCAGTGCGGTGTCTGACGCCCAGGGTCGGACCCAGCAGTATGTTGCCCTGTTTTCTGACATCACCGAGATCAAGGAACACGAGCATCAGCTCGATCGCATGGCGCACTTCGATGCACTCACCAGTCTGCCCAACCGCCGACTGCTGGCTGACCGTTTGCAGCAGGCCCTGGTGCAGGCGGTGCGGCGCGGCCAGACACTGGCGCTGGCTTACCTCGATCTGGATGGGTTCAAGCTGATCAACGACACCCATGGTCATGCGGTGGGTGACCAGTTGCTGATTGCGCTGGCGACCCGCATGAAGCAGGCGCTGCGCGAAGGGGACACCATTGCGCGCATCAGCGGCGATGAGTTTGTCGCCATGCTGGTTGACTTGAGCGATACCGCTGCCAGTGTGCCCCTGCTGCATCGCCTGCTCGCAGCAGTGGGTGAGCCGGTTCAGGTGGGTGGACTGAGTGTTCAGGTCTCGGCCAGTCTGGGGGTGACCTTCTTTCCGCAGGAGCAGGACATCGAGGCCGACCAGTTGTTGCGGCAGGCCGATCAGGCGATGTACCAGGCCAAGGTGGCCGGCAAGAATCGCTATCACGTGTTTGATGCCGCCCACGACAGTCATTTGCGCGGGCACCATGAAAGCCTCGAGCGCATTCGTCTGGCTTTGAGCAATGGTGAGTTTGTATTGTATTACCAGCCCAAAGTGAACATGCGCAGCGGACAGGTGGTGGGTGTGGAGGCACTGATCCGCTGGCAGCATCCGCAACGGGGCCTGTTGTCACCCGCACTGTTTCTGCCGGTAATCGAAGACGACCCATTGGCTGTGGATGTGGGCGAATGGGTCATTGACACGGCGTTGACCCAGATCGAGCTTTGGCAGGCCGCTGGACTGAGAACCTCGGTCAGTGTCAATATCGGGGCACGCCAGTTGCAGCAGCATGATTTTGTCGAGCGCCTGCGCGCCCAATTGTCGGCGCATCCCCAAGTGCAACCCGACCAGCTTGAACTCGAGGTGCTCGAGACCAGTGCACTGGCCGACATTGCTCAGGTGTCCAACGTGATAGAGGCGTGTGCGGCGCTGGGGGTAATGTTTGCACTGGACGACTTTGGCACCGGCTATTCATCACTCACCTACCTCAAGCGCCTGCGTGTGGCGTTGCTCAAGATTGACCAGAGTTTTGTGCGCGACATGCTGGACGACCCGGATGATCTGGCGATTTTGCAGGGCGTGATCGGTTTGGCCGACGCTTTCAAGCGGCAGGTCATCGCCGAAGGGGTGGAAACCGTGGCCCACGGCACCATGCTGTTGCAACTGGGCTGCGAGCTGGCGCAAGGGTATGGCATTGCGCGTCCCATGCCGGCCGACCAGCTGCCGCCCTGGGTATCGGGCTGGCAACCGGACGACGCCTGGTCGTGCCTGCCCTGGCTGGGCGGTCTGGATCAGATGTCGGAGCAATAACCGCGCAGCTATCCGCCGTGCCGCTGCACCAGCGTCCAGGCAGATGCCGCAATCAGCGCACTCCAGAACCAAACCCCCAGCGTCAGTGGCAGTACCGTGCCGTCCATGTGGGTGCCGAGCCAGAATCCCATGGCGAAGGCGCACAACATCATCAAAAAGCCGTTGACCGCAGACGCCGCGCCGGCAGCCTGCGGAAATGGCCCGACCGCGCCACTCTGGCCACAGGGCTGATGGATGCCATGGCCAATCATGAACAGAAGCTGTGGCAACAGGATGCTCCAGACGCTGATCACGCCGTTCAGGGTCAACAGCGCCATCAATGTGCCGCCACTGATCGACAGCCCGCCGGCCAGCGCCACCGAGCGGCGAACGCCAAAACGGCCGATCCAGCTGCGGCACACGAAGGTGCCACCGATGTAGGCGACCGAGTTGACAAACATCACCAGTCCATACTGTGTCTTGCTCAAGCCCAGCACACCGATAAAGACGAACGATGACGCGGCCAGAAAGGTGAAAAGGCCGCCGTATGACGCCGCAGACAGGGCAGAAAACGCCAGAAAAGTGCGGTTGCGCAGAATGCTCTGCCAGGTCGATAGCAGCGTCGGCAAGCGCAGTGCCTGCGGGTTCCTGTTGGGCACGGTCTCTTCAAACTTCAGTGCCACCACCGCCAGACTGACCGCGCCAAACACGGCCAGTGCCAACAGCGCGTAGCGCCAGTTCAGCACATCGGTCAGCAGCCCCCCCAGCGGTGCACTCATGCAGGCAATCAGGCCCAGGCCGCTGAGTCCCTTGCTCATGACGCGCGCGCCCTGGGTGGGTGCATACAGGTCACGAACAATGGCGCGCGCGCACATCACACCGGCACCCATGGCAACACCTTGTACGGTGCGCCAGACGATCAGCCAGAACATGCCGGGCGCCAGCGTGGCGCCGACAGAGGCCAGCACATAGGCCGCCATGCCGATCAGCAAAATGGGCCTGCGACCGTATTGGTCTGACAGCGGCCCCCACACCAGCTGCGACAGGCCAAACGCCAGCAGCAGCGCGGTGAGGGTGAGTTGCGCCTGCGGCATCGGCGCCCCCAGCTCGGCGGTGAGCACCGGCAAAGCCGGCAGGTACAGATCGGTGGTGACGGGCTGCAGGCCCAAAAGCAGCGAGAGCAGCAACACGATCACGCCGGGCTGCATCGGGATAAGAGTCGGTTTGGACGGCATGGCTTTGAGCGTAGCAGATCAGGGTTTTGCCAGACGCTGCGAGGCGCAGCCGGGGTTTTGAAGGTCACAATCTGCCACTGTCTGAATTGTGGGGAATTGTCATGGCAATCGGCTGGTTGACGGTCTTGAAAATGGTGCCTTGGGCGGATGTGATTGAAAACGCGCCCAAGGTGGCGATCGGCGCGAAGAAACTCTGGGACAAGGTGGGCAAGAAGCCCGCCGCACCGGAGCTGGCCCCCACGGTGGTGTCCAGCACGCCAGAGCCAACCCTGGCACAGCTGCGCGACCAGGTGGCGGCACTGCAACAGGTCACCGAAGATTTGCATCAGCAGATGCTGGACTCGACCGAACTGATCAAGACACTTGCCGAGCAGAACACCCAACTGGTGAAACGGGTGGAATCCAACCGCAAGCGGCTGCTGTGGCTGGCCTTGCTGCTGTTGCTGCTGGCTGGCTGGTCGGTGATGAAGTTTTATTGATAGCACACTTCTCTCTTTCAATAAGCGCCAAGGGCTGATTTTGTTCACGAAAGCGCCGGAACGCCCACCCGTTGACGCTGCGCCGCCACGTGGTTTCATGGTGCTGCATGGCAACCGTCTGGAGGACTTGCGCGACCTGCTGGTGCAGTACCTGCAGGCACATCCGCTGCCACCGCTGGTGCCCGAAGTCATCCTGCTCCAAAGCAATGGCATGAAACACTGGCTGGAACTCGCCCTTGCCGATGACGCGGCGCTGGGCGTCTGCGCCGCGACCCGCATGGTCTTGCCCAGCAGTTACCTGTGGCAGATGTACCGCACGGTGCTGGGTGCCGATGCGGTGCCATCCCGGATGCCGTTTGACAAGGCCGCGCTGCTTTGGCGGCTGCTGCGTTTGCTGCCAGCATTGTGCGAAACCCGCCCGGTGTACGCACCTTTAAAACGCTATCTGTCGGGCGACAACGCGCCGCGCAAGCTGTACCAGCTGGCGCTGCAGATTGCCGACGTGCTGGACGCCTACCAGAGCTATCGCGCCGACTGGTTGTCCGACTGGGCGGGTGGGCTGGACCAGCTGCGCGGGCCGCTGGGCCAGTCACAGGCTTTGGCACCTGAGCACGCCTGGCAGGCGCAACTGTGGCGCGACCTTCGCACCGATGTGGGGGAAGGCTTGGCCGAGGCCTCGCGCGCCAGTGTTCACGAACGATTCTTGGCCGCCCTGAGTAATTTGAGTAGCTCTGAAAACAAGAGCTCTCAGCGCACGTCCGGATTGCCGCAACGCTTGATTGTGTTTGGAATCTCATCGCTGTCGATGCAGTCGGTGCAGGCGCTTGCCGGACTGGGCCAAGTGTGCCAGGTACTGATGCTGGTGCAAAACCCGTGTCAATATTACTGGGGCGACCTGGTGGAGGGCCATGCCCAGCTGCGTCAGCAGGTGCGCCGACGCCAGCCGGTCAAGCCTCAGCCGGAACTGGTGACCACTGCCTCGCACCCCCTGCTGGCGTCGTGGGGGAAGCAGGGGCGCGACTACCTGCATTTGCTCGATGGTTTTGACCAGCCCGAGCAGTACCGGGCGCACTGGCAACGGGTGGACGTGTTTGTCGATCCTGCGGGTGAACCTGCGACACAGCTGGCGCAGCTGCAGTCGGCCATCCTGAACCTGACGCCACCACCGCCCGCACCGGTGGCGCAACCGATCGATGGCTCGATTGAATTCGTTACCGCCCACAGCGCCCAGCGCGAGCTGGAAGTGTTGCAGGACCATCTGCTGGCCTGGCTGGACGCCGATCCTGCCTTGCAAGCGCGCGAGGTCATGGTGATGGTGCCTGACATGGCGGTCTTTGCGCCGCATATCCATGCGGTGTTTGGCCGCTTCACGCCGGGGCAGCCGCGTCATGTGCCGTACTCGGTGGCCGATACCCCGGCGTGCCTGAGCCCGCTGGTACAGGCGTTGACGCAGCTGCTGAACCTGCCCGAGGCGCGTTTGACGCTGGCTGAATGGCTGAGCCTGTTTGAGGTGGCGGCGGTGCGCACCCGGTTTGGCCTGGATGCGGCGGGGGTGCAGCAAATTCAGAGCTGGCTGCAGACGGCCGGTGTGCGCTGGGGGCTCGATGCGGCGCACCGCCTGGCCTGGGGTTTACCGCCAGGCGCACCGGATCTGGCGCATAACACCTGGGCATTCGGTCTGCGCCGGCTGCTGTTGGGCTACGCGCTCGGCCCGGTGGCGGGCGCTTGGGAAAGCGGTGCTGACGGGCTGTGGCAGGGCACGCTGGCACAACCGGCCATGAGCGGGCTGGACGGCCCGCTCATGTCTGCGTTGCTGGACTGGATCAACGCCATCAGCCAAACCCTGCCCATGCTGCAGGCTGAACACTGCCCGGCGCAGTGGGGGCAGACCCTGCGTGCGCTGGTGGCGCGCTTTTTTGCCAGTGGCGATGACACGCAGGAGCTTGCCATCGGCCGCCTGCTGGCCCCGCTGGACGACTGGCTGCAAGCCTGCGAAGACGCGCAGCTCGACACCCCGCTGCCGCTGCAGGTGGTGCGTGAGCACTGGTTGTCCAAACTTTCCGAGGCGGGTCTGCAGCAACGCTTTTTTGGCGGCGGTGTGCAGTTTGGCACGCTGATGCCGATGCGCTCGATTCCGTTCAAGGTGATCGCGCTGCTCGGCATGAACGACGGCGCTTACCCACGGGTGCAGGCGGCGCGTGATTTTGATTTGATGGCCAGCAGCTGGCGAGCCGGTGACCGCTCGCGCCGCGAGGACGACCGTTACCTGTTTCTGGAAGCGCTGTTGTCGGCACGGGAAAAGCTCTATGTGAGCTGGCAGGGTCACAGTGCGGCAGACAACAGCGCCCGCCCGCCCTCGGTGCTGGTGGCGCAGCTGCTCGATACGGTCAACGCCTGCTGGAGCCCGCCGCATCAGCCGCAGGCGCAGCCCTTGCAACCGTTTTCCAACGCCTATTTTGAGGCCGGTTCGGGCTTTGCCACCTATGCCGAAGATTGGCAGCGAGTCCGGCTTCCAGCGCTTGCTGAATCAGCGGATGAAGCGCCTGAAAAATTAGTCAATCCGGCGCTGGCCAGCGCCATCGCCCCTGCCCCCCAGGTGCTGACTTTGGGCGACCTGCAGTGCCTCCTGCGCCAGCCGGTCGAGGTGTTTTTGCGCCATCGGCTGCAAGTCGAGTTTGATGGCCTGGACGAGCTGGAGCAGGAAGACGAGCCGTTTGCGCTGAATCATCTGCAACAGCATCGGCTGGGCGCAGCGCTGCTGCAGTCGGGTGCGCACGCGCAGGCGCTGGCGCAATTGCGCGGCGCCGGTGTGTTGCCCTTGGCCGGGTTTGGCCTGCGTGTCGGGCAAGACCTGTTGGAGCAGGCGCAGGCCGTGTGGCAGGCGCAAAACGCCTGGCTGCAGCGTTATCCGCAAGCGCTTGACGCGGTGACGGTGGACCTGCTGCTGGAGCCGGGCCTCAGCCTGAGCGGTGTCCTGTCCGGCCTGCATGCTGTAGCCGAGGTTGAGGCTGCACGTGCACCGTGTCTCCAGTTGGCGGCCCGAACCGGGGCCGTGCTGGAGGGCAAACCCGGTGCCCGGATGGCACGCGGTCATACCCTGGCCGGTTTGTGGGTGCGACACCTGGCGGGCTGCGCCAGCGGGCTGACGCTGACCAGTGTGCAATTGGGCGTCGATGGTGCGGTGGTGTTGCGGCCACTGGCGCCGGATGCAGCGCTAAGGCTGCTCCAGCCGTTGGCCCAAAGTTACCTTGCGGCCTGGGAACAGCCCTTGCCGTTGGCCTGCAAAACCGCCTGGGCTTATCTGCAAACGCTGCAGCACAATCCGGCGCTGCTGGCGGCCGGCAAACCCGCCAAAGACCCGCATGAGGTGGCGCGGGTGGTCTTCGAGGGTGGTCAGTACGGGGGTGAGCTGGCCGAGTCGGCTTACCTGCAACGGGTGTTTGAAATCTATGGGCAGCTGCAGCCGGGTTTGCCACACTGGGCGCAGCGGCTGTACGGTGAATTGCTGGCCCACTGCGAACTTCTGCCTGAGGGGTTGCCGTGATGCTGCACACCCTTGACCCGTTGACGCTGCCTTTGAACGGCTTGCAGCTGATCGAAGCCTCAGCCGGCACCGGCAAGACTTTCACCTTGGCGGCGCTGTATGTGCGGCTGGTGCTGGGGCACGGAGCGGGCAGCGGGCCACTGGGGCCGGGGCTGTTTCCGCCGCAGATTCTGGTGATGACCTTTACCGATGCCGCCACCGCCGAGCTCCGTGAACGCATCCGTGAACGGCTGGCGCAGGCGGCACGCTTTTTCCAGACCGGTGACCGGGGCGCAGCGGACGACTTTTTGCTGGCGCTGCAAGGCCAGGTCGACCCGGGGCAATGGCCGCTGTGCGCCTGGCGGCTGGACATGGCGGCGCAGTGGATGGACGATGCGGCGATTTTTACCATCCACGGCTGGAGCAGCCGCATGCTCAAAACCCATGCCTTTGACAGTGCCAGCCTGTTCACCCAGAACCGGGTCGAAGACGCCGAGCGCCTGCAGCTGATGGCCACGCGGGATTACTGGCGCCGCTGGTTTTATGCGCTGGACGCCCACGCGCTGGGTGCGCTCAAAGTCTTGGGTGACACCCCGCAGGCGCTGCTGGTGCGGCTGCAGGCGCGCTGGAAAGCCTCCGAGCGCGCGCCGCAGTCCGATGTCCCTGCGCCTGAGCCCCCCGACAGGCTACTGGAGCGTTGGTCGGTCTGGCAACAGCAGCGCATGCCGCTGGAATCACTGGCACGCCAGGGCTGGCGCGACGACGTGATCCAGGCGCTGCAGGCAGCCGCTGCCGCCAAAACCCTCAAGGGCTACCGCAGCGACTGGCTGGGCGGCTGGTTGGCCAAAATGGCCGCCTGGGCGCAGGGCGAAGAGATTGAGCCAGAGGTGCTGGCGCGCTTCAGCCGTGCCACGCTGCTGGCCAAAGGCTGGTTGGATGCGGCCCGCTGGCCGGTGCTGGCGGACATCGAGGCGCTGCACACGCATGGGCTGGGCGAGCCCGAGGTCGCCGACACCTTGCTGGCGCACGCCGCGCAGGCCGTGTTGCGCGACTACCAGCGCGCCAAGGCACAAGCGGCGCAGTTTGATTTTTCGGATTTGCTTCAAAACCTGTACCACGCCTTGCAGGCACCGGATGGGCGTCTGGCAGCAGCCATTGCGGCACAGTATCCGGTGGCGCTGGTCGATGAGTTTCAGGACACCGACCCCTGGCAGTTTGGAGCCTTGCGCAGAATCTATAGCTGTAAACCAAATCAAGATGTGCGCTGCAGCCCAATTTTCCATGAAACTGTGACGTATCAAGGTGAGGCGGGCACGGTGCCCGCATCGCTGGGCCTGATCATGATTGGTGACCCCAAGCAGGCTATTTACAGCTTTCGCGGTGCCGACCTGGCCACCTATCTGCAGGCGCGCGAGCAGGCCCAGGGCATTTACACGCTGCCGGGCAATTACCGCTCCACCCCCGCGGTGGTGACGGCCGTCAGCCGGATGTTTGCCCAGGCCGACGCGCCCTTTGGTAGCGTTCCCTTTGTGGCGGTCAAAGCCTGCAATCACCAGGTGCGGCCACTGCAGGTCGCGGGTCAAACCCAGGTGGCGCTGACGGTGTGGCATGTGCCTTTTGAAAAGACACCGACCAAGGACGACTTTTTACAGGCGCTGTCGGCCGTCTTTGCCAGCCAGATGGTGACCTTGTTGCAGAGTGCGGCAGCCCGTCCCGGCGACATGGCAGTGCTGGTGCGCGACCGGCATGAGGCGACCGCGATTCGCGCGGCGCTGTCCGCGCGCTCGGTGCGCAGCGTTTATCTGTCCGAGCGCAACAGCGTTTATGCCAGTCAACAGGCCCATGATTTGTGGCGGATCCTGCGCGCGGTGGCACAGCCCGGTGCCAGCCGCCTGGTGCGCGCAGCGCTGGCCACGCCCACCTGGGCCTTGAGCTGGTCGGCGCTGGATGCGCTGCTGGCCGACGAGGCGGGCTGGGACGCCCAGGTGGAGCAGTTCATGCAATGGCAGCAGGTCTGGCAGGCGCAGGGTTTTTTGCCCATGCTGTACCGCCTGCTGCACGATCAGGGGCTGGCGGCGCGCCTGTTGCAGCGCAGCACCCAAGGCGAGCGCGAGCTGACCAATCTGCTGCATCTGGGGGAGTTGCTGCAGGCCGCAAGCCTGGCGCTGCAAGGTGAGGGCGCGTTGATTCGTTATCTGGAGGCGCAGTTGCGCCACCCGCAGGCCAGCGGTGACGCCGCGCAGCTGCGTCTGGAGAGCGACGCGCAGCTGGTGCAGGTGGTGACGGTGCACAAGTCCAAGGGGCTGGAATACCCGCTGGTGTTTTTACCCTTTGTTTCGCTGTACCGGGCCGCGGAAAAAGACGCCGACCGACCCGACGCCGAGCGTCTGGCCGAAGACATCCGCCTGTTGTATGTGGCACTCACCCGCGCCCGGCAGGCGCTGTGGCTGGGCGTGGCGCAGGTGCGCGGCGATGTGGACGGCCCCAACCCGCAGCCCAAAAGCGCCGTGTCCCGGCTGCTGGGTCGCCGCGTGCCGGGTGACCTGTGGGAGCGCCTGCAGACGTGGGTTTGTGCTGACGTCCAAGTGCAGGCCGCACCGCGGCCCAGCGGGGCGAGTTACCAGCCGGTGCAGGGCCATGCCCCCACACCGCAACCGGCCCTTCAGCCACAGCGCCGGTTGACGCAGCGCTGGTGGAGTGCCAGCTTCAGCGCCCTGACGCGCGGGCTGATGCCGCACGGCATGGCAGACTTGCCCACCGAGCGCGATGAAAAAATGGGCGATGCCCAGCTCGATGCAACCACGCCGGATGAACTGCCGCTTGCCCTGATGGGCGGCGGACCAGGCGCGCCCGGTAGCGATTTGCTGGCCATCGAGCCGGCGTTCAACAGCTTTCCTGCCGGTAGCCGTTACGGCACCTTGTTGCACGATCTGCTGGAGTGGCAGGCTGCCCAGGGGTGGCTCGCAGCGTCTGCGCCTGCCGACCCGGCGCTGACCCAGGCATGGGATGCCTCGCTGGCGCGGCTGGGCCAGCGCCTGAACCTGGAGCCGCAACACGGCGCCCTGCTGGACCCCTGGATACGCGCCATTTTGCTATCCAATATGCCGCTAGCGCATAAAGATAAAGTATCTGATGCTATTCAATTAGGATCGATTCCGACTGAGCACTGCTGGCCCGAGATGGCCTTTACCCTGCCGGTCCAGCGGTTGGCCAGCCAACGCCTGGATCAGCTGATCGGGCAACATCTGTGGCCAGGTCAACCGCGTGCCGCCCTGCCGCGCCAGGCACTGGAGGGCATGTTGACCGGGTTCATGGATCTGGTGTTTGTGCATCAGGGGCGCTACTACGTGCTCGACTACAAATCCAACCGTTTGCCGGACTACAGCGGGGTACAGCTGCAGCAGGCCATGCTGGCGCATCGTTACGATGTGCAGGCCGCACTGTATGTGCTGGCGCTGCACCGCTTGCTGCGCTCCCGTCTGGGCCCGAGCTATGACTACGAGCGACACATGGGCGGCGCCCTGTACCTGTTTTTACGCGGTATTGACCAGCCCGGGGGTGGCCTGTTGCCATTGCAGCCGCCGCGTGCGCTGATTGAGGCGCTGGATCAGGCGTTTGGCGCGACGGCGCGACTGGAGGTCGCCTGATGGTGCTGCGTGATCTAACTGCCGACGCGCCTGAACTGCCCTTGAATGCGCTGGACCTGGCGTTCGCAGAATTCTTGCAGCAGTCCCAGCCCAGCGATGACCCGCGCCACGCCTGGTTGGCCGCGCTGGTGAGTCACCAGTTTGGACGGGGCCATGCCTGTCTGGATCTGGATCAATGGCGTCAGCACGGAGTCCGGAGCCTGGGCTGGGAGGCCCAACTGCAAGAACTGCTGCCGCTTGATCTGGCGCTGGCCGCTGACCGCTTGCCGTGGTGCGTTGGGCCGTCCAGCCCGCTGGTGCTGGACGGCGCGCGCCTGTATCTGCGGCGCAACTGGCAGGCCGAACAAAGTATTCGGGCCTCGATCCTGGCCCGGCTGGCGCAACCCTGCCCGGTGCCGCCCACGCTGGCCCCAGCGTTGGATGCCCTGTTTGGCACGGCATCCGACCGGGGCAGTCGTGGCCCGGACTGGCAAAAAGTGGCCTGTGCGCTGGCTGCGCGCCGGCGCTTCACCCTGATTACCGGCGGCCCGGGTACCGGCAAAACCACCACCGTGGTGCGTCTGCTGGCACTGCTGCAGTCGCAGGCGATGGCTGATGCCGGGGGCAGACCCTTGCGCATGGCGCTGGCCGCACCCACCGGCAAGGCAGCAGCACGGTTGGGTGAGTCGGTCGCTCGCGCCGTCAAACAGCTGCCCGCCGCCATGCAGCAGCACATCCCGACCCAGGCGCAAACCCTGCATAAACTGCTGCAGGTGCGTACCGCGGTGCAGGCAGTTGCGGCACCGGCGCTGGCACTTGACGTGGTGGTGGTGGATGAAGCGTCAATGATTGACCTGGAGCTGATGGCGCGGCTGCTGGCCTGTGTACCCCTGTCGGCCAGCCTGATCCTGCTGGGTGACAAAGACCAGCTGGCCTCGGTCGAAGCCGGTGCGGTGATGGGGCAACTGTGCGGCCAGGCGCAGGCCGGTGGCTATGACGGCGAAACGCTGGACTGGGTGCATGCGGTGACGGGGCAGGACATCAGTGCCTGGCGCGGCAGTGGCCCGGTGCTGGCGCAACAGACCGTGATGTTGCGCCACAGCCACCGCTTTGCCGCCGACAGTCTGATTGGCCAGTGGGCCAGCGCGGTCAACGCCGGTGAGCGCCAAACCGTGGCCGGTTTGTGGGACGCCACGCCGCCCTGGCAGGCCCGCGCACCCGCCAGTGTGACCCGGCTGGAGCCACGCCTTGGCTTTGACAGCCAACTGGCGGCGCTGGTTCGGGTGGGCTGGCACGGCTGGCTGGCCGATTTGCAGGCACTGGCCGATCAGGACTGCAGCGATGCGCAGGCGCTGGCGCTGCTGCAGGCGCTGGGGCGGTTTCAGCTGCTGTGTGCGCTGCGCGATGGCCCCTGGGGGGTGACGGCGATCAACCGGGGCATTGCAAGGGCGCTGGGCCAACCCGTCGAGGGCTGGTTTGCCGGGCGTCCGGTGATGGTGACCCGCAATGACTACAACCTGGGTTTGATGAACGGCGACATCGGGCTGTGTCTGCCCACGGCGCGTGGTTTGCGGGTGGTGTTCGCCCAGGCCGTGCCGGATGGCGGCCTGCAGCTGCACTGGGTGTTGCCAAGCCGGCTGGACGCCGTGGAAACCGTGTTTGCCATGACGGTCCACAAGTCCCAGGGTTCCGAATTCGACCATGTGGCTCTGGTGCTGCCAGAGCGCATCGCGCCGGTGCTGACGCGGGAACTGCTCTACACCGGCATCACCCGCGCCAAACAACAGTTGACGCTGGTCGTGCCGCAGGCGGGTGTGCTGCGTCAGGCAGCGGCGCAGAAGATACTGCGCAGCGGTGGCCTGTCCATGGCGTCCCAGTCCACTTGAACCCGGAGTCCGTATGAAGATAACGCTGATGCAAACGCTTGCGCGTTTTTTTGTCCTGATTTCCGTTGGCACCAGTTTGGCCCTGGGCCAAACGGTCAGCGGGCTGTCGGGCAAAGCTGCAGCCATGGTCGGCCCGGAGGCGGGTCTGTGGGATGCCGGCCAGGGTTTCCAGTTTGATCTGGGAAAAAAGAAACGCCTGAAAGCGCGCCAGTCGGTCAGTGGCATCGCGTGCCAGATCACCAGCGCTGCACCAGGGCGGTGTTTGCTGGTGTTCGACGAAGGGGCGCAGGCGCGCTATGCCACGCTCGCGGAAGGCCACTTGCAGCCCGAGGGGGAGGCGGTGGCATTTCCAGGGCGCAGCGGGGAGCTCGACGCTGAGGGGGCTGCGAGCGACGGGCGTTTTGTCTACATCACCGGTTCGCATTCGGCCAAGCGGGCTGACTGCGCCAGCAACCCCGACAGTCGCTGGGTGGTCCGGGCGCCGTTGAACGCCGACCCGATGCGGGTGGATGTGTCGGCTGCGGTCAGCAGTGCCAAACTGTGGACCCTGATGCTGGCACACCCTGAGTTGCAGCCTTTCGTCGGCGAGAACAAATGCCTGGGCACCGAGCGACCCGCCAAGGCACCGCAACGGCAAGGTCAGCAAGGCATCAACATAGAAGGTCTGGCGGTGCGCGACGGCCTGCTTTACTTTGGTTTGCGCGGGCCGGTGATCGGTGGGCAGGCGCGGGTGCTGTCGTTGCCAGCGGATGCATTGTTTGTCGCTGCGGCGGATCAGGCGGCAGCGCCCCGGCTCCAGGTCAGCCTGCTGGCACTGGGGGCACAGCGTGGCATCCGTGACATGGTGGCGGTGTCGGATGGTGTGCTGCTACTGGCCGGACCGGATGATGATGACCGTAGCCAGGAGGCAGGTTGGGCGGTGTTCTGGTGGGATGGTCGACCTGGCCATACGGGTCAGCCGCCCCGACTTTTGGCCGGTCTGGATCTGAGTCAGGTCAAACTGCGGGCTTGTGACGTCACCATCAAGCCTGAGGCGATGACGGTCTGGGCTGAAACCGCCACCGCCTACCGGCTGCTGATCCTGTCGGATGGCTTGTGTGACGGTGGCGCGCTGGTCTTTACCGTGCCACGCTGATGCCAGCGCCCATTGACAGACTCAAGTGGACTGCGCGCGGGCGGCAAGCCGCAGGTGCGTCGCCATGGCCTCGGCCAGCAAGCTGGCGCTGGCTTCCGGTAGACGGGCGGCGTCAAATCCGATGTTCAGGATCAGCTGGTTCTGGTAAGTGCTGGCCGCGGTGAACAGGGTCTGATAGGGCATCGGACACAACGCAAAGGAAATTGCCTCCACCGCCGGGTCTTCGCTCACCGTGTCGACCACGCCCAGGTTGCTGACCATGGTATTGGGCAGCGAAGCCAGCGATTTTTTTCGGAAAGCCGCCATGTGCTCAGGTAAAACGGGTGCGCCGTTGAGTCCGAACATGTGGTAGAGCAGGTGGCCTTCACCACGGGCGATCTGCCGTCGAGTCTGGCTGATGACGTCTCGCGCCAGGTCCCAAATGTCGGTGTCTGCGCCGACCCGAAAGGTGTTGGAGATCAACGAGGTAAAAAACCCGGTCGGTGCGGTGGGTTGGGCCGGCTGCAGATGTTGGCGCAAGTCCACCGGACAAGACAATAAGAACACCGTCGACGGTGCATCGGGCTGTAACTGGCACTGCGCCAACAACTGGGCCGCACACAGCAGACCGTGTACGCTGCTGCCACGTGCTCGGGCCTGGGTGATCAAGGCCTGGGTGAGCTCGGCATCCAAGCGCTGGCGCAGCCAGCGGGGCCGCCGCTCGGATGCCTCGGCGGCCAGCCAGGGGATGGGCGGCACCGCGCCATGACGCCGGTAGTCATCGATCAAGGTGGCTTTGAGTTGTTTTGCGGCCTCGGGCTGCTCGGTCCAGCGAAACTGCGGTGGAAACGCATCGACCATGGCTGGCAATGCAGCGGGGCGCGCAGCCTGCGACGTGGCGGCCGGCGCGGCCAGCAGGCGCAGCAGGCGCGCCAGCATGGCGCTGCCGGAGCGGCCGTCGGCAATCGCATGGTGAAAACTCAAGCCCAGCACCGAGCGTGCGGGCGCGACAAGCTCCAGATACAGGCAACGCATCAAGGGTGCAGTGCCGGTGGCAAAGGGCTGCGAGAGTTCGTGCTCGATCCAGCCCTGCCAGTCCTGTGCGCCACACCGCCGGATTTGCAGCGTGACGGGCTGGCCCGGAGCGGGTTCAAAGCGCAGGCCTGTGGTGTCGGTCCAGCTGATGCTGGCTTGCAACAGCTGGTTTTCCTGCTGGATCAGGTCCAGTGCCGCCTGAATGCGCCCGGGCTCAAGATGCCCGGTGCGCTCGGCAAACACCACAAAGTTCATGCACGAGATGTGGTCTTGCAGAAAGAAAAAAGCCTCACCCGGATCAAGCGGGCGGGGCAGAGTTGCGGCGGCTAAGGCCGCTGTCATTCGTCACCCGCCAGCGATGCCACCGGCACACAGGAGCAGAACAGGTTGCGGTCGCCATACACATTGTCAATGCGTCCCACTGGCGGCCAGTACTTGCTTTGCTTCAATGCAGGCACTGGAAATGCCGCCAGCGCTCGTGAATAGGGCTTTGACCACTCTGATTCAAGGAGCGTCGCGGCGGTGTGCGGGGCGTTTTTCAAAGGGTTGTTGTCGCGCGGCCAGAGGCCTTGCTCGACCTGGGCAATTTCACCACGGATGGCAATCATGGCGTTGATGAAGCGGTCAAGTTCGTCCAGCGTCTCGCTCTCGGTGGGTTCAACCATCAGCGTGCCTGGCACCGGAAAGCTCAAGGTGGGCGCGTGAAAGCCGTAGTCCATCAGCCGCTTGCTCACGTCCTCGGCGCTGACGCCGTTGGCACCACCGGTGGCGTCTTTGAGGGGGCGCACATCCAGAATACATTCGTGCGCCACCCGGCCCGGTTTGCCATCCGCTGGCAGGCTGCTGTAAAGCGTGGGGAAATGCTCGGCCAAGCGGGCGCTGATGTAGTTGGCACTCAAAATGGCAGTTTCGCTGGCGGCTTTCAGGCCTTCGGCACCCATCATGCGGCAGTACATCCAGCTGATGGGCAACACCGCAGCGTTACCCAGCGGTGCGGCAGATACGGCACCCACCTGCGGGACATTGGCGGCATTGGACTTGTCAGCCTGACTGGACAGCGTGCCCGTGGCGTGGCCCGGCAAGAACGGCACCAGATCGGCCACCACACACACCGGGCCGACACCGGGGCCACCGCCGCCGTGCGGAATGCAAAAGGTCTTGTGCAGGTTCAGGTGGCTCACGTCGCCGCCAAACTCGCCCGGTGCGGCCAGTCCTACCAACGCGTTCATGTTGGCACCGTCCACATACACGCGTCCACCATGGCGGTGCACCAGCGCACAGAGTTCCTTCACCTGGGTCTCGAACACACCATGGGTGCTGGGGTAGGTGATCATCATCGCGGCCAGGTTGGCGCTGTGCTGCTCACATTTGGCTTGCAGGTCAGCCATGTCCACGTTGCCATGCGCATCGCAGGCGGTCACCACCACCTTCATGCCGACCATGGTGGCGCTGGCCGGGTTGGTGCCGTGAGCGCTGCTGGGGATTAGACAGATGTTGCGCTGGCTTTGCCCGCGCGAGGCGTGAAAGGCGCGAATCGCCAGCATGCCGGCGTATTCGCCCTGGCTGCCGGCGTTGGGTTGCAAACTGACACCAGCGTAACCCGTGGCTTGGCACAACCAGCTGCGCAACTGGGCGTCGAGCTCGGCATAGCCTTGGCGCTGGTCGGCCGGGGCAAAGGGGTGGATGTGGGCAAACTCGGGCCAGGTGATGGGGATCATCTCACTGGTGGCGTTGAGCTTCATGGTGCAACTGCCCAGCGGAATCATGCTGCGGTCCAGCGCCAGATCAAAGTCGCTCAGACGGCGGATGTAGCGCAACATGCTGGTCTCGGAATGGTGGCTATTGAACACCGGATGGGTCAAAAAGGCACTGCTGCGGCGCAGCTCGGCCGGGATCAGCGGCGCGGCGCTGGCCACAAGGTCTTCCACCTTGGGCAGGGCCTGGCCAGGTTTGGCAAACAGTTGCCACAACAGCGAAATGTCCTCGCGGGTGGTGGCTTCATCGAGCGAAATTCCCAGAAATCCGTCCCATGCCATTTGCAGGTTAACGCCAATATCCACGGCCTTCTTTGCTATGCTTATTGAATCTTCCCCGGCACGCACGGAAAGGGTATCAAAGACTTGCAGGCTTGCACCACGGTGGCTTAGGGTGTAGCCCATGGCGTGCAAACCTTTGGCCAGCACCGCGGTGAAGGTGGCCACGCGCTGCGCGATGCGCGTCAGGCCGACCGGGCCATGGTAGACCGCATACATACTGGCAATCACCGCCGGCAGCACCTGCGCGGTGCAGATGTTGGAGGTGGCTTTTTCACGGCGAATGTGCTGCTCGCGGGTTTGCAGCGCCAGCCGGTAGGCCGGGTTGCCGTGGGCATCCACACTCACGCCCACCAGGCGCCCGGGCATGGAGCGCTTGAACTCGTCGCGGCAGGCCATGTAGGCGGCGTGCGGGCCACCATTGCCCATGGGCATGCCAAAACGCTGCGTGCTGCCAATGGCAATGTCGGCACCCATTTCGCCAGGCGGCACCAGCAGCGTGAGCGCCAGCAAGTCGGCGGCGACGATAAAGGCGGCTTGCTTGGTGTGCGCCTGGGCAATGGCGCTGCGCAGGTCGCTGATGGCACCGCTGCCGCTGGGGTATTGGTCCAGCGCGGCAAAGTAGTCACGGCTGGACAGCCAGTCGTCCCACTCCTGTGCGTTCATGGCCACCAGCACCTCGATGCCCAGCGGCTCGGCGCGGGTCTGGATGACCTCAATGGTTTGCGGGTGGCAGTCGCCGCTGACGATGAAGGTATTGCTCTTGTTTTTGACGCTGCGTTGCGCCAGCGTCATGGCTTCGGCAGCGGCTGTGGCCTCGTCGAGCATGGACGCATTGGCCATGGGCAGTGCGGTCAGGTCACAAATCATGGTCTGGAAATTGACCAGCGCCTCCATGCGACCTTGACTGATCTCGGCCTGATACGGCGTGTAGGCGGTGTACCAGGCCGGGTTCTCCAGAATGTTGCGCAGGATCACACCGGGTGTGTGCGTGCCGTAATAACCCTGGCCGATGAAGCTCTTGAACACCTTGTTCTTGGCGGCAATGGCTTTGAGCTCGGCAAGCGCTGCGGCCTCGGTGATGGCCGGCGGGATGTCCATGGGACGACTGCGGGCGATGGCGGGCGGCACGATCTCGTCCATCAGCGCCTGGCGCGACGGTGCACCCACGGCAGCCAGCATCACCGCCTCGTCGGCAGCACTGATGCCGATGTGTCGGGCCATGAATTCAGACGGGTTTTCGAGACTGGAGAGGAGGGATTGATCTGACATGATGTTGGGTGAGTTGGGGGCTAATCGATCAAACACGAGGTAGCCATTGGGGGGTCTAGCAGAAATGGGGTCGGATCCCAAATCATCATGAGTTGGGCTCTGACCCCATTTCTGCGGGGCAAAAAACAGATTGTTCAGTGCGCCTCTGCTGCAAACGCCGTATAGCGGGTCTCATCCATCATGTCGTCAAGCTCAGCCGGGTTGTCCAGCGTCATCTTGAAGAACCAGCCCGCACCCAGCGGGTCGGAGTTGGCCAGTGAAGGGTCAGCGCGCAAGGCTTCATTGACTTCCGTGACCGTGCCGTTGGCCGGCATGTACACATCGGCCGCCGCCTTGACCGACTCCACCACGGCAGCGGCGTCTTTGGCGGCGTAGGTCTTGCCCACTTCGGGTAAATCGACAAACACCACATCGCCCAGCGCGTCCTGCGCGTGGTGGGTGATGCCGACGGTGCCAATGTTGCCGTCGATGTTGATCCATTCGTGGTCGGGGGTGTATTTAACGGTCATGAGAGAACTCCAGTGAAATGAGGTGAGTCAAAAAAGTTGCTGTGCACAAGGGAAAACTTAGCCGCGGAAATAATTGGTCGGCACAAACGGCATCGACACCACTTGCATCGGTACCGCCTTGCCGCGCACCATGGCGTTGACCTTGGTGCCCAGCGACGCAAACTCAGGCGGCAGATAGGCCATGGCGATGGGCTGGTCGATGGTGGGGCCAAGCAGCCCACTGGTGACTTCGCCCAGGCGCTGACCGGTGGCGTCTTGCAGCTCGCTGTGCTCACGTACCGGAACCCGCTCCAGCGCCATCAGTCCCACACGTTTTCGGGCTAAAGCGCTTGTTCCACCTGCGAGTTGCGCTAGTATTTTATTAGCACCTGGAAAACCGCCTGCACGCGCGCCACCGGCACGACGCACCTTTTGCATGGCCCAGGCCAGGCCCGCTTCGACGGGCGTGGTGCTGGTGTCGATGTCGTTGCCGTAGAGCGGCAAACCGGCTTCAAGGCGCAGCGAATTGCGCGCGCCCAGGCCAATCGGTTTGACTTCAGGTTGTGCCAGCAAGGCTTGGGCCAAGGCCGGCGCGTCGCAGGCGTGCACTGAAATCTCAAACCCGTCTTCGCCGGTGTAGCCGCTGCGGGTCAAAAACACCTCGATGGCTTGCGCGCCCGCTTGCACCCTGAAGTAGTCACCGGTCATGAACACCAGCTTTTCAACGCCGGGCGCCAGCCGCGACAGGGCCGCCACAGCCTTCGGGCCTTGCAGCGCCAGCAGTGCGCGCTCGGGCATCGGGATGACTTCGCAATGGTGGCCGATTTTTGCCTGAATATGTGCAATGTCGGCGGCCTTGCAGGCACCGTTGACGATGACAAAGATGTCGGCACCCCGGTTGACAAACATCAGGTCGTCAAGAATGCCACCCTCGTCGTTGAGCAGCAGGCCATAGCGCTGTTTGCCCATCGGCAGGTCAATCACATCAACCGGTAGCAGCGACTCCAGCGCGGCCGCCGCTTCCGGGCCGACCAGGCGCAACTGGCCCATGTGCGATACATCAAACAAACCGGCCGCGGCGCGCGTGTGCTTGTGCTCGGCCATCAGGCCGGCGGGGTATTGCACCGGCATCGAATAACCGGCAAAGGGCACCATGCGCGCGCCCAGCGCGATGTGCAGATCATTAAGGGGGACGCTCAACAGGGGAGCAGGAGACTCGGACATCGTGTCACTCCAGGGGGGGCAGGCCAACAAAAAACCATGGCAAAACACACGGACTTGCCATGGGCTGCCCCCGCTGTCCGCTTTACCTGAGAGATTCGCCGGGCGGTGCCACACGGTCAGGTATGGCGGGCTGCGGGTTGCTCCTTCGGTGGGCTGCAGGCGGTGTGATGCACCGCATGCGGCCTCTCTCCAGTGGGGATACGTTCGCTGCCTTGCGGCGGCATCACGTTTGTCAGTCCTTTTGCCTGAGCGTTCAAACTGCTGCGATCAGCAACTCTGCGCCTTCGGCGGTTTTCGCGAGGAAAACTCTCTCCTGACCGCCAAATTCTACCTGCTCGGATTCGCGCTTGCAGTGTTGCGCGATGCGGCTGCCTTAAATCTGATGACAGTCATTGCCATAAAACCAAACCTGGTTGCGACCTGCCTGTTTGGCGTGGTACATGGCTGTATCCGCTCGTCCAATCAGCTTTTCCAAATCAACCGAATTGCCCCTGTACAAAGTGACGCCAATGCTGGCGGTGCAACAATGTTGAACGTAGTTATCGGTCCGCCCCTCGTGTTGCACCGTCAGCATGAAAGGTTCGGCCAATGTGACGCGGATTTTCTCAGCGACTTGGCCGGCGATTCTCTTGGATTCGTCTTCATCGATGCTCAATTCACTGAGCATCACGACAAATTCGTCGCCACCGAAACGGGCGACCGTATCCTCCGCCCGAACGCTGTTTTTCAGTCGCGCCGCCGCTTCAACAAGCAGTGCGTCACCGACCAAATGTCCGCTCTGATCGTTGATGGTCTTGAAGTTGTCCAGGTCCAGAACCATCAATGATCCATGAATGCCGTTGCGGTCACTGGCGGACATACTCTGTGTCAGACGATCCACGAGCAACCGGCGATTGGGCAAATGGGTCAGCGCGTCGTAAAAAGCCAGCTGTCGCACGCGCTCCTGCATTTGCTTGCTCTCGGTGATGTCGATCATGAAGCCGCTCCAGACAACGATCCCTGTCTCGGTCGCTGGATTTGGTCTTGAAGACAGATGAATCCACTTGATGCAGCCAGACCGCGTTCGTATCCTGAACTCGGAGGTAAACGCTTTGCCCTCCCTGTTGGCCGCGACATCC
Organism: Rhodoferax sp.; assembly: GCF_018063565.1. Taxonomy (GTDB): domain Bacteria; phylum Pseudomonadota; class Gammaproteobacteria; order Burkholderiales; family Burkholderiaceae_C; genus Rhodoferax. Next base: position 48,757 of record NZ_JAGPBB010000005.1, read on the forward strand.
TCGTCTTTGACTCGCTGCAGATCCTCATCCAGTACCAGAGCCTCAAACAGGCTTGCATCGGCCAAAAGATCTTTTTCATTGAGTTCGAGAAGTTCACGGCATTTCGGTCCGACGAAAACCAGTTCGCGTCGTCCATCCGGCAGCATGACGTATTCGTAGAGCACGCTGGGCAAAATGGTCGTAAACCGTCTCAGACGCGTCTTGCCCCAGTCGGGCGGTACCAAGGTTTGGACTGGAATGTTTTCATGCATCATCGTTTCTCTCCTTCAGGGGGGGCTTTGCGCTCAAGTCCCGATGCGGCATCACAAACAGCAAGTCATCAGCCTGCAGAAAGTCGCTGCCCGCATGGATGGTGAACACCGTAGGCTTGACGGGAATTTACGCAGAAACCGCCCTTCAGGCTTGACCAGGCGCGCCTTTCGCATGACCATTCGTGCCAACTTCAATTATTGTGACCAAAGGGCATCCATGGCCAAATCAAAAAGTACGCTGGCGACGGTCTGGCTGATGGTGTTGCGCCTGATGGAACTGCATGGTCTGGATTCGCAGCAGCTCATCGCAGAACTGGGTGTTTCCGCGCAAACTCTGTGCGATGTTCAGGCCCGTATTCCCGCCCGAGTGGCTGATCTGGCGTTTGAAAGAGCCATGCAACGCCTGCCCGATCCGGCTTTCGCGCTCAGGGCCAGCGAGTGCTGGCACCCTTCGAACCTGGGAACCATGGGCTATGCCTGGTTGTCAAGCCGAACATTGCACACGGGCCTGAAGCGTCTGGAACGCTTCTCCAGGATCATTGGCGATGATTTCAGCTACGAGGTGCGTGAGGATCAAGACGGTTTGCACGTTACTCACGACCATGGGCGTGGCGACAACCCGGTCGGCCACGTCATGACCGACTTTACGCTGTCGATCATTTTTGACATGTGTCGTAGCAATTTTGGCAGTCGACTCAGCGCCAGGCAGGTCCAGCTTCGACGCCCATGGCCTGCCAACACAGCACCGTGGGAAGCTTTTTTTGGATGCGCTGTGCAGTTTGGCGCCAACAAAGATAGTTTCTTGATTGATTCGGCTGCGGCCAATGCGCCTTTGACTTCGGCCAACAGCCTTCTGGCCAATACCTTCGATGTCCTGCTGAGCGAGCAACTCGATCGCTATTTTCAGGATGACATTGTGAGCCGTTGCAAGACTTTTTTGCTGCGCGAGCTGACTTCTGGGCCACCATCGGCAATCAGCACCGCCGCTGGGCTGGCAATGAGCCAGCGCAGTTTCCAGCGCCGATTACGCGAACTGGGACTGACCTATCGGGAGTTGCTCGATCAAACTCGCCATGAACTGGCACGGCGCTATCTGGACGATCCTGCCAAGTCAGTGACAGAGATCACTTTTTTGCTCGGCTTCTCAGAACAAAGCGCTTTTACCCGTGCCTTCAAGCGCTGGAGCGGCACCTCGCCATCTGGCTACCGCGGGACCCCCGTCACCGATTCGCTTGCTCAAAGGCGACTGCACGGGCCGACCGGATAGCCCGGTGCGCGTCACATCTCCGAATAATTCGGCCCGCCCCCGCCCTCAGGCGTGACCCACACAATGTTCTGTGTCGGGTCCTTGATGTCGCAGGTCTTGCAGTGCACACAGTTGGCCGCGTTGATCTGCAAGCGGTCGGTGTTGTCGGCGTTCTTGACAAACTCGTACACACCAGCCGGGCAGTAACGTGCCTCGGGACCGGCATATTTGGCCAGATTGACCTTCACCGGTACCGCGGCGTCTTTCAGTGTCAGATGCGCCGGCTGATTCTCCTCATGCGCGGCACTGCTGATGAACACACTGGAGAGACGATCAAACGTCAGCTTGCCATCGGGCTTGGGGTACTCAATGGGCTGGCATTCAGCCGCCGGCTTCAAATATTCATGATCCGGTTTATCGCGCCGGATGGTCCAGGGCATGTTGCCACCCAGGCTGAACTGCTCGATGCCATTCATCAACGTGCCCACCCGCAGACCGTATTTGAACCAGGCCTTGAAGTTGCGTGACTTGTTGAGCTCGGTGTAGAGCCAGCTCTCGCGGAAAGATTCAGGGTAGGCGTTGAGTTCATCCTGCGCACGGCCTGCGATGACGGCCTCATAAGCCGCTTCAGCGGCGAGCATGCCCGACTTGATCGCCGCATGGCTGCCCTTGATGCGGCTGACATTGAGGTAACCCGCATCACAACCCACCAGCGCCCCACCCGGGAACACTGTCTTTGGCAAGGCCATCAGGCCACCAGCGGTGATGGCGCGGGCACCGTATGCTATTCTTTTCGCGGTGACTTCCCCTGCCGAGTTTTCCAGGTACCAACGGATGTTGGGGTGGGTCTTCCAGCGCTGGAATTCCTCAAACGGGCTCAGGTACGGGTTGGCGTAATTCAAGCCGGTGATGAAACCCATGGCTATTTTGTTGTCTGCCATGTGGTACAGGAAGGAGCCACCATAGGTTTTGTCATCCATCGGCCAGCCCGCAGTGTGCAGCACCAGGCCGGGTTCATGTCGGGCCGGGTCCACTTCCCACAGCTCCTTGATGCCGATGGCATAGCTTTGCGGATCACAGCCGGCATCGAGCTGGTATCTGGCAATGAGCTGTTTGCCCAGGTGGCCACGTGCGCCTTCAGCGAAGATGGTGTATTTGCCCAGCAGTTCCATGCCGAGCTGGAAGTTGGGGCCGGGCTCGCCGTTTTTCTCCACGCCCAGGTTGCCGGTGGCCACGCCTTTGACCGCACCGGCGACGTCATACAGCACTTCGGCGGCGGTAAAGCCTGGGAAGATTTCCACACCCAGCGCTTCCGCCTGGGTCGCCAGCCAGCGGGTGAGTGCGCCCAGGCTGATGATGTAGTTGCCGTGGTTCTGGCTGCACTGAGGCAGGAACAGGTTGGGGGTGCGGTAGCCGGTGGTTTCACTGAGAAACAGCATGGCCTCTGCCGTGACGGGCTGGTTCAGTGGGGCACCGTCGGCTTTCCAGTTGGGCAGCAGTTCTGTGAGTGATTGCGGGTCCAGCACGGCCCCTGAGAGGATATGGGCACCGGGCTCGGAGCCTTTTTCCAGCACCACCACGGAGATCTCTTTGCCATGTTCTGCGGCAAGCTGTTTCAGGCGGATGGCCGTCGACAGGCCGGCGGGGCCACCCCCGACCACGACCACGTCGTAGTCCATCGATTCGCGGGGGCCGTGTTGGGTCAGGATTTCCTCGTTTGTCATGGTGTTTCTCGCTTGATAATGGGCAGCGCCAGCCACCCGACACATGGGGCCTGAAATCTCAGAGCCACAGCAATTTTAGGCGGGTGAATGTGCTCATAATAGGACGATCGTTCTATAAAAATGGAGAATTGACGATGGCATACAGCATGGATTTGTCGGGCCGGGTGGCCTTTATCACAGGGGCATCCAGTGGTTTGGGTGCCCAGTTTGCCCGCACCTTGTCGGCCGCAGGTGCGGCGGTGGTGTTGGCCAGCCGCCGCATTGAGAAACTGAAGGACTTGCGGGCCCAGATTGACGGCGAGGGTGGCGACGCCCATGTGATTGAACTGGATGTCACCGACCATGGCTCCATTAAATCGGCGGTGGCCCATGCCGAGACCGAGGTCGGCTCGATCGACATTCTGGTCAATAACTCAGGCGTCAGTACCACCCAGCGCATCCAGGACGTGAGTGAGCGCGACTTTGACTACATGTTTGGCACCAACGTGAAAGGCGCTTTTTTTGTCGCGCAAGAGGTGGGCAAGCGGATGCTGGCGCGCGCACAAGGCGCTGCACCGGGCAGTTACACCGGCGGGCGCATTGTCAATGTGGCGTCGATGGCGGGTTTGCGGGTGTTGCCCAAAATTGGCGTGTATGCCATGAGCAAGGCGGCTGTGATCCAGATGACCAAGGCGATGGCACTGGAGTGGGGCAAGTTTGGCATCAACGTCAACGCCATTTGCCCGGGTTATATCGACACCGAGATCAACCATGCCCACTGGCAGACTGAGCAGGGGCAAAAACTGGTGCAAATGCTGCCGCGCAAACGTGTGGGCCATCCACACGACCTCGACGCCCTGCTGGTGATGTTGTGCTCGGATCAAAGCCATTTCATCAATGGGGCGGTGATCTCTGCCGATGACGGTTTTGGCGTCTAGCACGACCGCGCCATCCACCCGACAACTGGGTCTTGGTGTGGCTGCGGGTCTGGCAGCGGGGGCCCTGTGGGGAATGGTGTTTGTGGTGCCCCGCATGACGCCCGGCCTGTCGTCGGTCGATCTGACGGCGGGGCGATTTGTCAGCTACGGTGCCATGGCGGCGCTGGCCATGGCCTTCACCTGGCGCAAACACCGCTGGCCAAGTCCGGCCCAGGCTGCCAGCGCCCTGGGCATGAGTGCGCTTGGCGCCACCGGCTATTACCTGCTGCTGGCGCTGTCCATCAGCGCGGTGGGCTCGGAGGTGCCGACCCTGATCATCGGAACCATTCCGATCTGGGTCATGTTGCTGGGTAAACCACAGGGCTTGAGATGGGCCGCGCTGCTGCCGGGTTTGCTGCTGACGGCGGGTGGCCTGGCGCTGATGATGCAGCACACTTGGGCCCATGCCAGCATGGGCATCACCGGTGGGCAGGAGTTCTGGTGGGGTGTGGCTTTGGCGCTGGCAGCCATGGTCAGCTGGACTGCCTTTGCGTTGCTGAATGCCGCCTGGTTGCGACGGCATCCGCTGGTCAGCGCTACCGAATGGAGTAACTGGTTGGGTATTGCCACCGGTTTGGGTGCCGTGTGCTTGTGGTTACTTCTGGGTTCGGAGTCAAATGACCTTCTGGCGCTGGATGGGAAAGCCTTTATAGCTCTTGTTTGTATAGCTACTGGGATTGGTTCAGGCTGGGTTGCCAGCATTTTGTGGAACCTGGCCAGCCAGCGACTGAGTGTCAGTTTGTGTGGGCAGCTGATCGTGAGCGAGACCTTGTTTGGCCTGATGTATTCGTTCGCCTGGGACGGTCACTGGCCGGCGTCGGTCCAGTGGCTGGCGGCACTGCTGTTTACGCTGGGTATAGTGGCGTCCATTCAAGCGCACCGTTAGCTGCACGGGTCAGCACATGGGCAGAAAGACACGATGAAGTACGAGATTCCCGAAGCAAAAAAACTGGTGTTTGAGTCGCTGATCCCGATTCGCTGGGGCGACATGGACGCGATGGGGCACGTCAACAACACGACCTATTTCAGATACCTGGAAACCATCCGCATCGACTGGTTGCGCAGCATTGGCGGCATGCCCAATCCGCTGGGGGAGGGGCCGGTGATCGTCAATGCGTTTTGCAATTTCTACAAGCAGCTCGAATACCCCGGCGAGGTGCTGGTCAAGATGTACACCAGCAACCCGGCGCGCACCACCTTCGAGACCTGGGGCACCATGGCGCTGCCCGATGCACCAGACGTGATCTGTGCGGCCGGTGGCGCAACCACCATCTGGGTTGACTTCCCGAAACAGAAAGCCATCGAGCTGCCGCAGTGGATGCGCAGCATCGTCAGCTAGAAAGTGGGTTGTTAGCCGAGAAAATGACCGCTGCCAATCAGGCGGTCCACCTCGGCCTCGGCCGCCAGCCAGTCGTTCACCGGATCACCCAGCGTAAAGCCGCGGCGTTCGGCGATATAAAAGGCCGCCACCGCAACGTAATGATTCCGTTGCTCGGAGCTCATCGCGGGCTTGGGTGCAGTGGACGGTTTCAGCTGGGTCTGCGCCGCTGCGGTTTTCTTGACCGCAGGTTTCTTGGCTGTTGCCTTGACGGGTGCAGGCGCCGGCACTGCCTTTTCGGTCACCACGGCTGGTGTCGCTGCCACGGGCGCGGGCATGGGTGCAAAGGTGGTTTTGATGACGGGTTTGACCGCCGGGGTTTTGGCAGCGGCTGTCTTGGCTGTCGTTGTTTTGACAGCGGCTACTTTCTTGGGCGCTGCGCTGTCAGTTGCTGCCGTTTTGCTTGGGGCTTTGGTAGTCGTGACCATGGCGTCTCTCCTGGGGGTTGAAGTAAGGTTAAAGTAAGTTGATTGTGGAGTGCCCGCATCACATTCGTTTTGATGCAGGTCATGAAAACGATTCAGCAAAACCCGTGCCAGTCATAAAGTGACCACGAAGAACGCAGTGCCAGGACCGGATTGCTGATGTTTGAGCCTGAGGATTTTCGCATGAGTCCGGAAGGCCGGATTTCCTGGCGGTGACCTGCCATCAGATGTTGGCGCAGTGCCATCGCCATCGCGTCCTGGTAAAACGTTCAAGCCCCGAAAAAACACCGCCGAAGCTAGTATGCTCTGCGCCAGATTGATTTTGCAAGGAGAACATGGCGTGAACAAGATATTCCCGGATGCCGCTGCCGCCTTGGCGGGCATGGTGCGCGATGGCCAGTTGTTGGCGGTCGGCGGATTTGGCCTTTGTGGCATACCCGAGGCATTGATTGATGCCTTGCGTGACTCGGGGGTGAAGAACCTGACCGTGATCTCCAACAACGCCGGTGTCGACGGCTTTGGTCTGGGCAAGCTGCTGGAAACCCGCCAGATCAAGAAGATGATTTCCAGCTACGTCGGAGAAAACAAGGAGTTTGAACGCCAGTACCTGGCAGGTGAGCTGGAGTTGGAGTTCACCCCCCAGGGCACCCTGGCTGAAAAATTGCGTGCCGGTGGCGCCGGCATCCCGGCGTTCTACGTCAAGACCGGTGTGGGAACCCTGGTGGCCGAAGGCAAGGAGAACCGGATCTTTGACGGCCATGCCTACATTCTTGAGCATGCGCTGGTGCCTGATGTATCGCTGGTCAAAGCCTGGAAGGCCGACAAAAGTGGCAACCTGCTGTTTCGCCGCACTGCACGCAACTTCAACCCGGCCGTCGCGATGGCGGGCAAGTTCACTGTGGTGGAGGTGGAAGAAATCGTCGAGACCGGTACCTTTGACCCCGATTCGGTGCACCTGCCAGGCATCTATGTCAACCGCATCGTCTGCAATGCGACCCCTGAGAAACGCATTGAAAAACGCACCATCACCCCGAAAGCAGGAGTCTGAATCATGGCCTGGACACACGACGAGATGGCGGCCCTGGCTGCCAAGGAATTGCAGGACGGCTTTTACGTCAACCTGGGAATTGGTTTGCCGACACTGGTGGCCAACTTTGTACCCGATGACATCGAGGTCTGGTTGCAGAGTGAAAACGGCATGCTGGGCATAGGCCCGTTCCCTACCGAAGACGAGGTGGATGCCGATCTGATCAATGCGGGCAAACAAACGGTGACCACATTGCCGGGTTCGAGCATTTTTGGCAGCCATGACAGTTTTGCGATGATTCGCGGCGGCAAGATCAACCTGAGCATCCTGGGTGCGATGCAGGTCAGCGAACGCGGTGACCTGGCCAACTGGATGATTCCGGGCAAGATGGTCAAAGGCATGGGCGGTGCGATGGACCTGGTGGGTGGTGTACGCAGCGTGGTGGTGCTGATGGAGCATGTGGCCAAAAAGAAAGATGGCACGATTGACCTCAAGATCTTGCCGCACTGCACGCTGCCATTGACCGGCGCTGCGGTGGTGGACCGCATCATCACCGATCTGGCGGTGATGGACATCACGCCGCACGGTCTCAAGGTGGTGCAACTGGCGCCAGGCGTGACGATGCAGGAACTGCAAAGCAAAACTGGCGTGGCGCTGCATTGAGGGCAGTGGTTTTTGGCGGATCTCGATGGCCAGCGGCTTATGCAGTGGATCTATCTGGGCATTGCGATTGTCTGTGAGGTGATTGCCACCTCGGCGCTCAAGGCCTCTGACGGTTTCACACGGCTGGCACCGTCGATGGTGGTGGTGGTCGGCTACGTGGTGTCTTTTTACTGTCTGTCACTGACACTGCGCAGCATCCCGGTGGGCATTGTGTACGCCATCTGGTCGGGCGTGGGCATTTTGCTGATATCGATGGTGGGCTGGCTTCTGTTTGGCCAGGCGCTGAGTCCGGTCACCATGTTGGGCATGGCTTTCATCACGGTTGGCGTGGTGATTCTCAATGTGTTTGCATGAACCTGTATTGACAGGGCTCAGCAGGATGAGACTGGCTTGGCCAGTCTTGACGCAGCCACCCTGCGCAACAGCCACACCAGGCCCAGCGCGGCAATGGTCAACCCCACCACCAGCGCGATCCAGAAACCTTGCGCACCCATGGGCGCCGCTGGTGTCCAGGGCAGCCAGGTGGGGGCAATACCCAGCAGATACCCGAGTGGCAGCGAAAATACCCAGAACGCAGTGAGGTGAATCACCATCGGCGAACGGGTGACCTTGTAGCCCCGGATGGCACAGCTGGTCACCACCTGGGTTGCGTCGGAGAGCTGAAACAACGCGGCAAACAGCAGCAACTGAGCCGCCAGCGCGATGACGGCGGCATCGTCGGTGTACGCCTGTGCGATGGTTGTAGCCAACAGCGCCATCATCAGCGCCGATACCAACGCAAAAACCAGCCCCAGCGCCACCCCAACCCAGGATTGAAATCGGGCGTGCACTGCATCCCCCGCCCCCAGCGAATGTCCAACCCGCGTCAACAACGCCAGTCCCAAACTCAAAGGCACCATGAACACCAGAGAAGTGAAATTCAGCGCGATCTGATGCGCCGCTACCTGGGTGCTGCCAAACTCGGCCACCAGCAGGGCGATCAGGCTGAAGGCGCTGCTCTCGGCGAAATAGGTGACGCCGATCGGTAACCCCAGCTTCAGCAGCACTTTGATCTGAGCCCAGTCGGGCGGCTCGTAACGGGCAAATGGCCAGGTGCTGCGATAGGCCCGGGCATGGTGCATCCAGGCGATCAGCGCCAGCAGATTGAATGCCACGGTGGCCAGCGTGGCCCACGCACAGCCCAGCCCGCCAAGCCTGGGAAAGCCCAGCATGCCAAACACCAACAGGCTGTTGACCACAATATTGAGCAGCAGCGACAGCAGGGCGATCACCATCAGCGGCTTGGTCTGGTTGATGCTGGTGCTGTAGCCATAAAGTACCCGGTAGCAGGCAAACAGTGGCAGCGACAGACTGGTGATCCGGGTGAACTCGATCGCCAGCGTTTGCACCCGTGGTTCCAGTGACATGTGATTGAACAGCTGGGATGCCCAATGACCAGCCAGGCAAGCGATCACACCCAGGCCGAACGCCTTCCATAAGGCCTGGCGAACGACCGACGGAATATGCACCCAATCGCCAGCACCGACATGGTGCGCCACGGTGGGGTTGACCGACATCATGATGCCCATCAAGGTGATGATCAGCATGTTCCAGATGGAAACTCCCAGCGACACACCTGCCAGATCTTGTGCCGAGGCATGACCCGCCATTCCGACATCGACCACCGCCATACCGACGGTGGCCAGTTGACCGATGAGCATCGGCCAGGCCAGCTGCCACAGCGCGCGCAGTTCAGTGACCAGACGCCCGCGTTGGGCGGGGTGGCGAAGCAGGGATTGAAAGGGACTGAACAAACTGAATAGGCGCAGACAGAAAAGCGCAGATTATCTGCTGCCAGTGGGTGCAAGCATCCTTTTGGCACCCGAAGACGCACGATGGCAACGCATCGTGCGGCATGCTCAGAACTCTATCTCAAGGTCATCTTCGCAAAAGTCAAACTTGGCTGGCTTGGCCTCGGTGTTGTCGGCGAAAACCGCTTTTACCCATTGTGCGCAGGCTTCATTGTTGGTGCTTTTGTCCCAGACCAGCTTGACCGTTGCGCCCGGCTGAATACCACGTCCAATATTGAACTGTCCCCAGGATTTCCGGTTCTCGGACACCAGTATTTTGGTGATGCGGGTATCGGTGGAGTTGTGCACATTGAACGAAAAGTCGCTCGCGTGAGCCGTGCCCACCATAAGGGTAAGTCCCACGAGGGCCGCGCTCGCCAGCGACCAAACACCAAAAATACGGTGGAATGACATGAGGTTTTGCTCCGTGAAGTAATGCGTTGACGGACCGGGATGGGGTCATGAAAATTCTATCCCTACGCTGCATTTGATGCTGGATAGTTTGACAAATGTCAAACCATTCGTGTGATACCGCACACCGCACTCCCTCAACGTCCCCGTAAGAACAGTGCGTCAAGCTCCTTCATGCCAATTTGCCGCCAGGTGGGGCGGCCATGGTTGCATTGGTCGCTGCGTTGCGTGGCCTCCATCTGGCGCAACAGCGCGTTCATTTCTTCCAGGGTCAGGCGTCGGTTGGCGCGTATCGCCCCATGGCAGGCCATGCTGGCGAGCAGTTCGTTGTGGGCACGTTGGATCACGGTGCTGGCCTCGTGCTGACTCAGCTCTGCCAGCACGCCACGCGCCAACTCAACCGCGTCCCCTTGGGCCAAAGTCGTGGGCACTGACCTGACGGCCAGCGTTCTGGCCGAAAACGCGGTGATTTCAAGCCCCAAAGCCAGCAGGGTTTGGGCGTGTGTTTCGGCGGTACTGACTTCCAGCGGCGTTGCGGCAAAGCTGGCTGCAATCAACAGCGGCTGGCTCGGCAAAACGGGCCTCATACTTGATGCGGCCTGAGCACCCTGTTGAATCCATTGTGTTTTGAGCTGTTCATACACAATGCGTTCGTGCGCAGCGTGCATGTCCACCAGCACCAGACCCTGCGCGTTCTCCGCCAGAATATAAACACCGTGCAATTGCGCCAACGCTCGCCCGAGTGGCCAGATCGTTACGCCCTCGGTCGCCCCTGCAGTGGGCTCAGGTGCCATTGGCCTGTCAGCCGATGGCAGTTGTTTTGGCGCGCCCCATAACACCCCCAGATCCGTCACCTGATGATGAATGGGATCGGCAAAAGAAATAGCAAACTGTTCCCTTGGATATTGGGCTGAAGTCGTATTTTGTTCAAAAATGTTGGACTCTGGCGATGCCACCGGTGCAGGCCCGGTCGACTGGCCGGTGTGGGCGACTGGGGCTTGGCCAGCGCGGGGTTGCGCCAGGGCCGCTTCGATGGCGTGGCGCACAGCCTGGTGCACCTCGCGACCATCACGAAAGCGCACCTCGATCTTGGTTGGGTGCACATTGACGTCGACACGGGCCGGATCGAGCTCCACGTACAAGGCATACACTGGCTGACGCTGCCCGTGCAAGACATCCTCATACGCGGTGCGCGCCGCGTGGCTGATGAGCTTGTCGCGTACAAAACGCCCGTTGACATAGCAGAACTGCTGATCAGCCCGCGACCGGGCGGCATCAGGCAGCCCTGCACGTCCCCACACCTTGATCAGGGGCGACAGGGCCATGCCCGGCGGCCGTGCGCTGGCATGGTCGACCCAGACCGATTCGGCGACAAAGTCACTGCCCAACACATCAGCGAGTCGCCGCTCCAGTGCCGGCAGTCTGTCTCGCTCACCACAGCGACGCCACTGCTCGATCAGTTTGCCCTCATGCCAGACATCAAACCCGACATCCGGGCGCACCAAGGCATGGCGGCGCACTGCGTCCACGCAGTGGGCCAATTCGGTGGCGTCGGTTTTGAGAAACTTGCGCCGAGCAGGGGTGCTGAAAAACAGCTCCTTGACCTCCACCGTGGTGCCTTCGGCGCGGGCAACGGGTCTGATTTCGCCGCTCTGTCCCAGCAGCAAAAAAGCAGCAGAGTGGCCTCTGGCCCTGGAAAGAAAGCTGCAGTCAGCTATTGAATTGATGGCGGCAAGCGCCTCGCCGCGAAATCCCATGGTGGCGACCGACTCGAGATCTGACAGGCTGGCGATCTTGCTGGTGGCATGGCGTTTCAGGGCAATCGGCAGTTCGGACGGCACAATGCCGTCGCCATCGTCCTCCACGCTGATCAGCCGAACCCCGCCCGCAAGAAGCCGCACGGTGATGTGCTCGGCCCCCGCATCCAGCGCGTTGTCAAGCAACTCGCGCACCACGGAAGCGGGCCGCTCCACCACTTCGCCCGCAGCAATCTGGCTGATCAGTTCGTCAGGCAGTTCGCGGATCGGCCGATGCAAGGGCGGAGTATCGATGGGGGGAGAGTTCACCCGAGCATTCTAGAAGCCAGCCCACGGTGCCGGATGGGTGGACGCCGACGCTCATGCAAGGGCTGGCTTGTCGACGGCTACATTACAGGCCGCCAACCGTTTCGTTGTAATCCGAGATGCCTTCCCAAATGTCCCAGGCCGCAAACGCCATGGGCACCCCGACCTTGGCGATGCCCGCCAGTCGCGCGGTGCGCGCAGCCTGGTTGGCAAGCTGCTGCTGGCCGGCGATCTGTGAGCCTGCACGCTGGACGATGTTGCGTGCTTTGGCTACTTGCGCCTTGCGCAGACCTTCCTGCGACAGGCGTTGTGAGAACTTGCGAATCTCGCCCTCCGCCGAGCGGATGATCTGCTCGGCTCGCCCTTGCTGGGCCAATGCCTTGACCTGGCTGGCGGCGGCGGCACCACCCAGTAACTCACTGCTGGCCGCTTTACCAACCTCGATGCCCACGGCCTTGGCGCTGGAGCCCTGTTCCCAGGTTTTGATCAGGGAGCAAGACGAGCTAAAGCCCAGCGACACACCACTGCAGATCAGCGCACCTGCCGGTGCCAGCACGATCGCCCCCGTCGCCCCCAGTACCGCCACGCCAACGGTGCCGGCCAGCTTGATCCGGGCCAGATCAGTGATCGCCTGCTTGAGCTCTCCCGCCACCGCCAGGTTGATTTCGCTGGCATCCTGAAACAAGGCATTGACGGCGTCACGGGCGTGGTCACGGATTTTTGCCATTTCAGTGACATAAGTGTTGGCCACCACTGGCCCCTGCTCATTGAGTTTGCGCAACCACACCATCAGATACTGTTCGTGAAATTTATCAGTGGTCTGCTGAATCTGGGCATTGTTGCTCTGGCGCACCTCGACAACGCCAGGTGGCGTTTTCCAGAACAACACGCTGTACATCGCATTCATGACCCCGCTGTCGCGGTGGGTCACCCACTCGATCTGCGTATGTTGCTGGAACGAGACGGCCAGTGCCACCGATCTGAAAAAGCGGCTGACGGCATTCAGGTCGTAACAAATGGCGGCGATGGCAGGTGCGTTCATTTTGGGTACCCGGTGGCGGTTTGCGTCCGATTTTGCGGCAAGTCCATCGGCAATGCAATGCTTCGGCTTGCCCGGAGATAATCTGCACCATGGATATTTTGATGGCCCTGCTCGATTTTGTACTCCACGTGGACAAACACCTGGAGGTGTTTGTGCAAAGCTATGGTGCCTGGGTGTATGCCTTGTTGTTCTTGATTATTTTTGTCGAGACCGGTGTTGTGGTCATGCCCTTTCTACCGGGCGACTCGCTGTTGTTTGTGGTGGGGGCCATGTGTGGCGTGGGTCTGATGAGTTACCCTTTGGTGCTCGGTCTCTTGCTGGCAGCCGCGATCTTGGGCAATCAGTCCAATTACACGATTGGCCGGTATTTTGGCCCCAAGGTTTTTGGCTGGGAAAATTCGCGCTGGTTCAACAAGCAGGCCTTTGATCAGGCACACGCGTTTTACGAGAAATATGGTGGAGTCACCATTGTGGCGGCTCGCTTTATGCCGTTTCTTCGCACCTTTGCCCCTTTTGTGGCGGGCGTGGCGCAGATGACACGCAGCAAATTTACCTTCTATGATGTGACGGGCGGCGCGTTGTGGGTGGTAGGCATTGTCACTGTCGGGTATTTCTTTGGCAACTTTCCCTGGGTCAAGCAGCATCTGGACAAAATCATCTGGGCCATGATTCTGATTCCGGGTCTGCTGGTGTTGTTGGGCGCGTGGAAAAGTCGTCGCAAGGCGGCTCTGGCCAATGGTTCAACCCCGGCCCGGTGAACGGGCGCCGTGGCAAATGTTGCGGCGACTGTAAGGACTGCAGTGTGCTTACGCAATTTTCAGGAACAGATCCTGATCCGGTGCAAAATTGGCGTGCAAAGGCATCAGGGCACCGCCTAGTGCCCGGGCATCCGGGCCGATGGTGCCAGCGATGACATTGGCATTCCACAAACCTTCCCAGCAGTAGTTGTTGAGCGCTGACTGCGTCGCTTCGATCAGTTGGGTTTGCAGGGTACGGCTGAACGAACCGTCGATCACCACCGCATCGATGTCGAGAAATGCAGTACCACTGACGACCGTATGGGCCAGTGCATTGGCAGCATGGCGCACCCATGCGGTGGTCTCTTCTTCAAACGGATAGGTCAGGGCACGCTCGTCGTAGGCGGCATGAGCGTCCAGCCCGAATGACTGCAGACGACGCTCCAGCTCCCACAGTGACGCATGGCTGATCAGCTGGTCTGGCGGTGCTGGATCCGGGCGGAGCCTGTTTGCCAAGCGCATGGGCAATGAAGCCACGGCACCGGCGTTGCCGTGCAGTCCCCCATGCAAGTGCGAGTTGATCACCAGTCCGCCGCCCACAAAGGTGTCGACAAACAAGTAGAGGAAGTTTTTCAGGTCACGTCCACGCCCGGCAACCAGCTCGGCCACACAGGCCGCCGAGGTGTCCTTGGCAAAACTCACCGGAACATCGGTCAAGGCCTGAACCTCGGCGCGCAGGTCAATCTGATTCCAGGCCTGTGACTGCGCCTCAGACAGACCCAGCATTCGGTGCCACCCGCCGATCTGGAATGGTGCGGCCACCCCCACACCCACCAGCCGGTTTTGCAGCGGCCCCAGCGTGGCACGCATGTCGCTCAGATGTTGGGCGATGGTGGGCAGCAGCAAGGCCACATCCGGGAAAGCGTAGTCCAGGCTCTGGCGTTGCCGGACCTGACCGGTAAAGTCCACCAGCAACCAGTCGGCACTGCGCCGACCGATCTTGATACCGATGGCAAACGCGCCGTCCGGATTCAGTGCCAGCGGAATCGAGGGCTGACCGATGCGGCCCCGCACCGGGCTGTGCCGGATGAGCAACTGGTCTTCTTCAAGCCGGGTGGTGATCAGGCCAATGGTCTGTGCCGTCAGACCGGTGAGCCGGGCCAAATCCGCCTTGGGCAAGCTGCCATTGAGGCGAATGGCTTGCAACACCACACGTTCATTGAACTGGCGCATGCCCACGTGATTGGAGCCACGTGGGCGTAACAGTGACGGAGGATCGTCCGCTGGGGCATGCTTGGCAGGTGTCATGGGCGCAGAGTTTCGCCGATCACGCCCTTGCGCAGGATAAAGTTGCCAAAAGGCTGTTTTTCGCCGGTCAGCACAATGGCATATGCCGCACCTGCCCGCTCATAAAACGCAAAGCGCTCAATCGCCTCGACGCTCTGGTTGGCCAAAAGTTGAGGGGTGAGGGCATGGATCACCTCACGCTGGAGGGCTGATCGGTAGTCTGGCGAAGTGCCGCTGACTGCCATGAAACCGGCCGGATGCACCACATCGGTGGCAAGCGGCAACAACGCGGTCACGGCGCGTACCACTGGCAGCATGGTCGTACCCGGCAATCGGATCACCGGTTTGCCCGCCGCAATGCGCATCGCCGTGAAGTTGGCATCCGCCAGCACCAGAGCGTCATCGTGGCCCATTTCCATCAAAATCTTCAGCAGCTCAGGGGTGAGCAAGGGGTCGATTCCTTTGAGCATGTCCGTCTTTCAGGCCAGCATTTCGGCGGGCAGATCCTCCACCGACTTGGCGCCCGTCATCACGGCCACCGTGTCACTCATGCTGATTTTTCTGGGGTTGACCACGGCAGCCCGTTTGCCAAGTCTGGCAATGTGGATGCGGTCGGCTACTTCGAACACGTGGGGCATGTTGTGGCTGATCAGGATCACCGGCAGGCCCTTGTCCCGTACCCGGCGAATCAGCTCCAGCACCATGTTGCCTTCTTTCACACCGAGGGCTGCCGTGGGTTCGTCCATGATCACCACATGCTGTGCAAAGGCGGCAGCACGCGCCACGGCCACGCACTGACGTTGGCCTCCGGAGAGTGTTTCCACCGCCTGGGTCATGGAGCGGATGCCCACTTTGAGGTCGTTCATGCGGGCGATGCTCTCTTGCAGCATCTTTTTCTTGTCGATCATTTGCAACACGCTGCCCAAGAAGCCGGGTCGACGGATCTCACGACCCAAAAACAGGTTTTCAGCGATGGTCATGGCTGGGGCCACCGCCAGGTCTTGGTACACGGTCTCGATGCCGGCACGGCGCGCGTCGATTGGACTCTTGAAATGGACTTGTTGACCGTCCAGATAAATCTCGCCGGCATCCGGAATGGAGGCGCCGGCCAGGCACTTGATGAGCGACGACTTGCCAGCACCGTTGTCGCCGATCACCGCCAGAATTTCACCTGCACGCAGCTCAAAGTCGGCGCCGTCCAGCGCGGTGACTTGACCGAAACGTTTGACCAGGCCTTTGGCCTGGATCACCAGTGGAGCGTTGGTAGAAGTGGACATTTCAGCGGACTCCCTTGCGCGACATCTGATCGGTGGCCACCGCCAGAATCACCAGAATACCGGTCACCAGAATCTGATAGACCGACGATACCCCCATCAGCGTCAAGCCGTTGCGGAATACCCCCACGATCATGGCGCCCACCAGGGTGCCCAGAATAATGCCGCGTCCACCAAACAGGCTGGTGCCGCCCAGCACCACGGCGGTGATGGCATCCAGGTTCTCGGTTTGACCGGCATTGGGGTCTCCGGCGCCGATGCGCGCCACGCTCAACAGCGAGGCCAGACCGTAAAAAACGCCGGCCAGTACGTACACGCCCAACAGCACCTTGTCAGTTGAAATACCGGTCAGACGGGTCGCCTCCGGGCTGTTGCCGACCGCGTAGATATGGCGTCCCGGCGCAGTTTCACGCAGGAAAAGCCAGGTCAGAAGATACAGCACCAGCATCAGGATCACGCCATAAAGGATGTTGGTTTGCCCAATGCGAAACGAATTGCTCAACCAGGTCATGCCCTCTGACACCTGGGTGACCGTCTGTGAGCCCGAATACAACTGGGTGATGGCGAACGTGATGTTGAGGGTGCCCAGCGTGACAATGAAGGGCGGCAACTTGGCTTTGGTGACCAGGAGGCCATTTACCAGACCGAAAAGGGCCGTGGCACCGATTCCCAGCATGATGGCCAGCGGGGCCGACAAGCCGTAGTCTGCAGCCGTCTTGGTCATGATGATGCTGCCCAGCGCCATGATCATTCCGCAGGAAAGGTCGATGCCGGCGGTCAGGATGACCAGCGTCTGGCCGATGGCAATGGTGCCCACCACCATCACCTGTTGCATGATCAGCGAAAAATTCTGCAGTGACATAAAACGCTCGTTTTGCGTCGCGAAGAACATGCAGGCGAACAGCAGGGCAATGAATGGCCCCAGCGTGCCCATGGGGGGTAATTTGTCGAGCAAGGATTTCATGGCGGTGATGGCTCTGTGGTTTGAGAAAATCTCACATGACCCCCGACAGGCCGGTTCGGGGGCGGTGTGGCAGCGCCTGTGGCGTGCTGCCTTGTCTTCAATCAGACTTCTTGCCGTTGACCCGGTGCAACAGGGTGTGGCACCGGGCGACAGCGGTTCAGGTCCGGCCTACTTGTTGCCCCAGCACAGGTCCATTCCGGTCTTGACATCCTTGCTGTCCACGCCTGCCACAGCCTTGTTGGCGATCAGGGTGACGCCGGTGTCGGTGTAGCCACTGACCTTCTTGCCGGTCTTGGCGTACTCGACACCCGCTGCCACACCCATCGAAGCCATGCGCAGCGGGTACTGCTGGCTGGTGGCGGCAATCACGCCGGCACCCACGTCTTTCACGCCAGCGCATCCGCCGTCAACCGACACGATGATCACATTTTTCTCTTTGCCAGCGGCTTTCAGAGCCTTGAACGCACCCGCTGCAGCCGGTTCATTGATGGTGTAGACCAGGTTGATGTCGGGGTTCTTTTGCAGACAGTTTTCCATGCCGGTCTGACCTTTGGCGGCATCGCCAAAGCTGTCGGCCATGCACACCACGCCCGCGGCTTTGCCGCCCAGCTCGTTGCTCTTGGCATCTGGCGCCGTCAAGCCAAAACCTTTCAGAAAGCCGTTGTGACGTTGCGCGCCGACCGGGTGGCCGGGGAACAGGTCGAGCGTGGCGATCACGGCCTTCTTGCCGCCCAAAGCTGCCTTGGCATATTGGCCAATCAGCACCCCGGCCTTGTAGTTGTCGGTGGCAAACAGGGCATCGACGGCGCTGACCGGGTCGGTTGGACTGTCCAGCGCAATCACCTGCACGCCCTGACTTTGTGCCTTCTTGATGGCCGGGATGATGGCTTTGGCGTCGCTGGGCGTGATCATGATGGTTTTGGCACCGGCTGCCACCATGTTTTCGATGGCGGTGACTTGCCCGGCGTTGTCGCCGTCGGTTTTGCCGGCCGCCGACAACAACTTGGCGCCAAGCTTCTTGGCTTCGGCATCGGCCCCTTCCTTCATTTTGACGAAGAACGGATTGGACTCGGTCTTGGTGATCAGGCCGATCACCGGCTCGGCGGCAAACGCGGCGCTGGTGGCCAATGACAAGGAGCTCAGGAGCAGGGTGGTGGACAGTTTCATGGTTTTCCTCAAGAGTAAGACCTTGCGGCCGGGTTGTGTACTTGGCGTCCGGAATGAGCAATTGCGCAACAGCTTCGGGTAATCACGCTTGTTCATTCGACGTGGCTGAACTATAGTCCTCTCTGACTTAATAAATCAAGTTGTTTTAGTTATGGAAAACCCTAATATGTCAAAAATAGTTTCTTCAGCGCAGGTGGCCACCGCCGGTGAGGCCTTGATTGATCTGATCGCCGGCGCCGATGGCCGGTTCGAGCCTTGCCTTGGGGGGGCGGTTTACAACCTGACGCGCGCCCTGGCGCGCCAGGGCGTCGAAACCTTGTACCTGAACCCACTGTCGAAAGACCGCTTTGGGCGTCAGCTTGCCGCAGGCCTTTTGCAGGACGGTGTGCATCTGGCGGTGCCTGAACCGGTGCCGCAAGTGACCTCGCTGGCCGTGGTCAATCTGGACACGACGGGGCATCCGGACTATGCTTTTTATCGACAGGGGGTGGCAGACCGCGCGACCAGCGCCAACACCTTGACGCGGGCTTGCAGCGCGGTGGAGACACTCTCGGTGGTGTGTACCGGTGCTTTGGCTTTGTCGCCCGACGACGCCGAGACGTACCTGCCCTGGCTGGCCGCGCAACGCCAGGCCGGACGCACCGTGGTGGTGGATGCCAACTTGCGCCCCTCGGTGATGCCCAATCTGGAGCTGTACCGGCGGCATGTGTTAACCGCGTTGCAGTACGCCGATGTGATCAAGGCCAGCGACGAGGATCTGGCGTGCCTCATGTTGCCCGGCGCTGACGCGCTGGCGCAGGCCTGGCATCTGCTGCAAAACACACGCGCCAGTCTGGTGGCCTTGACGCGCGGTGCCAGCGGCGCGGCTTTGTTGACGCGGCACGGGCAGGTGTTCCACGCGCGTGAATCACAAGCGGTGCCGGTGCTGGATACGGTTGGCGCGGGTGACTGCTTCCTGGCCGGGTTGGTGGTTGCCATGCTGGAACACCGTTTGCCGTCCGACTGGGGATGCGCTCAGGTTGCCACTGAGGTCGGCAAAGACTTGCTGGGCCGGGCCATTTGCAGTGCCAGCCTGTGTGTCATGCAGCGTGGCTGTGTGCCACCGTCGCGTGCACAAGTCCAGGCGCGACTGCGCCAGGTACCGATGGACTTCAGCGTCTGATGGGTATCGGCAGTGGTTCAAATGTTGCGGCGGTACTGGGCGGAAACGTGTTCCAGCGCATCGACCAAGGTCTGGCGCAGCGGGTGTGGTGTTGTCATTTCGGGTAGCAGCAGGGAGACGCTGAACTTGATGGCTTGGGCAAGTGGCCGTACCACCAGGTCCGGTCCGGCCATGGCGTGAGCCGTGAGCGGGTTGACAATGGCGAGCCCCAGGCCCTGGCGCACCATGGCGCACACGGCCACCGCGCTGCTGGTTTCCAGGCAGGTGCGCCGGGGGACGTCGGCCTTGTCAAACATGGCGTCAATCAGTGTGCGGTAGGGGTCGCCCGGTGCCAGGCTGATGAACGGCTGGTTGGCAAAGTCCTGCAACTGGAGTTCGCTTTTGCGGCTCAGGGCGTGAACGGCAGGCAGCACTGCCACTTCGTTGACCTGGAGGAGACGGGCCAACGTCACGCCAACTGGCGCTTGCTCGGTCTCACCGAGTCCGATGTCAAAACGCTGCTCACTCATGGCCTGCTCCAGCCAGGGTGAGTCCAGGGTTGACACGCTGACCACGGCTTGCGGTGCCAGGCGAGTAAGTTGCGCCAACGCACCTGGCACCAGAGCGTGCGCCAGGGCGGGCAGGCAGACCACACGCAAACGCTCGCCGGTGATGGTGCGCAGCTCCATCGCGCGGGCGGTGATCTGTTCGATCGAAATGAAGGAACGCTCGACTTCCTGCATCAACTCCAGCGCACGCGAGGTAGGCCGAAGCCGGCCGCGCACCCGGTCAAAGAGTGTGAACTCAAGCAATTGCTCCAAGCGGGCGAGCTCGCGACTGAGCGTTGGCTGGCTGGAGGCGGTGACCTCTGCAGCCCGACTCAGATTGCCGTGCAGCATGATGGCCCGAAACATGCTCAGTTGACGGTGGGTCAGCTTGGGTGGCGCAACACGTGCGGGTGCAAACTTCATGGCGTAACTATATCCATACTGAATGCATCAAGCAATTAAACAGCATTGATTGAATTGACTGGCGCGGGCATGATGGCGGCATGAACCCATTTGCCCCCACCACCCTGGCCGAGTTGACCCAAACCCACGGCACGCCGCTGTGGGTCTACGACGCCGCCACCATCGAGCGGCAAGTCGCCGGGTTGCGCCCGTTTGACGTGATCCGCTTTGCCCAAAAGGCCAATTCCAACACCCACATCTTGCGCCTGATGCGCCGCGCCGGGGTGTTGGTCGATGCGGTTTCTCTGGGAGAGATCGAACGCGCTCTGGCGGCTGGCTACAGCCCGGGCATCCACAAGGGCCACGCCGAAATCGTGTTTACCGCCGACCTGCTCGATCGCGCCACCCTGGCGCGGGTGACCGAGCTGGGCGTGCCAGTGAACTGTGGCTCGATCGACATGCTCGACCAGCTCGGGGCAGCCAGCCCTGGCCATCCGGTGTGGCTGCGCATCAACCCCGGCTTTGGCCATGGCCACAGCAACAAGACCAACACCGGCGGCGAACACAGCAAACACGGCATCTGGCACACCGATCTGCCGCTGGCCTGCCAGCGCGTGCGCGCCAACGGGTTGCAACTGGTGGGGCTGCACATGCACATCGGCTCGGGGGTCGATTACATGCACCTGCAGGAGGTGTGCGGTGCCATGGTGACGCTGGTGCAGACTGCCCTGGCGCAAGGCATGGATATGCAGGCGATCTCGGCCGGTGGCGGCTTGTCGATTCCCTATCAGGCGGGTGAGCCGTCCATCGACGTGGCGCATTACTTCAGCCTGTGGGATGCGGCGCGCCAGCTGATCGCCACGCTGCTGGGCCACCCGGTGACGCTGGAGATCGAGCCCGGGCGTTATCTGGTGGCCGAGAGCGGCGTCCTGGTCACCGAAGTGCGTGCGACCAAACAAATGGGCGTGAACCCTTTTGTCATGGTCGATGCCGGTTTTAGCGATCTGATGCGCCCGGCCATGTACGGCAGCTTTCACGCCATGGAACTGCTCCATGCCGATGGCTCGCCGGTGCTGGGCGCGCTTCAGCCCACCGTGGTCGGCGGTCCGCTGTGCGAGTCGGGCGATGTGTTCACACAAGGCGAGGGCGGCGTGGTGCAACAGCGCCAACTGCCGCCAGCGCAGGTGGGTGATCTGCTGGTGCTGATGGATACCGGGGCCTATGGCGCGTCGATGTCCTCCAACTACAACACCCGCCCGCTGATCCCCGAGGTGCTGATCGAAGCCGGCCAACCCCGGCTGATTCGCCGCAGGCAGACGGTGGCTGAGCTACTGGCGCTGGAAGTCACGCTGGGGCAAGAGACTTCATGAGAACCATCCAGACTTACTGACTGGTCTTCCTGTCCGCCATCGACACGTTATGGCGCAACCCGCTGGCGTTCACGCGCAACTGCACCACCATCGGGTCAAGCATTACCAGGATGGTCCGTTGAATTGGCAGTACTTGAGCCCGACGCTCAAGGATGTGGACATGGGCTTTGCCGGGCGCTACTTTTTGTCGGCGACACCGACGCGCGTCAGCCCGGCTTCAATGGCGGCTTGCGTTGATTTGCTGGGGAACGACACGGTGATGGTTTTGTTAATGGCTTTGGCCTCGACTGCCACCAACATGCCGATTTCAGACTGGGTATCGACGGTGATCACGCGCAGCCCCTTGAAGCTGAAACCCTGCGTCGGGCCCATGCGCATTTTTGGGTTGTCGAGCATTTTCTGATAGTCAGCAAACGCTGCCAGCGGGGTCATCGTGACCATTCTGGGGTTGAGATGCGGGGCCGCCGGGTTGATGAAGCTGGCCTGCAGCTTGCTGCCGTCTTTTTCGATCTCGTAAAACTTCAGCCCGTCAAGCGTCAGCCCGCTCATCCAGCTTTTGAATTGCGCCTCGCTCATGTCCGCCGCCATGGCGGCCGTGGTCAAGGCCAGCAAACACAGGGTCAGCAGTCGTTTCAGCGTCATGGTGTGTACTCCTAAGGGGAAGGTAAAAATCAGTATCGGGCCGGGCGGCTGAGAACTCAGTGCTTCATCGGCATATTGCCGCCACCCAGCGCCGTGACCGGTGCCTTGACTTCCTGGGTAAAGGTTTTTTTGGTCGTGGGGTCTTCAAACACCAGTGTGATCGGCACCACGTCGCCGCCGCGCAACTGGCCTTTGAGGTCGATCAGCATCACATGAAAGCCGCCGGGTTTGAGTTCCAGCACGCGCCCGGGCACGATGTCCAGGCCTGGAATCTGGCGCATTTTCATCACATCGCCGTCCATCACCATCTCGTGGATTTCCACCACATGGGCCACCGGCGATTTGGCGCCGACCAGGCGCATGGCCTGGTCGGCGTTGATCTGCATGAAAGCACCGCTGGCCTGCTGTTTCGGCACAGTGCCGCGCACCCAGGCATCACGCACGGTGACCTGGGCTTGCGCCAGCGTGGCAACCGCAACCAGGCCTAGGGCGAGGGCAAAATTTTTCATCGAAAGTCCTGAGTTAAACAATGGGTTGAATGGGCAAGGCTGGCAGTCTTGGAATTCCAGTTTTGTGGGTATATTGAAGCGGACAATCAGCCCTTGGCCACGGGGCGTGCCGGGTCGCTGCACCATTCGCTCCAGCTGCCCGCATACAAGCGGGTTCTTCCCAGACCGGCCACTTCCATGGCGATCACATTCGGGACCGCACTCACGCCGCTGCCGCAGTGGTGGACGACTGTGGCGGGGTCGCGGCCGGCCAGCAGAGTTTCAAACTCGCTTCTGAGCTGAGCGGGCGATTTGAAGCAACCGTCCGCCCCCAGGTTGAGCGCAAATGGCCGATTCAGGGCACCCGGAATGTGCCCGGCCACCGGATCAATCGGCTCGATTTCGCCCAGATAACGCGGGGTGGCGCGGGCGTCCACCACCACCTGGCTGGGTCGGCCCAGTTGGCTGACGACTTCGGCTGTGGTTAACCAGGCAATCCTGGCCGGTGTCAGTACAAAGCTTGATCCGACCGGTTGCGGTCCGACACCGGATTCGAGTGCGCCCTGAGCGCCGACCCAGGCCTGCAGGCCGCCATCGAGCACCGCCACCGCTTCGTGGCCGGCCCATTTGAGCATCCACCACAATCGACCACCATAGTTCACACCTTGTCGGTCATACACCACCGCCTGCATGTCCGGGCGAAACCCCACGCTGCCGAGCCAGGCGGCAAAAGACTCGCGTGTCGGCAGCGGGTGGCGTCCCGCACAGAGCGCCGGTTCCCCGGCGTGGGCACACAGGTGACGGTCAAGGTCGGCGCGCACGGCGCCAGCAATGTGGCTTTCCAAGTACTGGGCATCGCCTGCGCCGGGTTGCAGCAGCTCAGAACTGCAGTCAAATACCATTAGCGGCTGGCCACTGGCCTGCAGTGCCTGCAACTGGCTGACAGAAATCAGGGTGGTGTACATCGGGTCTCCTTAGTGTTCCTCGGCGGGTGTGTCGGGCAGGGCACGGGTGCGCAGCACGGTGGCGGCAACGCCACTGCTGACGATCACCACCATGCCCAGCCATTCGATCAGGTCGATTTGATCGTCAAACAACCACAGACTGTAAAACGCGGCAAACACAATGCCGGCATATTGCAAATTGGCCACCAGCAGGGTGGCACCTCGACTGAAGGCGCGTGTCATGCACCATTGCCCCAGCGAGGCC
Organism: Rhodoferax sp.; assembly: GCF_018063565.1. GTDB lineage: Bacteria > Pseudomonadota > Gammaproteobacteria > Burkholderiales > Burkholderiaceae_C > Rhodoferax. Next base: position 73,001 of record NZ_JAGPBB010000005.1, read on the forward strand.
AGCACCCCGATCGGTATCAACCAGGCAGCCGCCTGCCAGCTCACCGATGGCCAGGGCGTAAAACCGGTGAACAACACCCCGATCAGCCCGGTGACGGCGGTCCCCACCGAAAAATAAAACACGGTGCGGCCTTCGGGCTCGCCGACCTTGCCCAGCGCGGTGACCTGCAGGTAGGCCATCGACGCTCCCAGCCCTGACAGCAACCCGATCAGCCCGGCAAACAACTGGTTCTGGTCCAGTGTGGGCCGCAGCATCATCACCACCCCGGCAAAACCGGCCAATACCGTGGCCATCAACGGACCCTGCCGCGTCGTCTTGCCGTACAGCAGTGCGCCGCCCACGACAAATGCGGCCACCCAGACCCCACTCATGTAATTGAGCGTCATGGCGGTGGCCAAAGGCAGGTGTGAAATGGCATAAAACCAGCTGGCCAGTGAAAACACGCCAATGGCGGTGCGCCATGCGTGCATCCAGGGCACCGGCGTGGCCAGCGGCGTGCCCCGTGCGCGCATCACCGCCCCCATGAACAGAATGCTGACCAGGCCGCGGTAAAACACCAGCTCCAGCAAACTGAAGCTGCCCGAGGCGATCTTGATACCCACCGCCATGGTGGCAAACAGGAACGCCGCCATCACCATCCAAAGTGCTTGCATCGGTTGATTGGGAATAAAAACTGCTTTCAGCGCAATTCTGGTAAGGGATTGAAGCTATCAATAACTAATCAGAGCCGGTCAGCATCTGTTGCCGGTACCAGGCGTGAAAGTGCTGCATACCGTCTTCCATCGGGCTCTGATAGGGACCAAGCTCGTTGTCGCCGCGCCCATACAGGGCTTTGCGCCCGGCATCCATGCGTTCGCCAATTTCGTCATCTTCGATGCAGGTTTCCATATAGGCGGCTTGTTGCGCCTCGACAAACTCGCGCTCGAAGGCCTGAATTTCTTCGGGATAGAAGAACTCGACCCTGTTGAGCGTCTTGTCGACGCCCATGGGGTGCAGCGTTGACACTGTCAACACATGGGGATACCACTCGACCATGATATGCGGGTAGTAGGTCAACCAGACCGCGCCGCGCTCAGGCATCAGGCCCTGACGGTATTGCAACAGTGCTTGGTGCCAGCGTCGGTAAACCGGTGATCCGGGTTGGCCAAATTGGCTCGACACGCCCACCGTCTGCACCGAATAGTGACGTCCAAACTCCCAGCGCAAATCGTCACAGCTGACAAAATGTCCCAGTCCGGGGTGAAAAGGGGCGACGTGGTAGTCCTCCAGGTAGACCTCGATGAAGGTCTTCCAGTTGTAGTTGCAGGTGTGCAGCTCGACCTTGTCCAATACAAAACCTGAAAAATCCAGCGTGGTGCGCTCGCCCATGGCGGCAAGATCCTGGCTGACCTGGCAGTCATTGGCCTCAAACAGCAAACCATTCCACTCCTGCAGCGGGTAGTTGCGCAGGTTCAGGCAGGGGTCGTGGGCAAAGTGGGGCGCGCCGATCAGCTTGCCTGCGGCTTGACTGGCGCCACCATCGTAGGTCCAGCGGTGGATCGGGCAGACGATGTTGCCGCCACTGGCAGCCAGAGATCCGCGCCCCTGCAGCATGAGCGCCTGACGGTGTCGGCAAACATTGGAAACCAGCTCGACGCCGCGCTCGGTGTGCACCAGCACCCGCCCACCCTGTTCATGCGCCAGGGCGCAGAAATCGCCCACTTGTGGAACACTTTGCACGTGACCGACATAACGCGGCCCGCGTTGAAACAGGGTTTGTAACTCGCGCTGGTACAGCGCTTCATCAAAATAAGTTGAAACTGGTAGTTGGCCGGTGGCCTGCTGCAGTTGAAGACTTAAATCAGACATGGGTGACCTGACCTAAAGACTCCCCACAGGGAGATGCACAAAAAAGGTGCCGTCAATAAAAACCAGCCTCAGCTGGCGCAAGAATGACGCGGATTGTACCTATACCCCCCTTCCTGCCTTTGTTCAGACCTGCCACCAGCGGGCGCTGCTGGGCGGTTGTAGGTTTGCCGGGAACGCCTAAAATCGGCAGCTTTCCACTTTCATCACTTGCATGACCATGCCTTCTGCATCCCGACACGTCGCAGCGGTGAGCACCAGTTACCCAGCTGACTGGCACGAGCCGGAGCGTTTGGTGGGCAAGTGGCAATCAGCTGATCTGCCGCTGCAGGAGCAGTGGGCACAGTACCCGCGCGTTGCGGAACTGTTCGGCTCGGAACTGCTCGGCGCCAATCGCAAGCCTCTGGAAGCGGTTGAACAGCCGGTCAGGCGGCTGGATCAGGGTGCCTTGAAACCGCGGTCTGTCAGATAAGCATGTTGCCCGAGTTTGATTTCAGGAGTTGGATGGCGCAGCAATTGGCGCTGGTGGAGACTGCCCTGTCGGATTGGGTCAGCGCGGCCAGTACGGCAGACACCGATCATCGGGCGCCCGCAGATTTGGTGGCGGCCATGCGTTATGCCGTACTCGATGGTGGCAAACGGCTGCGACCGCTGCTGGTGCTGGCGGCCTATCAGGCCGTCAGCTTCGGCTCCCATGCCCAACGCGCGGCGGACATCGAAGACTTTGGTGAGTTGGCGCGGCGCGGTGGTCTGTCGCACGACGATGACGAATCCGAAATTGCCGAGCCTGCCTTGCGCACCGCCTGTTCGGTGGAACTGATCCACGCCTACTCGCTGGTTCACGACGATATGCCGTGCATGGACAACGATGTTCTGCGCCGTGGCAAACCCACGGTTCACGTCCAGTACGGCGAGGCCACCGCCCTGCTGGCAGGCGATGCCTTGCAGGCCCTGGCGTTCGAATTACTCACCCCCGACGAACTGGTGATGCCCGCATTGCAGCAGGCGCGACTGTGCCGTTTATTGTCGCGTGCGGCCGGTTGCGCCGGCATGGCAGGCGGGCAGGCCATTGATCTGGCCAGTGTCGGCAAGCAATTGTCTGAAGAACAGTTGCGCCAGATGCACCGCCTTAAAACCGGTGCCTTGTTGCAAGCCAGTGTGGTGATGGGCGCAGTTTGTGGCGGGGCGTGCAGTGCCGCTCTGGTGGCGCTGCACGATTATGGCGAGGCACTCGGGCTGGCTTTTCAGGTGGTGGACGATATTCTGGACGTGACGGCAGACTCGTACACGCTGGGTAAAACCGCCGGCAAGGACGCCGACAACGACAAACCGACCTATGTGTCGCTGATGGGCCTGGAGCAGGCGGCCGCATTGGCCCAGGAGCTATTGGCGCAGGCCCTGGCCGCGCTGCAGCGCAGTGGCCTGGCTGACACCCGCGCGCTTCGCGCATTGGCGGTGATGGTGGTGGAGCGTGACAATTGAGCTGCGACATTGAAGTAAGCGCCTGATGTGGCCCTGGCCCAATGTTGATATGCCCTTATAGCTATTAAAAGTAAAGCTTATGCTGATGAATATTCCGTATCCCCTGCTGCAAGGCATTCATACCCCGGCAGATTTGCGGCGGCTGGCAAGAACCCAGCTCGAAGCTTTGTCGACGGAGCTGCGGGCTTACCTGCTGGACAGTGTTGCCAAAACCGGAGGCCACCTCAGTTCCAATCTGGGCACGGTTGAGCTCACGGTCGCCCTGCACTACGTGTTCAATACCCCGCACGATCGGGTGGTGTGGGACGTCGGGCACCAGACTTACCCCCACAAGATCCTGACCGGACGCAAGGACCGCATGGCCAGTCTGCGCCAACTGGGTGGGCTGAGCGGCTTTCCGCAACGGGCCGAGAGTGAATTTGACGCCTTTGGCACGGCGCACTCCAGCACCTCGATCTCAGCGGCGCTGGGCATGGCGATGGCGGCCAAACTCAAGGGCGAGGAGCGCCAGGCGATCGCGGTGATTGGTGATGGTGCCATGACCGCCGGCATGGCTTTTGAGGCGCTCAACAACGCCGGTGTGGCTGACTGTAATCTGCTGGTGATCCTCAATGACAACGATATGTCCATCAGCCCGCCGGTGGGTGCGCTCAACCGGTACCTGGCCAAACTGCTCAGCGGCCAGTTCTACACCACCGCCAAAAGTGCCGGTAAAACCGTGCTGAAGGGCGCGCCGCCGCTGTTTGAACTGGCCAAGCGCTTTGAAGAATCGGCGATGGGTATCGTCAAGCCCATCACCCTGTTTGAGAAATTTGGTTTCAACTATGTCGGACCCATTGACGGCCACGATGTGGAGACACTGGTGAGTGTTCTGGAGAACATTCGTCATCTCAAAGGACCGCAGTTTCTGCATGTGATCACCAAAAAAGGCCAGGGCTACAAACTCGCCGAGGTGGACCCGATTGCCTACCATGGACCTGGCAAGTTTGATCCGGCAGTCGGTCTGCAAAAAAACAGCGCCGTGGCGCTGCCAAGCTTCACCCAGGTTTTTGGTGACTGGTTGTGCGACATGGCGGCGGCCGACGACCGGTTGGTGGCGATCACCCCTGCCATGCGTGAGGGTTCGGGTATGGTCGAATTCGAAAAGCGCTTTCCCAAACGGTTTTTTGACGTAGGTATTGCGGAGCAACATGCGGTGACCTTTGCTGCTGGCCTGGCCTGTGAGGGCTTGAAGCCGGTGGTGGCGATCTACTCCACCTTTCTGCAGCGGGCTTACGACCAGTTGATCCATGATGTGGCGATACAGAACCTACCCGTGGTGTTTGCGCTTGACCGCGCCGGTCTGGTCGGTGCCGATGGTGCGACTCACGCCGGGGCTTACGACATCCCTTATCTGCGCTGCATTCCCAACGTCAGCCTCGCCTGTCCTGCCAACGAGAACGAGTGCCGCCAGCTGTTGAGCACCGCCTATGCACAGTCCGGGCCGGTGGCGGTGCGTTATCCGCGCGGCGTGGGTGCCGGTGTGCCGGTGCAAAGCACTTTGGATGCCTTGCCGTTTGGCAAAGGCGAAATCTGTCGGCACGGTTCGCGGGTGGCCTTTCTTGTCTTTGGCACACTGCTGTATGCAGCCCTGGAAGTTGCAGAAAAGCTCAACGCCACGGTGGTCAACATGCGCTGGGTCAAGCCGCTGGATGTTGCCCTGTTGTGCCAGGTCGCCGCGACCCACGAAGGCCTGGTGACCCTGGAGGAGGGAGCGCTCATGGGCGGCGCAGGCAGTGCTGTCCTGGAAGCATTGGCCGCGGCGGGGCTCAGCTTGCCGGTTCTGCCCTTGGGCCTGCGTGATGAGTTCATCGAGCATGGTGATCCGGGCAAACTGCTGGCTTTGCAGGGTCTCGATGCGAGCGGTATCGAAGCCAGTGTCAGGGCGCGTTATTTCGCGTGACAGATCAAATTTGCAGGCTTATGGATCCGCGCCGGTGATGCGGACCTGTGTGCAAGGGAAAACCCGTGCGCTGTGGTGGGCTGGTTTCCCTAAAATGGCAAGGTTCAGGCTTGAGCGGCAGCCGCCCAAACGGGTGATTGCCAAGGTATTTGTAACCACAGGAGTAAATCGATGGATCGTCGTTCCGTAATCAAAAATGCAGGCATTGCCGGAGTATTGGCGGCTGGTGCAGCACCGGCCGTGCATGCGCAGGCCGCTGTGCGCTGGCGTCTGGCATCGAGTTTCCCCAAGTCGCTGGACACCATTTACGGTGCGGCTGAGGTGATGGCCAAGGCCGTCAAGGCCATGTCGGGCGGCAAGTTCGAAATTTCGGTGCACGCTGGTGGCGAACTGGTGCCACCGTTTGGCGTGGTCGATGGCGTGCAGAACGGCACGGTCGAAATGACCCACACCGTGCCCTATTATTTTTATGGCAAGAACCCGGCGTTTGCGATCGGCTCGGCGATCCCGTTTGGTATGAACGCACGCCAGATGACGGCCTGGATGATGCATGGCAACGGCCGCAAGCTGATGAACGAGCTGTATGCCGGCTACGGCATGACCAGCTTTGCCGGCGGCAATACCGGTGTGCAGATGGGTGGCTGGTATCGCAAGGAGATCAAATCCATCGCCGACTTCAAGGGCATGAAGATGCGTCTGGGCGGTGGCTTGGTTGGTGAAGTGATGCAAGGCATTGGTGCCGTACCGCAAAGCATTCCCGGTGGCGAGGTGTATCAGGCGCTGGAAAAAGGCACGATTGACGCGGCTGAATGGGTCGGTCCGTACGATGACCAGAAACTTGGCTTCAACAAGGTGGCACCGTTTTACTACTACCCGGGTTGGTGGGAAGGCGGCCCCGAAGTGGACTTTTTCGTCAACCAGAAAGCCATGGACAGCCTTTCGGCAGAAAACAAGGCCATCCTGGAAACTGCCTGTGCCATGGCTGCAACCGACATGCTGGCCAAGTACGATGCGTTTAACCCGACGGCACTCAAGCAATTGGTGGCTGCCAAGACCAAGGTGCTGCCATTCCCCAATGACGTGCTCGAAGCTTCGTTCAAGTCGGCCATGACGGTGTTTGAAGCCAACAATGCCAAGAGCCCCGAGTGGAAGAAGATCTACGCTGATTTCCGCAACTTCCAGCGCGACCAGGTGTTGTGGTTCCGCTTTGCTGAAGCCAAGTTTGACTCGTTCATGGCCACCCGCAAGCTCTGACCTCCACTTTGCACCAGCAGAAAAAGCCCCGCACTGCGGGGCTTTTTTCATGGATCGCTGCTTTGGCGGCAACGATCTCAGTGGCCGAGGGCGGCGCTACTTTTTCTTCATCGCCTCTTCCATGGCTTTCATCGGGTCGTCCTCTGCCGCCGCCGCGGGGCTGGGTGTCGGCGCCGCGGCGGGTTGCCCATCGGCGGCCCCTGATGCCGCATCTTGCGGCTGAGCAGCCGCATCGGGCTCGAGCGCGGCAGGTGGCATGCTGAGCATCATCTCGGCACCCACCTTGTCCAGATCGACCGCCTCTTTCTTGTCCAGACCGCTGGAGACAATGCCGGGGAAGGCAATGATCAGGCTCACCATGATGATCTGGATAATGACAAACGGCACGGCCCCCCAGTAAATCTGCATCGTGGTCACGGGCTGGATCATCTTTTTGGTCAGGCGGTCGGTGTATGCGCGGCCAGGGGCCACACTGCGCAGGTAAAACAGCGCAAAACCGAACGGCGGGTGCATGAACGAGGTTTGCATATTGACGCCCAGCAGCACCCCAAACCAGATCAGGTCGATCCCCATCTTCTCGGCCACCGGCGCCAGCAGTGGCACCACAATGAACGCCAGCTCAAAGAAGTCCAGGAAGAACGCCAGGAAAAAGACCATCACGTTCACGACGATCAAAAAGCCGAGCTGGCCCCCTGGCAGCGAGGTCAGCAGGTGTTCCACCCATTTGGAGCCATCCACGCCTTGAAACACCAGACTGAACACAGTGGAGCCGACCAGAATGAACACCACGAAGCTCGACAGCTTGGTGGTGGTGGTCAGGGCCTGTTTCATCAGCGACATGCTAAGCCGCCCGCGTGACAGGGCCATCAGGAACGCGCCGACGGCACCCATGGCACCACCCTCGGTGGGGGTGGCAATGCCCAAAAAGATGGTGCCCAATACCAGAAAGATCAACAACAGGGGTGGAATCAGCACGAATGTCACGCGCTCGGCCATGCGTGAGAGCAGCCCGGCGCGGGTGAGCTTGTTGAGCACGGCAATCACGAAGGCAAAAACCACGCCGACGCACAGCGACACCACAATGGTCTCATCGGTGGGTACGGTCAGCACTTCTTGGCCCTTGAAGTAGCTCACGACTTTGGCATAGTTCTGCCCCAGGTAGACGGCCAGCCCGGTACTGAGCACCGTCAAAATACCCAGCGAGGGCAGGCCGCTGTTGCCGTTGTCTTCACGGATCGTGCGCGCTTCGGCGGGCAGGGCCGGCACCCATTGCGGTCGAATGAAAGCGATCAGCACCACATAACCGAAGTACATGATGGTCAGTGCAAAGCCGGGAACAAACGCGCCCTTGTACATCTCACCCACACTGCGCCCCAACTGGTCGGCCAGGATGATCAGTACCAGCGAGGGCGGAATGATCTGCGCCAGCGTGCCTGAGGCGGCAATCACACCGCTGGCAATGCGCCGGTCATAGCCATAGCGCAGCATGATGGGCAGCGAGATCAAGCCCATCGAGATCACCGAGGCGGCCACCACACCGGTCGTCGCCGCCAGCAGCGCACCAACAAAAATCACCGCAATGGCCAGCCCGCCACGTAACGGTCCGAACAGTTGCCCGATGGTGTCAAGCAGGTCCTCCGCCATGCCACTGCGCTCCAGAATCAAACCCATCAGCGTGAAAAAAGGGATCGCCAGCAGTGTGTCGTTTTGCATGATGCCAAAGATGCGCAGCGGCAATGCCTGCAGCAGAGCCTCTGGCAGCAGCCCGAGTTCGATCCCGACAAAGCCAAAAAACAGACCGCAGGCACCCAGGCTGAAGGCCACCGGAAAACCCATCAGCAGGAAGACGATCAACCCCATGAACATGATGGGGGCGATGTTGTGTGCAAGAAATTCCATTTCAGTCTCCTGGCGTTCAGGCCGCTTTGGCTTGGGCGGCTTTTTCTTCAGCCAGTTTTTGAATGGCTTCGGCCAACTCTTCTTCGGCGGTTTTACCGACCGGTTTTTCCGTCGGATCCTCGATCACACCGGCCAGGAAAGCCAGCCGTTTGATCAGTTCCGACAGGCCCTGCAGCCATAGCAGACCAAAGCCCAGCGGCATCATCAGGTAAACCGGCCAGCGGATCAGACCACCAGCGTTGCTCGACATCTCGCCGCTGTGGAAACCTTTCAGGAAAAAAGGCAGGCTGAACCAGATGATGGCACTGCAAAACGGCAGCAGGAAAAAGGTGAAACCGAAGACGTCGATCCAGGTTTGTGTTCGCTTGTGGAACCGACCGTAGATCACATCGATCTTGACGTGTTCTCCATTGAGCAGGGTGTAGGCAGATGCGAGCAAAAAAGTGGCGGCAAACAGGTACCACTGCACTTCTAGAAATGCGTTGGAGCCGATATTCAGGGCTTTCCGGACGACGGCGTTGATGGCACTGATGACAACCGAGGCCAGAATCAACCAGATCACGTGTTTGCCGATGAAGCGGTTGACCGCGTCAATGGCGTTGGAAAGTTTCAGTAACGCTTGCATGTTGTCTCCAAGTCCAGAGTGGTCAATTGCGGCTGAACCCGGCCGACTTTGACTTGTCAATGAAGCGCGCAGTTTAGCGGCATCAGGTGTCTGGCAGCATTGAATAATTTCTGCCCGAGTGATGAAAAAAGTTTGACGTGTCGCCGCAGGACCACGGTCATCCGCGCGATGCCCTATTGCGGTGCATTGGCGGGCTTTTGGTGGCGGTAATCCCACCATGGCAACAACCGGCGCATGGACAGCACCTGACCACTTTGGTGGGTTTGGTAACCGGCAATGTGGGACAGCGCGCCCTCCCACTGGGGGGTTTGCAACAGTTGGCGCAACTGTGCCACACCGGGTTGGTCCAGGGCTGACTTCAGGCAGACGAGGTAGTAGCTTTCGTGCGCCAGCGGCACAAAGTCGAGCCCGGCCTGTTGCGCTGCCGCGGCAATGCCCAACCCGGCATCCGATTGGCCGCAGGCCACGGCTTGAGCCACCGCCGCGTGCGAGGGTTCGGTGTGTTCATACCCCTTGATCCGCTCGGCGCGCAAACTGGACTGCAACAGCAATTCGTCGAGCACCACCCGGGTTCCGCTGCCCAGACTGCGGTTGGCAAATCGAGCGCCGCGCTCGATCAGATCGTGCAGCGTGTGTAAACGCAAGGGGTTGCCCGGCGGCACCATGAGCCCCTGCGTCCGCGCAGCGAACCCGATGATCTTGTGCAGACCGGGGCGCAGCAGAGGTTTGTAAGTGCGCTCGGTCAGTGATTTCCTGACGCTGTCCTGTAACACGTGAAAGCCTGCCATCACGCAGCGCCCTTCGTTGAGGGCGCGAATCGCATCCACGCTGCCGGTGAAGCGAATGTCCAGATGCAGCCGTCCGATCACGGGTGCTTTTGCCACCGGCGAGACCGGTAAATGGGCGGCCTGCAGCGCCAACTCACGCAAGCGGGTCAATGCGTCATCGTGACTGGCGTACAGCGTCAGCACCTGGACAGTAGGGTCGAAGGCCTGGGCATAACTGTGTTCAAGTTCAGCGCGCAAGGCTTCGATCTGTGGCCCCAGGCGCGCCTGTGCCTGGCGCTCGGCCCACATCAGTTTGTTGCCAAACGGACTGAGCCGCGCGTTCTGACCCTTCTCCCAGATCAGCAAATCATTGCCAAGCTCTTGCTCCCAGCGCTTGAGTTCACCCCAGACATGGCGGTAACTCAACCCCAGAGCCCGCGCGCCTGCGGAGATCGAGCCCTGGCTGCTGATGGCCTGAAGCAGGTCGATCAGCGGATTACGCAGCAATGCCGGGCTGCTTTCGCGTGAAAGTGTGTAATGCAGTTGTAGCCTATGCACAGAGCTTCATATGGTCAGAGTTGGATTCGGTGGCTACGATACCGCAACTTTTTCTTTGCGCCGCATGACCACCTTTGTCGACAGCATTCACACGGCGTTAAGCCTGATTTCCACCCTCGATAGCGGTCTGATGGCCATCGTGGGTCGGTCACTGTCCGTCAGTGCCACGGCCTGTGCCCTGGCTTGCGGTATGGGGTTGGTGCTGGGCGCCTGGCTGGGGGTGGCGCGCTTTGCGGGGCGCAGTGCCGTGTTGACCTTGCTCAACACCTTGTTGGCGGTGCCCTCGGTGGTGGTGGGTCTGGTGATTTATCTGCTGTTGTCGCGTAGCGGGCCGCTGGGTTTTTTGGGCTGGCTGTTCAGTTTCAAGGCAATGGTGCTGGCGCAAACTCTGCTGGTGCTGCCGGTGGCGACGGCCCTGACGCGCCAGGCCATCGAGGATGCTGACAGTTTGCACGGTGAACAGCTGCAATCTTTGGGCGCCTCAACCTTGATGCGCAGTCTGTTGCTGGCCTGGGACGAGCGTTATGCGCTGCTGACGGTGGTGATCGCCTCGTTTGGTCGCGCCATCTCCGAGGTGGGTGCGGTGATGATTGTGGGCGGCAATATCGACGGGTTTACCCGTGTCATGACCACCGCGATTGCCCTGGAAACCTCCAAGGGCGATTTGCCGCTGGCGCTGGGTCTGGGCATGATTTTGCTGGCCGTGGTGTTGCTGCTCAACCTGTCGATCATGCTGCTGAGCCACTGGCGTGCGGCGCAGGAGGCGGGCGGAGGCACGGCACCGACGCTGCTGGCATCGCCGGGTTAGCGCTCCATGACGTTGCAGTCTGTGTTTGAGTTGCAGGGCGTGGCGGTGCAGTTTGGCTCGGAAACGCGCGGTGTCAGTGCGCTCAGTGGGCTTGACCTGCGCGTTCAGCCGGGTGAGCGCGTGGCCTTGGTAGGCTCCAACGGGTGTGGCAAGAGCACGTTGCTGCGGGTGTTGCATGGTCTGATAGCGCCGACCGCGGGGCAACTGAGGGTGAACCCCATGGCCCGGCAAGCGATGCTGTTTCAACGGCCTCACCTGTTGCGCCTGACGGTTCAGTCCAATGTGGCATTGGGTTTATGGCTGAACGGCACACCATGGGCGACTGCCCGGAGCCGGGCACTCAACGCTTTGCATCGGGTCGGTCTGGCTGAACTGGCACATCGTCACGCCCGCAAGCTGTCGGGCGGTCAACAACAGCGTGTGGCCTTGGCGCGGGCCTGGGCGATGGAGCCGCAGGTGCTGCTGCTCGATGAGCCCACCGCCAGTCTGGACCCGCATGCCAAACGCGAGGTGGAAGCGTTGATTGACACCTTTGCACATCAAAACACCACCACCACTCTGGTGTTCGCCAGCCACAACCTCGGTCAGGTCAAGCGTCTGGCCAGTCGTGTGATCTACCTCGAGCAGGGCCGGCTGTTGGCTGATCTGCCGGTGCATGATTTTTTTAGCAACACGCTGTTGCAGACGCGATACCCGCAAGCCCATTTTTTTGTCAAAGGAGAAAGTGTATGAAGTCGAACTCAAGTTTTCAATCATTAAGGTCACTAGCGCATACCCAATATGCGTTTAAAGCTATGTTAACAATAGCTTTTGGTGCGGCTTCACTGGGCGTTGCCGCACAGTCCATCACGGTGGCGTCAACCACCTCGACTGAGCAGTCGGGCCTGTTTGGCTATCTGTTGCCAGAGTTCAAGAAGGCCAGTGGCATCGATGTCAAAGTGGTGGCCGTGGGTACCGGCCAGGCCATCGACATGGGGCGCCGCGGCGACGCCGATGTGATGTTTGTGCATGACAAGGTGGCCGAGGAGAAGGCAGTGGCCGAAGGGTTTGCCGTCAAACGTTTTGAAGTCATGTACAACGACTTTGTTCTCATTGGTCCCAAAGCAGATCCGGCCAAAACCAAGGGCAATGACATTGTCGAAGCACTGAAGAAGATCGCCACAGCCAATGCCGAGTTCATTTCGCGTGGCGACAAAAGTGGCACCCATGCCGCTGAACTGCGCTACTGGAAGCTGGCGGACCTGAGCGACAAAATGGGCAGTGGCTACAAGTCCTGCGGCTGTGGCATGGGACCGGCCTTGAATATGGCGGCGAGTTCGGGCGGCTACGTGTTGGCTGACCGTGGCACCTGGCTCAATTTCAAGAATCGGGCGGAGCTGGCAGTGCTGGTGGAAGGCGACAAGCGTCTGTTCAACCAATACGGCGTAATGCTGGTCAACCCGGCCAAACACCCTCACGTCAAAGCCGTCGATGGTCAAAAGTTTGTCGATTGGCTCATTTCTGCCCCCGGACAGGCGGTGATAGGCAATTACAAGATCGGTGGCGAGTCCTTGTTTTTCGCCAACGCCGCCAAGTGAACCGGCACCCGGGCAGGCGGTAGCCTACCCCAGCCACGCCGAGTTGCGCAGCAGCACGTAGAGCGCCGTCCCGGCCAGAATACTCAGCAGGGCGTGGCGACCCCACCACTGCAGCATCAGCACACAGGCCACTGCCAGCAGTTCGGCCCACGGGCCGAACGGGTTATTTTGTGCACTGCCCACCAGCGTGTGCAGCAACAGCAGCGTCATGATGGCCAAGGGCAAAAAGCGCCCGAGTTTCTGCACGATGAGGTGGGATTTGAGGAATCTGGCCGCCAGAAACGGCAGGGCACGCAGCCCAAAGGTGACCACGGCCATGGCAACCATGGCCGTCAGGGCGTAAACGGGGTCCATCAAGGAATGGGCTCCCGGCCGTGTGCCATCAGCCAACCGGTCAGCACACTCAGGGCAATGGCTACCAGCAAAGCCTGGCCAGGCATCAGGATCTGGGCCAGGGTGTAACTGCCCAACGCCACCCACAAGGGCGCTGCGTTGTGGGCGCTGCGCCACTGCTCGATGGCCAGCACCGCAAACAGCGCCGTCAGTGCGAAGTCCAGTCCAACCAGCGGCACTTGCGCCTGCGTGCCGATCAACGCACCCAGTACCGTGCCCAAAACCCACCAGGTCTGATTCAGCAGGGCAACAGCCACCATTTGCCGCGGGCTGGTGCCACTGGGCAAAGTGGTGAGGACCGAGTAGGTCTCGTCGGTCAGGGCAAACACCAGATACCAGCGCGCCCACGGCGATGTCGGCAGGCGTTCGAGCAGCGATAACCCGTAAAAGACATGGCGCAGGTTGACAATCAGCGTGGCCAGGGCAATCGACGCCACCGGCAGTCCTGCGGCCAGCATCGACACCATCATGAACTGGGCTGCACCCGCAAATACCAGCACACTGGCGACCAGTGCCAGCCACCATACCGCACCAGCCTGCACAAACAAGAAACCGAACACCATGCCTAGCGGCACGTAACCCATGGCCACCGGGATGGACAGGGTCCATACCGAAACGGAAGGCACCTTGGCCGGGACAGGGGGAGGGACGGGTGAGAACATCAGCGACGATTCGGGGGTACTGCACAAACCACGCAGCCCGGACATTATCGCGGCCCGGGTACCCTTGATAATGCGCAATCAGCTACAGGAATTCACCATGAGGAAGCCGCCCAAAGTTGCCATTTTTTTGTCCGCTTGTGCTCACGGCAGTGGCGTGGCGGGACTCAACGCTGCGCCGCCAAAACGCTGTGGCACGTTGTATGACCCACAGCAGCCCCATCATGCACGCGCCGTCTGAGGCCCCCATGATGTTGCCCGCGCTGTGCCGCAGCCGGGTGGAGGCGTTGCTTGATTCGGGTCAGCGCCGCATTCTGGGCATCGTGGCACCGCCCGGTGCCGGCAAGTCCACCCTGGCGAAAGCGCTGGCCGCCGAGTTCCCCGATGGCGTGCAGGTGGTGCCGATGGACGGCTTTCATCTTGCCAATAGCGAGTTGCTGCGCCTCGGGCGCTCGGGCCGCAAAGGCGCACCCGATACCTTTGACGCAGCCGGCTACGCAAACCTGCTGCAGCGTCTTGCGCAGCAGGGCACGCGGGAGGTGATTTACGCGCCGGATTACCGGCGTGAAATGGAAGAAGCGGTGGCCGGCGCCATTGCGGTGCTGCCCGATACCCGGCTCATCGTCACCGAGGGCAACTACCTGCTGCTGGACGACAGCCCCTGGCCGCGGGTGCGTGAGCAGATTGATGAAGTCTGGTACCTTGATGTGGACGACGTGCTGCGCCGCGAGCGTCTGCTGCAACGCCACCTGTTTTTTGGTCGCAGCCGGGAGCGTGCGCTGAGCTGGATCGCCAGCACCGATGAGCCCAACGCGGTGCGCATTGCCCGCACCCGCCACAAAGCCGACCTGTGTGTGCCCTGGTCGTGAAGCGGCGACTGCCTGACTACAGGCTGCGACTGCGTGCCAGCGGTGGATTCTTGGCGAAGTAGCGCTCGATCCCGCGCATCAAGGCATCGGCCAACTGCTCCTGATAGTCGTCGCTGTTGAGCTTGATCTCTTCTTCCGGGTTGCTGATGAAGGCGGCCTCCACCAGCACGCTGGGGATGTCGGGTGCCTTGAGCACCGCAAACGACGCCTGTTCCACCCGTGGTTTGTGCAGCTTGCCCACGCGCTGGATCTCATGGAGCATGTTGCCACCGAGTTGCAGGCTGTCCTTGATCTGCGCCGTGGTGCTCATGTCAAGAATAGCGCGCTTGACCTGGGCATCACGTACTTTGACATTGACACCCCCAATCAGGTCGGCCTTGTTTTCCTTGTCGGCCATCCAGCGTGCAGCGCTGCTGGAGGCGCCGCCCTGGCTCAGGGCGAACACACTCGCCCCCTGCGGGTTGGGTGTGAAAAACGCATCCGCGTGCAGGCTGATGAACAGGTCTGCCTTGACCTTGCGCGCTTTGTCGACGCGGGTGTGCAGTGGCACAAAGTAGTCTGCATCACGTGTCAGAAAGGCGCGCATGGCGTTGCCCTTGCTGGTGGTCGCATTGATGCGTTCACGCAGCCGATGTGCCAGACGCAGCACCACATCTTTCTCATAGGTACCGGCCGGGCCAATGGCACCCGGGTCCTCGCCACCGTGACCGGGATCGAGTGCAATGATGATCAGCCGGTCGGTCGCATCGCCCGCCAGCGACGCTGCGCTTGTGGCGCCTGCATTTTTTGCAAGGTTTTGTGCGCCAGCGCTTTCTCCGTATGGTTTATTAGCTATATTAACAGTGGCAATCTGTTGGGCGTCACCCGGTCGGGGAGGCGCAGCGGACACCATGGCCGCGGCTGCTGTGCCCTTCTGCGCAATCAGTTCACCCAGCGGGTCGTGGTCCTGGCCGGATTGCGGCGCGACAGAGCTGCCCGCCTGTGCGGATGCAGCGCTGGTATCCTGTAAGCGTTCGGCAATCAGCGCCGCCAGCGGGTCTTGCACTTGCGTCGGGTACAAGTCAAACACCAGCCGGTGCCGGTAGGCCGCCACCGGTGGCAGGCTGAACACCTGCGGTGCAACGGATTGCTTCAGGTCCACCACCAGTCGAACCAGGCCGGGGGCAAACTGCCCGACGCGAATGCCATTGATGGTGGGGTCGCTCGGGCCGACCTTGGCCACCAGCTCTTTCAACGCGGCGTTCAGCTCGATGCCGCTCACATCTACCGCCAGTCGCGGTGGATTGGGCACAAAATTCTGGGTAAAACTCAGCGACGCGTCCGATTCGATGGTGACGCGCGAGTAATCTACCGCCGGCCATACCCGCACCGCCAGAATGTTGGCGCCCCAGACCAGATCCTGCCCGCTCAGCAGCAGCGCCAGGGTGCCGCCCTGGATCAGGGTGCGTCGTTTCATGGGCTGGTCTCCAGCGCCGCCGCCAGCAAGGCGTGGCCAGTGACACTGCGGGCGCTCAGGCGCACCTGGCGCGATTCGTCGTCCGCCACAGTCAGTTGCAGGCTGAGGTCGGGCGTTGGCAGGCAAGCGGCGGCCTTGTCGGGCCACTCGGCCAGTTTCAGCCCCGGGCTGGCAAAGATATCGCGAAACCCGGCATCTTCCCATTCGCGTGGGTCGTTGAAGCGGTAAAAGTCAAAGTGCCACACCGCCAGTTGTGCCAGCGTGTAGGGCTCAACCACCGCATAGGTAGGGCTCTTGATGCGCCCGGTCACGCCCAGTGCCCGCAGCAGGTGGCGCACCAGGGTGGTTTTGCCGGCACCGAGTTCACCGTCGATGGCAATGAATGCGTTGTGCAACGCCGGCAGTGTTGCCAGCCGGGCCGCAAAAGCCCCGGTGGCGCGCTCGTCGGGCCACAGCACGGTTTTTACAATCGTCGGGTGAACAACATCGCAACACATGATCAGGGACGGGAGTGGGTCTCCAGAATACAGGACTGGGGGCAGGCACTGGGATTCTCGCAAATCGCGGTGGCCGACGTGAACTTGCAGCAGGCAGAGGCCGGATTATCGGCGTGGCTGGCGCATGGCTGTCACGGCGACATGGCCTATATGGCCGCGCATGGCAGCAAACGGGCACGCCCGGCAGAGCTGGTGCCGGGTACGCTGAGTGTCATCACCGCCCGCATGGACTACCTGCCGGCCGATACCCCGGCGCAATGGCCTGCGCTTGAGCTTGGCCGCCTGCAACGCCCGACCGAGGCTGTGGTGTCGCTCTACGCCCGCGGACGTGACTACCACAAGGTGCTGCGCAGTCGCCTGCAGCGCCTGGCAGAGCAGATTCACGCCGGGTTAGGACCTATCGGGTACCGGGTGTTCACCGACTCGGCACCCGTGCTGGAGGTGGAACTCGCGGCGCGCAGTGGCCTGGCCTGGCGTGGCAAACACACGCTGGCACTCAATCGTGACGCGGGGTCCATGTTCTTTCTGGGTGAGATCTTTGTCGATATGGCCCTGCCGGCTACACCGGCGCAGACCAGTCACTGCGGCAGTTGCCGTGCCTGCATCGATGTCTGCCCGACGCAGGCCATCGTGGCACCCTACCGGCTCGACGCCCGGCGCTGTATCTCTTATCTGACGATCGAGCACGCGGGTCCGATCCCGGAGCCGCTGCGCCCGTTGCTGGGCAACCGAATTTACGGTTGTGACGACTGCCAGCTGGTCTGTCCGTGGAACAAATTTGCCCGCCGCAGCCCCTTGCCTGACTTTGCCGCCCGCGACGCGCTGACCGACCCGGACTTGCTGCGCTTGTGGGCCTGGAGTGAGGCGGACTTTCTGCGCCTGACCGAGGGCAGCCCGATTCGGCGTATTGGTCATGTGCGCTGGCTGCGCAATCTGGCGGTGGCGCTCGGCAATGCGTTGCGCGCCGATCCGGGTGCAGTAACAGCAGAGGCCATGCGGCAGGCGCTGCAGGCGCAGCGGTTGCACCCCGATGTGATGGTGCGCGAGCATGTGCTCTGGGCACTGCGATGGGCCGCTTGAACCTGTGCACAAAGGTACAGGAGTCTGGCCGCAGTCAGCCTGGGTGCTCACTACAATGCCCGATTTTCTGCTGATGCATCGCGGCCACTGCCGGATTCACGCAACACAATGCCATGCTGATCAATCGCATCACCGTCGGTGAAGTCAAAGTCCCCCTCAAGGTGCCATTCAAGACCGCCTTGCGCACCGTCAACGAAGTGCACGATCTGGTGCTGATGATCGAAACCGACAGTGGGCTTGTCGGGTATGGATCTGCCGCCGCGACGGCGGTCATTACCGGCGATCTGATTGACTCGATGCGTGCCGGCCTGGCCCTGATTGCGCCCAAGCTGATCGGGCGCAAGTTGCTGGACTTCAATGCCTTGCTGCGCACACTGCACCATGGCTTGGTGCATCACAGCAGCCTCAAGGCCGGGTTGGAAATTGCCTTGTACGACCTGCGGGCGCAAAGTGTGGGGCTGCCGCTGTACCAACTGCTGGGTGGTGGTGAACCGCAGATCAAGACCGACGTGACGATCAGCGTCAACCCGATCGACCTCATGGTCAAAGATGCCCTGCGTGCCGTTGCCGATGGCTTTGATGCTCTCAAGATCAAGGTGGGTGGGCAGACCTGGCGCGACGATGTGGAGAGTGTGCGGGCCATCCAGCGCGCGGTGGGTCCCAACACGCTGTTGTATCTGGATGCCAATCAAGGCTGGGAGCCCAAGCAGGCGGTGCAGGTGATTCAGGCGCTGGAGAAGAGTGGTGTGGTGCTGGAGTTTGTCGAGCAACCGGTCAAGGCCACCGATCTAGCCGGCTTGAAATTTGTCACCGACCATACGCTGACCCCCATTCTGGCCGATGAGGCCGTTTTCACCGTGGCCAATGCCTTGCATATTCTGAGTACCGGCAGCGCCGACATCATCAACATCAAGCTGATGAAAACAGCGGGTATCAGCGGTGCACTGGAGGTGGCCAGTCTGACGCGTATGCACCATCGGACCTGCATGATGGGATGTATGCTGGAAGGCGCGATCAGCGTCACCGCAGCGGCTCATGTGGCGGTGGCGAGTGACGATGTGGTGGCCTACATCGATCTGGATGGCCCGCAACTCTGCAACGGCAGCGCCGTGGAGGGGGGCATGAAGATGTCCGGACCGTGGATTCAGTTGCCCGATGCACCGGGTCTGGGCATCACCGCCGTGCAGGGCTTGACGAATGTGAAGGTTTACCATGTCTGAAACCACCCATGGCACCGTGTTGCCTGCCTATCCGACCAGCCAACTGCGCATCCACCGCTTCGAAGCGTTGCCGCCGGGTCCCCGCCTGATCGTGCTGGGGGCCGTACATGGCAACGAAGTATGTGGTGCACGCGGCATTGAACGCGTGGTGGCGGAACTTGATGCAGGGACGCTGCAGTTGGCGTGCGGAGCGGTCACTTTTGTGCCGGTGACCAACCCGCTGGCCTACCTGAAGGTGCAACGCAACGGTGAGCGCAACCTGAACCGCAACCTGCGCCCCAGCGCCAGCCCGCAAGATTACGAGGATCATGTCGCCAACCTGCTTTGCCCCTTGCTGGCCGGGCATGATGTGCTATTGGATTTGCACTCTTTTCAGGCCCGATCGCAAGCCTTTGCGATGATCGGCCCGCCGGACAATAGCGGGCAACTGGAGCCATTTGCCCATGCTGCCCAAGAGCAGGCACTGGCGCTGCGCCTGGGCGTAGGTCGGGTGGTGGAAGGCTGGCTGTCGACCTATGCGGTGGGGGTGCAGCAACGCC
>NZ_JAGPBB010000055.1 GCF_018063565.1 Rhodoferax sp.
GTTGGAGTTCTTGAAGACCCTGTAATTATGTAAAGGGCAATGACCTCGGGTGTTGCCCCTTACAAAGGGCACCCTAAAGTCCGATCGCAACAAACTGTTGATAACTGGGCACTGTGCATAAGGGCACAAAGTTCGCGCTCGTGACCGGCAGCAATGCGGTCACCCAATTTGATAAAGGGTTCAACGTCAAGTTTCGGGCGAACAAATTGAGGAACCGGCTGGCTCTTGATGGCCAGGTGCTGCCATTGGGAATCAGTGCTCATAAGCGGCCATTCACTGCGCCGATTTCCCCAAAGCAGTCATCCACCAAAAAAAGTCAGAAAGTCGGCACAGTCGGCTCCTGTGCAGCGTAAAAAGTCGTTCGCCACGGTCAGCTTTCGGGCAAGCCAATTGTGCGATTCGGTCTTATGGGTAGCGGTCGTTGTTTCAGTTGCGACCAGCTTCATACCCCGTTGCGGGTGCTCCGAGTGCATTCGTACGTTCATGGATGTCACGAGCGGATCCCATGACTCACAGGTCATAAACGCGTGTTCAACGATTGCGTTCAGGCGATTGATAAAACTGCACCCCGTTGCGCCCCGCATCCTTGGCCTGGTACATGGCCGCGTCGGCCCATTTCATCAAGTCGGGCTGGCTGGCTTCGTGGCATGGGTTTTGCGAGCCTGTTTACCAGTGGATCAAGCCCGTTGAGTTGCTGCACCACGATGTTCAAGGGCGTGGGGGCTTTGCCTTCGGGCCTGCCGACAAGGTATTGCGCCAGCCAGTTACGCGCCTGCGGATCGCCGCCCTTGGCTGCCTGCAATGCGCCTGTGACAACGCCGCGCCAGTCGTCCAGGGTTACGGCATCGAGCAACACGCCCATGTAATCGCCTTCGGTGCGCCGGTGGGTGGCGTGGCCTTGGATGTATTCGGTTTGCTTGCGCTTTGCCATGGTCAGGCCTTGGTGGGTGTGGAGTTGAAATATTGCGGACCGGGTAGCTGCGCCGCTGAATACGCCCGCCACAATGCCGCGCCGGTTCCACAGCGCAACCCGTACCGGCTGCCGCGTCCAGCGGCAATGCAAGTGGGGCAATTAAAGTGGTGTGCCAGATAGGCCGCGTCCAGCGCGTGCCAGTCGGTCGGGCTGGCTGGGTTGCTCGACGGTTCAGGTGCAGCACTGTCGGCATCGTTGGCCGACTTCACCCAGTCGATCAGCAGGGCTTTGCTATCGCGGATCAGTGCGCGCAGGTCTTCGGTCAAGTGGCTGGACGGTGCCACTGCCAGACCCCCGGCGGGTGCCAGGGAGAGGTTCAGGCCAGCACCGCGCAATTGATCGACGATGGCGCTTGCACAAGGGGCGGCCATTTAGAACACCTCCACGTCGGCAAGCACCACAGCGTCCAATGGTTTCGCCATCAGCATAGATTCCATAGATTCCCCGTTTCCGACGCCGGAATCTATGGAATCTATGGGGAAATCTATGGGCGTGGAATCTATGGCGGGGGCCAAGCTGGCGTCAATGAACGGCACATCGCCACAGCCCGGCAGTCTCCAATGGACTGCCAACTGTTTCCCGAATCCGCATTTGTGACGGATCACACCCAGCTTCTTGGTCGCCTTCCAAATGGCCTTTTTGGAAAACCCGGCATCTGCCAGCGGTTTGCTGGCAAGTGCTGAATTCGTCCAACAGTCCGCCGTCAGTTCTGAGCGCAACATTTCCACCGCATCGTTGTGGTCCTCGTTGGGCGCGTTCTCGTCCTTGCCGTCGGGGTCGGTCAGCAACTCGCGCGCCGTGCCATCGACCGCCTGCCCCCATGTGATGTAGCTCGCGTGAATGTCTGGCAGCGGCTCGGCCTGTTCAATGTGGTACTCAAACCCGCCGTTGTCAGGCCCGATATTGGACTTGCCTCGCGCCAGAATTCGGCGATCTTGCCCCTCTTCTCCCTTCACCTTGGCCGCGACCAACACCACGCGGGCCACCGCCGTGAATGCAATGGAACCGATTACCCGCGTTGCGGGGTCACCACCAGCCCCACCCTTGGACAGGTGTGTGATGCCAATGGCGGCAGCGCCCAACCGGCTGGCAAGGTCAACAATGGGTTGTAGGTCGCGCCGTACTTCTGCGTTCTTGTGGCTGTCGCCTGCCACCGCGCTGACGACCGGATCAACGACCAGCAGACTGACCCCGCCAATGGCTAGCGCCTGCCGCTCCAGCCCCTGCATATCTGTCGCGGGATTGAATGCCAGCAATTCCCCTGCAACCTGGGTGCCGCTGACAAAGAAGCAGCGCGCACGGTCCGCACCGGACGCGATCAACCGGGGCAGCAGCGTATCCGCCGGATCATCTTCGCCACTCCAGATAAGCACGTTACCGGGCTCGCACCGGCTGCCATCCGGCCAGCGTCCGCCGATGGAGACAGTTGCCGCCATCGCCATTGCAATCGTGGTTTTGCCCTGGCCGGGCGCGCCAGCCAGCAAGTGCAGCTTTCCGCGTGCCAGCCAGTAAGGCCAAAGCCAGATAACCGGCTCTGGTGTCAAGTCTGCGCCATTGGTCAGGACAACCTCACGCCGGTAGAGCGCTGGCGAAAGTTCAGCATCAAATTGGCCTATAGCCCCCGTATCTATTGCGTAAGCAGCTACTGAATTGATATCTAATGCAAGGCCTGCATCGTCATCCAGACCGGCGGCAAAGTGTTCGTAGTCTTCCGGTTTCATGCGAACGCCTCCACCAGTCGGTTGATGCGGTTTGCCGCCACCATCAGCCGCGCGCGGTCGGCTTCGGTCAGCGTCACACCGTTGGCCACATTACCGGCAGCCACAGCGGCCAGCGTGGACTCGAACGCCATCACGGACAGTGCCAGGCGCGGGCTGAGCGGTGTGGGCTTGGTTTGCACCTGGGGGCGGCCATCGTCCACCCAGCAGCCCAAGGCTTTGGCAGCGTCCACAAATTCACGGCCACCGTCCTTGATCTCATAGGCCAGCACGTCGCCGCCTTTCTCGCCGCAGCTCATGCAGACCCATGCGCCCGTGGCGACGTTGACGCGCATGGAATCCGAGCCGCCATGAAAGTTGCAGGTGGTGGTTTTCCACTTGGCAGACCGTGGGCCTTTGAGGGTCAGGCCTTGGTTTTCAAAGTAGGTAACCGGGTCGGGGAGTAGGGTGCGGTCAAACGGCATGACGATCCCCTTACGCGGTAGCGCCGGTTTCACGGGTACGCTTTTCCAACCATGCCAGAAGGTCGGAATGCCGGTATCGAACTTTGCGACCGACTTTCAGGAACGGAAGTGCATAGCGCCCGGTGGAGCGCCACACCGACAACGTACCCGGCGTTACGTCTAGAACGGCGGCAGCGGCCTTGTCATCAAGCAGTTCCTTGCTGGCTTGAACGATGGATTGAAGGGTCATGATTCGCTTTCATAGAGACCCGCTTTGCTGGATTGCGTTGCGGTATGGAAGCGAACTTTGAAGAAACCGAGGCAATCATTGGGGCAACTGCCAAACTGAATTGGCAATTGCCAAAAAACCTGTTATTTCATGCGGGTTGCCAGCGCATTGGGAATTTTCTTCAAGTGTTCTTCAATAGCGCGTTTGGAAACATTCGCACCTAATTCGTCGGTCAATCCTGAAATATATTGTGCAGATTTTCCGGTCTCTTTGATGTCGATCTTGGCTTGTTTTGCCAGTGCGGCAATGATCGTCAGCAGAGTGTTGCGCTCGGTGGTCAATAGGGGGCGACTATCGCCCGCTGCATGATTTGACCGACGCTCAAGGTGAGCTATTTTTAAGCTCTGCGAGTCAAATTTTTGTTGTAGCTGTTGATGTTGTTCCATCAGAGTTGTACCCGAAACCTCACGACTAACAGGCGTTAGCCCATATTTAATCAAGCCTCTCCGCCTGTAGATTGACAGGGCAAGGTCATAAACGTCGTCATCGAGCGATTCAGCCCATTCAATCAAATGACAGTTCCCAAGGCCATAGAGTTGCAGCAGTTCCCTAATCTCACCAATGTGTGCATAGGTTCTCCACGGGATTGGTTCGCCCGAACCCAACTCACGAGCCAAGACCTTTACTTTTAGCTCCTTAGCCGATGCGGCCCTAAGGAGGGCTTTTACGATTTTTTGTTGAAGGGGTTGCGCAGCTTTTCGCGCTTCGGCGTTGGAAACCAGCTCGTCAAAGTCTGGGTCATCCCCGCCGTTGACCAGCCACCACTCGTCTAACGCGGCTAAAAGTGCTGCATCCTCAAGATTGAAATACTGTGCACCGAACTGCGGAAGCTCCAAGTAGTCCACTTCACCGTTCGGTATGTCGTTTTCGTTGATGCTCGGAGTCATAGCGTCCCTAACGCACCTGATAGAAAACCAGCGCCGCCGGGTCAGGGTGTCCCGGTTTTCGCCATCGGGGATCAGCCGATAGCTAGGCGTGGCTTAATAATGATCTACCTCTTTGCCGTCCTTAGCCGGACGACTTCGGTTTTTTTCTTCAACCCTGCCGCCTCCATCATTGCCGCCGTCGCAGTGTTGACGGACTGGCGCACTGGATCAAGATCAAGTCGAGCATAAATTGCCGTGGCTTGATGGGTCTTGTGATTCAGACTCTTGCCGATGATTGGCAACGATGCGCCCGTGCGTGCCTGCCAACTGCCCAGCGTCCGGCGCAAGTCATGGATACGCAGGTTTTCAATGCCCGCCGCTTTGAGAAGCGTTGCCCATGCCTTTTTCGGCTCCACGATATGTTTGGTCTTGCCTTCGCCGGGGAACACGAATTCGCCGCCGTCTGCCTTGCGCGATTCCAATACGGCCACCGCCTCCGGTGATAGCGTCACAGTTTGCGGCGTGCCGTTCTTGGTCTTGGCGATGCGCCAAACACCTGCCGTCAGATCAATATCGACCCACCGCATTGCGGACACATTGGCGCGACGCGCTCCCGTCAGCAGCGCCAGCAGAAAGAAGTCACGCATGATTTCGTTGGTCGATTCCGAAAGCGCCTTAAAGAATGGCGTCAGTTCGTCCGCCTGCAAGAATCGGTCACGGCTAGGGGCTGGATTCTTCTGAATCCTTGTCGCTGGGTTCTGGCCGCTGAATCGTTCGTGGGCTAGCATGAACGTGAAAACCGCCGAAACCACAGCCACAACGCGGTCGGCTTGAGCGGCGCTTTTTTTGGTCGTTCTGGCATGAATCGCTTTGACCTCGTTACGCTCAATCGCAGACAACTTTTTGCCTTTGATTCCGTCCAGATACAGCCGCAGCAAGTCCTTGTAATCCCGCTTGGTCTTGTCACTGATTGCGGAACCATCCCGCTTGCGCTTACGTTCAAGGAAGTCATCAAACGCTTCGCCAAAGGTCAGTTCAGCTTTCACCGCTCGCTTCACAGCCGCCGGGTTTTCTCCCTTGGCGAACTCCCCGAGTACCTTGCCTGCTTCATTGCGGGCTTGCTCGCATGTCATGTCAGGGAAAGTGCCAAGCTTGACCCAAACCATGGCACCCCCCAATCGCTTGACCACGTAGAAGGCGCGCACTCCGGTGTGCGTCATGCGCATTGCCAACTTTGGTGTTTCGGTGTCATAGATCACCTGGCGCTTACCCGCAGCGGGGGCAACCAGACCGGCCAGCAGGGTCTTGGTGAGCTTTTGATGATTCGCAGTAGCCACGGTGTCCACCTTTCCATTTTTGGGCTAGCACCGGGCTAGCACCGGGCTAGCAAACAGGGGATGATTTGGTAAAACATCGTGCTAGCCCGTTAAGGCTATTATGCCGTTTTCATTGGGACAATAGGGGTTTATTAAGGTGCATTAATTAGTGGGTCTATGTATCCCTGCTAATTCGTAATGAGAAGGTCGGGTGTTCGATTCATCTCTCCGGCACCAATACAACAAAGGAAAGCCCACTACGTAAAACATAGTGGGCTTTTTCAATTTCGCGCTCTTACAGACTGTTTATAGACTGCGGTCAGGGTTTCGTACCGATTTCAGCGCCAGCAAGGTGACGCACGCACTCCGCTTGCAGAGGACAACTGGTCACAATCCTGAGAAAGCAGTGCCGCGGATTCAGAGCCTGCAGAAATTGCGACCAACCATGTCGTGACTTGTGGTGGGCTCCGGTCACCGCGTCGAGCTGTGACGCATTGCACACAACATTTCTGACATGCTCGTTTTTAGGTTCCCGATCATGCTGCCTTGTGCAGGCTCTGCCATCGCGACAGCTTGATGGTGAAATCTCATGAGAAATGTCGCCTTTGGATCTGCCGCGCACGCAACCTGCCACGCAGCGCAGCTCAATCGATGCTTCTATCAGTCACCCTTGATGCTCTGATCGGCCTCAAATTGCGATCTCGATTGCGCCGCCATTTTCCAGTCTGACTCGGTTTGCACCCCGTCATCAGTCCGGGTATTGCCACCGTCATCCCAACAAGGTGGCCCGCGTGCCAGGGTCAGTTTGACAAACCCATGCCATACTTGGCCGAAGGCGGATGAATTACCCTTCCTGTTTCAGTATCTACCTTATGGCACCCGCATGGTTTTCCCAGATCTATGAGTTCGGCACGCAGGGTGTGCCTGAAGGTGAGCGCTATCGGCTGCGGGTGGGCAACCTGCTGGCCGCAATGGGCGTGGCGATCAGCCTGGGCTACTGCTTCTTCTACCTCCTTGTGCTGGACTCGGTGTCAGCCTTTGTCGTGAACCTGGTCTGCACGTTGGGCTATTTCAGCTATTTCGCTATCGTGCGGGCAGGCCACCCCAAGCTGGCGCGCCTGGCAGTGAGCCTCGTGTTCCTGATTCAAATCCTGCTCCTCGTATTGCTGTTCCTGTCGCGCCACAGCGGTGTGCAACTGTACTTCATCATTACGGCGCCAATCGCCTTCATCCTGTTTGAAGCGCGAGACCGCACGCTGCGGTTGGCGCTGGCAGCCATCTCGCTCGTCTTCTACTTCATTGCCGAGCTGGTGCCTTCGCTGGCCCTGGTGGGGGAACTGGAGCCATCGCTGTACCGCGCCATCGTGCTGGCAAACATTGCGGTGGTGTCGCTCGTGATCCTGCTGATTCAGGCCGCGTTCCTCGATGAGATCGACCGGCGTGAGTTGGCCTTGCAACACCTTGCCCGTACCGACCAGCTGACGGGCCTGCTCAATCGACGCGCCATGCTCGAATGGAGCGAAGCGCAGGTGTCGCAATCGGCACGGCATGCACAACCTCTCACAGTGTTGATGATCGACATCGACCACTTCAAGCCCATCAACGATGAGCATGGCCACGTCGCGGGCGACCGGACACTGGTCGAAGTCGCGAACGCCATGCGCCAAATCATGCGGCTTGGGGATCAGCTCGGCCGCTTCGGTGGCGAAGAGTTTGTGGCCTTGCTGCCGCAGACAGACAGCGTGGCAGCGAGATCCGTTGCTGAAAAACTGCGCGAGCGGATTGCAGCCCTGAGCGTGATGCTCCCAGCCGGCGTTGCCATTCGGTGCACCGTGAGCTTGGGCCTGGCCAGCCTGCGCCCGGGCGAATCCACCATCGACCCGGTGCTTTCGCGTGCCGATATGGCGATGTACCAAGCCAAAGCGCAGGGGCGCAACCGCTGCATCCTGTACGACGATCGAGTGGGTCCGGAGGGCACAAAGCCTGAACCGTGATCAGTTCGGGCTTGATCAGGGTTTCGTGGAGGCTGGTTTACTTCCGCGCAGGCGGCACATCCGTGCAACTGCCGTG
Organism: Rhodoferax sp.; assembly: GCF_018063565.1. GTDB lineage: Bacteria > Pseudomonadota > Gammaproteobacteria > Burkholderiales > Burkholderiaceae_C > Rhodoferax. Next base: position 7,676 of record NZ_JAGPBB010000055.1, read on the forward strand.
TGCCACCTCAGCCGCCATGCCGATGCTTTCACCCAACGTCGGGTGCGGGTGAATGGTCTTGCCGATGTCGATGGCGTCCGCACCCATTTCAATGGCCAACGCCACCTCGCCAATCATGTCGCCCGCGTGGGTGCCGACCATGCCGCCGCCCAAGATCTTGCCATGACCATGGGCTTCGGATGAGTCATCAAACAGCAGCTTGGTGACGCCTTCGTCGCGGCCATTGGCAATGGCGCGGCCTGAGGCCGTCCAGGGGAACAGGCCCTTCTTGACCTTGATGCCTTGTGCTTTGGCCTGGTCTTCCGTCAGGCCCACCCAGGCCACTTCAGGGTCAGTGTAGGCCACGCTTGGGATCACTCGGGCGTTGAAGGCGGCGCTGGCCAGCTCTTTGTTGCCCTGCAATTCGCCGGCAATCACTTCAGCGGCCACATGCGCCTCGTGCACCGCCTTGTGCGCCAGCATCGGTTGGCCGACGATGTCGCCGATGGCAAAGATATGGGGCACATTGGTTCGCATCTGGATGTCGACGTTGATAAAACCTCGGTCTGTGACCGCCACGCCGGCCTTTTCTGCAGCAATCTTTTTGCCGTTCGGGCTGCGACCCACCGCTTGTAATACCAGGTCGTAGATTTGTGGCTCAGGAACCTTGACGCCCTCCTCGGCTGGCGCAAAGGTGACTTTTATCCCTTCCGAGGTTGCTTCGCCTGCGACGGTTTTTGTCTTCAACATGATGTTGTCAAAGCGCTTGGCGTTCATCTTCTGCCAGATCTTGACCAGGTCGCGGTCGGCACCCTGCATCAGGCCGTCGAGCATCTCCACCACGTCCAGGCGGGCGCCCAGCGTGCTGTAGACGGTGCCCATCTCCAGGCCAATGATGCCGCCGCCGAGAATCAGCATGCGTTTGGGCACTTCTTTCAGTGCCAGGGCACCGGTGCTGTCCACCACGCGTGGGTCATTGGGCATGAAGGGCAGGCGCACGGCCTGACTGCCTGCGGCAATGATGCACTTTTTGAACGCGACGGTTTTTTTGCCACCGGTCTTGTCCTGCCCTGCACCGCTGGTTTCTTCCACCGCCACATGGTTGGGGCCAACGAATGCGCCATAGCCGCGCAAGGTGGTCACCTTGCGCATTTTGGCCATGGCCGCCAGGCCGCCGGTGAGCTTGCCGATGACTTTCTCTTTGTGGCCGCGCAGTTTGTCGATGTTGACGACTGGTGCGCCAAAGTCAACGCCCAGGTCGCCCAGGTGGCTGACTTCGTCCATCACAGCGGCCACATGTAACAGCGCCTTAGACGGAATGCAGCCTACGTTCAGACACACACCACCCAACTGCGCGTAACGTTCGACGATGACCACTTTCAGTCCCAGGTCAGCCGCACGGAAGGCGGCAGAGTAACCACCCGGGCCACCTCCGAGCACCAGCAGGTCGCAGTCCAGATCGGCCGTGCCGGTAAAGCTGGCCGCCTCGGGTGCCGGGCTGGAGGCCACATTTGCTACCGTTACTGAAGCTGCCTGCGCTTGATGGGATTGCGCTGGCGACCTATTTTCTTCTGAAGCAGGCAATGCCGCAGCGGCAGGCGGCGCGACGCCGCCCTCTGTCGCCTCCAGCAGCAACAGCACGGACCCCTCAGACACCTTGTCGCCGAGCTTGACCTTGAGCTCTTTCACCACGCCGCCGTGGCTGCTGGGGATTTCCATCGAGGCTTTGTCACTCTCGACCGTGATCAGGCTTTGCTCGGGCTTGATGCTGTCGCCGGGCTTGACCAGCAACTCGATGACGGTGACTTCGGCGAAGTCGCCAATGTCGGGGACTTTGATGTCGATAAGTGCCATTTGTCTCTTTCCAATTCAGATTGAATGTGTTGGGGTCAGAGCACATTCGCTGCGCGAAGTGGTCTGACCCCAAAGTCTCATTTGCTGCGCAAAGTGGTCTGACCCCAAGATCACAGTAGAACCCTGCGGAAATCACCCAGGATTTGACCCAGATAGACGTTAAAGCGGGCGGCGGCCGCGCCGTCGATCACCCGGTGGTCCCAGGTCAGGCTCAACGGCAGCATCAGACGCGGCTGGAAGACCTTGCCGTCCCACACCGGCTCGATCGTGGAGCGGCACACACCCAGAATCGCCACCTCCGGCGCGTTGATGATGGGCGTGAAATAGCGCCCGCCAATGCCACCCAGGCTGCTGATGGTAAAGGTGGCACCGGTCATTTCGGTCGGGCTGAGCTTGCCGTCGCGTGCCTTTTTGGCCAGTTCGCTCATTTCGGTGCTGATCTGGAAGATGCCTTTTTTGTCGGCATCCTTGATCACCGGCACCATCAGCCCGTTGGGTGTGTCGGCAGCAAAGCCGATGTGGTAGTACTGCTTGTAGACCAAGGCATCACCGTCAAGCGAGCTATTGAAGTCGGGAAACTTCTTGAGTGCCGCCACACACGCTTTGATCAGGAATGCCAGCATGGTGACCTTGACGCCACTCTTCTCGTTCTCTTTGTTGGTCGCAACACGAAACGCTTCCAGGTCGGTGATGTCGGCATCGTCATGGTTGGTGACGGCAGGAATCATGATGGCGTTGCGCAACAGGTTGGCGCCGCTGATCTTCTTGATGCGGCTGAGTTCCTTGCGCTCGATCGGGCCAAACTTGGCAAAGTCGACCTTGGGCCACGGGATCAGGCCAAGCGCAGCGCCGTCGCTCGACGCTGGTGCCGCCGGTTTGGCTGCCTGCTGCACGGCGGCAATGGCTGCAGTCTGAACCGCACCCCCCATCACCGAACGGGTAAACGCTTGCACGTCGGCTTCACTGATACGGCCTTTGGGTCCTGAGCCTTTGACCTCGGACAACGGCACACCCAGCTGGCGTGCGAACTTGCGCACCGATGGTGACGCATGGGGCAAGCCCAGCACCGTGCCACCTGGCTGGTGGGCCGGTGCCGAAACCATCGGTTTCGCTATTTCTGTGATAGCTACATTGGATGGACTGATCAGCGCTGGAGCCTCAATTGGTAACAAATCGCCAGTGACCGAGGACGCGCCGACGAGCCGCGCCAACAGATCGCCCTGATTGACCTTATCACCCAGCTTGACCAGCAAGGATCCAATCACTCCGGCTGCACTGGCGGGGATCTCCATCGACGCCTTGTCAGACTCAACGGTGATCAGGCTTTGCTCGGCCTTGACCGCGTCGCCCACCTTGACCATGACCTCGATCACCACCACATCCTTGAAGTCGCCAATATCTGGCACCCGCAATTCCACCGGCCCTGCCGAAGCCACTTCAAGAACAGCAGCCGCTTGCGCCTGACGCGCTTGGGCTGGCACCTGATCTGGCGCGGGACTGCCGCTTGCAACAGGCACCGCACTCGCGGCGGGCTCAAGCGCAGCCGCCTCACCCGCCACCTCAAGCAGCAGCACCAGCGAGCCCTGGCTGACTTTGTCACCCAGCGCGACCTTGAGCTCTTTCACCACACCGGCATGGCTCGACGGGATTTCCATCGACGCCTTGTCCGACTCAACGGTCAGCAGTGACTGCTCGGTCCGCACGGTATCACCCGGCTTGACCAGCACTTCGATCACCGCCACATCGCTGAAATCGCCAATATCGGGAACTTTGATTTCGATTAATGACATCTGGGTTCTCCTTGGGGCTCAGGCGTACAGCGGGTTGATCTTGTCGGTGGCGATGCCATACTTGGCAATGGCTTCTGCCACCTTGGCCATGGGCAATGCGCCGTCTTCCGCCAGCGCCTTGAGTGCCGCCACCACGATGTAATGGCGATTCACTTCAAAATGCTCGCGCAGTTTGCTGCGGAAGTCGCTACGCCCGAAGCCGTCGGTACCCAGAACCTTGTAGCTTCGGCCTGCAGGAATAAAGGGGCGAATCTGCTCGGCGTAGGCCTTGATGTAATCGGTGGATGCCACCACCGGGCCACCGGCACTTGCGAGTTGCTGCGCCACAAACGATACCTGGGGGGTATCCAGCGGATGCAGCAGGTTGTACCGTTCACACGCCTGGCCGTCACGCGCCAGTTCGTTGAAACTCGGGCAGCTCCAGACGTCGGCTTGGACCCCCCAGTCCACTGCCAGCAGCTTTTGCGCGACAAAGCTCTCGCGCAGGATGGTGCCCGAGCCCAGTAGTTGCACGCGCGGCGCCACCACGCCTTCAGCGCCCGGCTTGCACAGGTACATGCCCTTGATGATCTGCTCTTCGGTGCCTGGCGTCAGGCCCGGCATGGCATAGTTTTCGTTGAGCAGTGTCAGGTAGTAGAAGACGTTGTCCTGCTTTTCCACCATGCGCTTCAAGCCATGGTGAAGGATCACGCCGACTTCGTGCGCAAAAGTCGGGTCGTAGCTGATGCAGTTGGGGATGGTGCCTGCCAGGATATGGCTGTGGCCGTCTTCGTGCTGCAGGCCTTCGCCATTGAGCGTGGTGCGCCCGCTCGTGCCACCCAGCAAGAAGCCGCGCGCCTGCATGTCACCCGCCGCCCAGGCCAGATCGCCAATGCGCTGAAAGCCAAACATCGAGTAGTACACGTAAAACGGCACCATGATGCGATTGCTGGTGGAGTAGCTGGTGGCCGCGGCAATCCAGCTGGCCATGCCACCCGCTTCGTTGATGCCCTCCTGCAAGATTTGGCCCTTGACGTCTTCCTTGTAATACATCACCTGGTCTTTGTCGACCGGGGTGTATTGCTGGCCGGCAGGGTTGTAAATGCCCACCTGCCGGAACAGCCCTTCCATGCCAAAGGTGCGTGCCTCGTCCACCAGCACCGGCACCACGCGTGGCCCCAGCGCCTGGTCGCGCAGCAATTGCGTCAAGAAGCGCACATAGGCTTGGGTGGTGCTGATTTCGCGGCCCTCAGCGGTGGGTTCCATCACACTTTTGAAGATATCCAGCGATGGCACGGTGAACTGCTCATCGGCCCGGGTACGCCGATGCGGCAAATAGCCGCCAAGCGCCTTGCGCCGCTCGTGCAGGTAGCGCATTTCGGGAGTATCGTCGGCCGGCTTGTAAAACGGGATGTCCTTGATCTGGCTGTCGGGCACCGGGATGTTGAAGCGATCACGAAACGCCTTGATGTCGTCGTCGGTGAGCTTTTTGGTCTGATGCACATTGTTCTTGCCCTCACCGGCCTTGCCCATGCCAAAGCCTTTCACCGTCTTGATCAGCAACACACTGGGCTGGCCGGTATGTTTGACGGCAGCGGCGTAGGCGGCATAGACCTTTTGCGGGTCGTGGCCGCCACGGCGCAGTTGCCAGATGTCGTCGTCGCTCATTTTCTCAACCATCTTGGCGGTCGCGGGCGCGCGGCCAAAGAAGTGCTTGCGTACATAGGCCCCGTCGTTGCTCTTGAAGGTTTGGTAATCGCCGTCGAGCGTGTCCATCATCACCTTGCGCAGCGCGCCGTCCTTGTCGCGCGCCAGCAGCGGATCCCACTCACTACCCCAAATCAGTTTGATCACGTTCCAGCCGGCACCGCGGAAAGTGCCTTCGAGTTCCTGGATGATCTTGCCGTTACCCCGTACCGGGCCGTCCAGCCGCTGCAGGTTGCAGTTGATGACAAATACCAGGTTGTCGAGCTTCTCACGTGCAGCCAGACCGATGGCACCCAGGGACTCCACTTCGTCCATCTCGCCGTCACCGCAGAACACCCAGACCTTGCGATTGGCAGTGTTGGCGATGCCGCGTGCATGCAGGTACTTCAGAAAGCGCGCCTGGTAGATCGCCATCAGCGGCCCCAGCCCCATCGAGACCGTGGGGAACTGCCAGAACTCGGGCATCAGCTTGGGGTGCGGATAGCTTGACAGACCCTTGCCGCCGGTCTCCTGGCGGAAGTGCAACAACTGCTCTTCGGTCAGGCGCCCTTCCAGATAGGCCCTTGCATAGACGCCGGGGGCGACGTGGCCCTGGATATAGATGCAGTCGCCACCATGGTCTTGCGACTCGGCGTGCCAGAAATGGTTAAACCCGGCACCGAACATGTGCGCCAGCGAGGCAAACGAGCCGATGTGCCCGCCCAGGTCCCCGCCGTCTTCGGGGTGATGGCGGTTGGCCTTGACCACCATCGCCATGGCGTTCCAGCGCATGTAGGCGCGCAGGCGCTCTTCAATTTCGATGTTGCCGGGGCAGCGCTCTTCCTGGTCTGGCTCGATGGTGTTGACATAACCGGTGTTGGCCGAGAACGGCATGTCGATGCTGCTCTGGCGCGCATGTTCCAACAGCTGCTCAAGCAAGAAATGGGCGCGTTCCGGCCCTTCTGCTTCGATGACGGCGCTTAGTGCGTCCATCCATTCGCGAGTTTCCTCGCGGTCGGCGTCCTGCGCCAGGGGGCTGATGGTGTTTTGCGAGTTGGGCATGTTTGTCTCCTGTTCAGGTGTCGAATGATCGTATGTCAAATGGCGTTTTTGATCTCGATCATGATTCTAAAACCATTTGGCGTCAAATTTCAAATAGTGTTATTGTAATTCACAATATGAAATTTAACGTCGGTTTCCTGACACACGAAAACTCCTACACTCGGCCCTATGACTGAGTTGACCGTTACGGAACACCCCGCGTCTGCCAAGCCAACGCCGCTGCTGCGGCTGCGACGCTGGTGGTCACGACAGTCGCCGCAGCGTCAAGACCGCTTTGCCATGCTGGCACCACTGGCTGCGGTGCTGCTGTTCCTGCTGGTCATCATGGTGGTATTTGCCTATCTGCGCTTCGAGGAAATTGCGCGTGAGCGTGAGGCCATCAATCGCGACATCGAATACACCCAGCAGCGCTTGCGCCTGCGCCTGCTGGAGCAACAAGAGCAGCTCATGCGTTTTGCGCGTGAGATCTCCAGTCGTGAGGTGAGCCGCGCAGTATTTTTGGCGCGGGCCGAGGCATTTGCCAGCATTTTCCCGGAGCTGCAGGGGCTGACCTGGATTGACGACAAAAAGCTGGTGCGCGTCAGTTTCAACACAGCCAGCCGTTCAGACAGATACCAAAAGAGCAGTGGCTCCATCATCTCCGCGCCCGACACGGTTGACAACTTTCAGACCGTGCGCGACCTGCTGCTGCCGATCTATTCGACGCCCCACGCCGTTCCCAATATGGCTGCGGTGCTGCAGTTGCATTTGCCCTTGATCGACAAGGCGCAATTCAAGGGTGACCTGATGGCCGAGTACTCCATCGACGCGCTGTACCGCTACGGCGTTCCGTTTGAGATCACCTCCAAGTACGCCGTATCCTTTCATGACGCACTGGGTCGGCCACTGGCCGGTACCAGCGTCACCGAAGGCAGCCTGAAGCGTCGCTTCCTGCCCTGGGCCAACCCGATCAATGCCTATGAGATACCGGTCTCCCCGGTCGGCAACGGCCTGACCATCCGCGGCCAGGTGTACCGCACCTCATTGGGACTGATTGGCAGCGGGCTGTTCTGGCTGGTGATGTTGCTCAGTGGTGCAACGGCCTGGTTGCTGCTGGCCAACTGGCGCCATACGCGCCGGCGCATTCAGGCCCAGGACGCGCTGGTGCAAGAGACGGCGTTTCGCCGCGCCATGGAAAACTCGATGTTGACCGGCATGCGCGCGCTCGATATGCAAGGCCGTATCACCTATGTCAATTCTGCGTTTTGCGGCATGACCGGCTGGGAAGAATCCGAGCTGATTGGTCGATCAGCACCGTTCCCGTACTGGCCAGAAGAAGATTTCGAGGTGATGAAAACCCGCCTGTCGGAAGAATTGTCGGGTCGCGTGCAGGCCAGTGGCATCCAGCTGCGCGTGAAACGCAAGGACGGCAGCATCATCGAGGCCCGTTTGTATGTGTCACCCCTCATCGACGCGTTTGGGCAGCAGACCGGCTGGATGACCTCAATGACCGACATCACCGAACCCAATCGGGTACGTGAGCAGCTGGCAGCATCGCATGAGCGCTTCACCACGGTTCTGGAAGCGCTCGATGCCTCGATCTCGGTGGCGCCGCTGGGCAATGACGAACTGTTGTTTGCCAACAAGCTGTACCGCTTGTGGTTTGGCACCCACGCCCAAGGGCACCAGCAGCTGGTGGCAGAAGCCGGTGTACCGACTCCCGTCAACAGCGATGAAACCCAGGACATGGTGGACATGTTTGTCGGCCTGCCGACCAACCACCTGCACGACAAAGAAGCCGAGAGTGCCGAGGTCTACCTGGGCAGTCTGGGCCGCTGGCTGGAGGTGCGCACACGTTACCTGAGCTGGGTCGACGGACGGCTGGCGCAAATGGTGATTGCCACCGACATCACCGCCAGGCGCATGGCGGAGGAGCAAAGCGAGGTGCAGGCCGAACGCGCCCAGGCGTCAAGCCGCCTGATCACCATGGGTGAAATGGCGTCCAGCGTGGCGCACGAGCTTAATCAACCACTCACGGCCATCAACAACTATTGCAACGGCATGGTGTCACGCATCAAAGGCAGCCAGATCAGCCAGGAAGAGCTGCTGGGCGCACTGGAGAAAACGGCACGACAGGCACACCGCGCCGGTCAGATCATCCAGCGCATCCGCTCGTTTGTGAAACGCAGCGAGCCCAACCGCACCAATGCCAGCATCAGCAACATGGTGGCAGAGGCGGTTGAACTGGCCGAAATCGAGCTGCGCCGCCGCAATGTCAAGCTGGTGCAATACGTGGCACCGGGCATGCCCAATCTGCTGGTGGACCCGATCCTGATCGAACAGGTGCTGCTCAATCTGCTGAAGAATGCCGCAGAGTCGGTCGATTCGGCACAGCGCCCAACGCCGCAGCGCCTGGTCAAGCTGCGCGTGGCACCCGGGCAGGTAGAAGGCAAGGTGGTGGTGGAATTCAAGGTGATTGACTCGGGGGCCGGTATTGCGCCTGAAGTCATGGCGCGTCTCTATGAAGCGTTTTACTCCACCAAGGCCGAAGGCATGGGCATCGGCCTGTCGCTTTGCCGCTCCATCGTCGAGTCCCACATGGGAAGAATGAAAGCGGAGAACCTCTACAATGGAGAAGTGATCGTTGGCTGCTGCTTCACCTTCTGGATTCCCATGGCAGACCCAATGGCCACACCGAGCTTGAAACGTTCTGAACCCCAAGGATTGCAGGTTTCGCCATGAGTTTGATTCCGAAAAAAGGCACGGTGTATGTGGTCGATGATGACGAAGCGGTCCGTGATTCTTTGCAATGGCTGCTCGAAGGCAAAGACTACCGGGTCCGCTGCTTTGACTCTGCCGAGTCGTTTCTGAGCCGCTACGACCCGCGCGAGGTGGCGTGTCTGATTGTCGACATCCGCATGTCGGGCATGACCGGACTTGAATTGCAAAATCGCCTGCTCGAGAGCCACTCTCCGTTGCCACTGGCTTTCATCACCGGCCATGGTGATGTGCCGATGGCGGTCGACACCATGAAGAAAGGCGCGATGGATTTCATCCAGAAGCCATTCAACGAGGAACAGCTGGTGCCGCTGGTGGAGCGCATGCTCGACCAGGCCAAAGATTCATTCGCCGAGTACCAGAGTGCCATCAACCGAGACGCACTGATGGCGCGCCTGACACTGCGCGAGTCGCAGGTGCTGGAGCGTATCGTGGCAGGCCGTTTGAACAAACAGATCGCCGACGACCTGGGCATCAGCATCAAGACCGTTGAGGCGCACCGGGCCAACATCATGGAGAAGCTGAGCGCCAATACGGTGGCAGATCTGCTGAAAATTGCCCTCGGCCCGAACGCCGTCAAACCCTGATGACCGCCCGATAATTTATTGACTTCATAGCAAACACTGCCCGCACCTATTGGGCTAGCGGGCTTTTTTATTGATAAATCCCACATGAGCACAAACTCCACCCCTGCACAGATCATCGATGGCGTCGCGCTGTCCCAACAATTGCGCGCCGATGTGGCCCGACGCACTGCCGCACTCAAAAGCCGCGGCGTGACACCCGGTCTGGCCGTGATCCTGGTGGGTGACAACCCGGCGTCGCAGGTGTACGTGCGCAACAAGGTCAAGGCCTGCCAGGAAGGCGGCCTGCATTCGGTCCTGGAAAAATACGAGGCCGACATGACCGAGGCGGCATTGCTGGCGCGCATTGACGCGCTCAACCATGACCCCGCCATTCACGGCATTCTGGTGCAGTTGCCGGTACCGGCGCACATCAATTCTGCCAAGGTGATTGAGGCCATCGCACCCGCCAAAGACGTGGACGGTTTCCACGTGGCCAGTGCCGGTGCCCTGATGACCGGCATGCCCGGCTTCTGGCCCTGCACGCCCTACGGCTGCATGAAAATGCTCGAATCCATCAGCTACGATTTGCGCGGCAAACACGCGGTGGTGATCGGCCGCTCCAACATCGTCGGCAAGCCGATGGCGCTGATGCTGCTGCAAAAACACGCCACCGTCACCATCTGCCACAGCGCCACCCGGGACCTGAAAGCCATGACCCTGCAGGCCGATGTGATTGTGGCCGCAGTGGGCAAACGCAATGTGCTGAGCGCCGACATGGTGAAACCTGGTGCCGTGGTGCTGGATGTGGGCATGAACCGCAACGACGCCGGAAAACTGTGCGGCGATGTCGATTTTGAAGGTGTGCGCCAAGTGGCTGGCTACATTAGCCCGGTGCCCGGCGGGGTTGGTCCGATGACCATTACCATGCTGCTGGTCAACACTCTTGAAGCGGCCGAGCGTGCGGCTGCGTGAACCTGCCATGAACAATCCTCTGCTTTCCTTGGATGATCTGCCACGGTTTGACCAGATCGAGGCTGCGCAGGTGGAGCCGGCGCTGGACCACCTGCTGCAACTGGCCGAGACTGCGCTCAAAGAGGTCACGGCAACCGCATTCCCGCCGAGCTGGCTCGCCATATCGGCGGTGCTGGATGTCGCCACCGAGCGACTCGGGCGGGCCTGGGGCAGTGTCAACCACCTCAATGCCGTGGCAGACACCCCTGAACTGCGCGCCGCCTATAACGCGGTCTTGCCCAAGGTCACCGAGTTTTTTACCCGCCTCGGTGCCGATGAGCGCCTGTATGCCAAGTACAAATTGATCCCTGCTGACAGCCTGAACCCGGAGCAGGCACAGGCGCATCGCCTTGCACTGCGCAACTTTGTGCTGGGTGGCGCAGATTTGCAAGGTGCGCCACGCCAGCGTTTTGCCGAAATTCAGGAACGCCAGGCGGCGCTGAGCCAGAAGTTCAGTGAGAACGCGCTCGACGCCACCGACGCCTTTGCTTATTACGCACAGCCAGACGAAATGGCCGGTGTACCGGACGATGTATTGCAGGCGGCACGTGCTGCGGCGCAGGCGCTGGGTCAGGATGGCTACAAACTCACACTCAAGTTACCCTGCTACCTGCCGCTGATGCAGTTCGCACACAGCAGTGCATTGCGTGAAAAACTCTACCGCGCCTACGTCACCCGCGCCTCTGACCAGGCCGATGAAGCCACACGCAGATTCGACAACTCAGCGCTGATGCATGAGATTCTTGGCCTGCGCCAGGAAGAAGCTGCGCTGCTGGGTTACGCCAATTTTGCCAGCCTGTCACTCGTTCCCAAGATGGCGACGTCGCCCCAACAGGTGGTCAGCTTTCTGCGCGATCTGGCGGCGCGGGCGCGGCCCTTTGCCGAAAAGGACGTGGCAGACCTGCGTGCCTTTGCCGCAGAACACTTGGATCTGCCCGCGCCCCAGGCCTGGGACTGGCCATACATCGGCGAGAAACTCAAGGAGGCACGTTATGCCTTTAACGAGCAGGAGGTGAAACAGTACTTCCCGCTGCCCACGGTGCTGGCGGGTTTGTTCAGGATTGTGGAAACCCTTTTTGAAGTGTGTATCCGCGAGGACCAGGCGCCCGTCTGGCACGACACCGTGCGTTTTTTCCGGATCGAGCGGACTGCCCCGCTGGCTGGTAACCGTGAGCCGACACTGTTGGGTCAGTTCTATCTGGACCCCGGCGCACGTGATGGCAAGCGCGGTGGTGCGTGGATGGACGATGTGCGTGCGCGCTGGTTGCGCCCGGATACCCAGACGTTGCAGACACCCGTCGCCCATCTGGTCTGCAACTTTGCCGATGGTGTGGATGGCAAGCCGGCGCTCCTGACCCATGACGATGTCACGACGCTGTTTCACGAGTTTGGCCATGGGCTGCAGCATCTGCTAACCCAGGTCGACGAGCGGGACGTGTCTGGCATCAGTGGCGTCGAATGGGACGCCGTCGAACTGCCCAGCCAGTTCATGGAGAACTTCTGCTGGGAATGGGACGTGCTGAAAAACATGACCGCCCACGTCGACACCGGTGCCGCCTTGCCACGTGCACTGTTCGACAAGATGCTGGCCGCCAAGAATTACCAGAGTGGCATGCAGACCCTGCGCCAGATCGAGTTTGCGCTGTTTGACATGTTGCTGCACCTTGACCACCCGCCACAGGCCGACATTCAGCCCCTGCTGCAACAGGTACGCAGCGAGGTTGCGGTGTTGCATCCGCCGCCTTGGGCGCGCAGCGCGCACACCTTCAGTCACATCTTTGCCGGCGGCTACGCGGCCGGCTATTACAGTTACAAGTGGGCCGAGGTGCTGAGCGCTGATGCCTACGCGGCTTTTGAGGAAACCAGTGGCAGCGATGGCTTGCCGAATGTGCAAACCGGGCGTAAATTCCGCCAGACGGTGCTGGAAACTGGTGGTAGTCGCCCGGCCATGGCATCGTTCCAGGCATTTCGTGGGCGTGAGCCGAACCTGGATGCCCTGCTGCGACATCAGGGCATGACGTCATCAGTCCCTTAGGTCAAGTTGTCACCCAAGTACCCACAGGAGTGAAGCAATGCAACAGTTGAACGGCGCACAGACTCACCCGATCCGTGTTGGCGGCCGTGATCGACCAGGCCTGAGATGGTGTACGGTGTTGCTGGCCCTGCTGCCACTGCTGAGCACGGCGCAAACGGTCTACCGCAGTGTCGACGCCAATGGCAAGGTGACGTTCTCCGACAAACCCCCCGCCAATGCCGCCAAACTCAACGTTGACGGCGGGACGTCGCCTTCGGCCCCAGCCAATCCGGCCTTGCCGTTTGAATTGCGCCAGGTGGTTGCACGTTACCCGGTCACACTCTATACCGGCAAAGATTGTGAGCCCTGTGACAATGGGCGCAACCTGCTGCGCCGCCGTGGTGTGCCGTTCACTGAGAAAACAGTCAGTTCGTCGGCCGATGCGGCGTCCTTGCAACGACTGAGTGGCAGCTCATCCCTGCCATTCTTGACGCTGGGCAGTCAACAGATCCGCGGCTTTGCTGAAACCGAGTGGACACAGTACCTTGGCGCGGCAGGTTACCCGGAACAAAACAAACTCCCCGCCAACTATCACAACCCTGCACCCACCGCCTTGGTGGCCGAACAGGCGGTTGCCGTTCCGAGTGCGTCCAACTCCCGCGCCAGCCAGCCCAGAACCACCGCCCGTCCGGCGACACCGCCACCACCGGGCACTGGCAACCCGGCCGGCATCAAGTTCTGAACAGGCAAGCCGGGCTAATCCACTGCCGGCAGGGCGATCTGCTGGTCGACGCTGAACTGGTAGTCCTTGAAGATGTGTTCAGCACTCAGCAGTTGGTAACTGCCGTCAGCATGGCGCCGCGTCGTGTCCTTGAGGCGGTAGGTGTAATGGCCACAGGTCCACAACTTGAAATTGCGCATCTGCGTGCACAGGCAGGTTTTGTCTTTGACCGAAATATTCTTGCCATCCGGGTGCAGGGCGAGTTCGCGGTTATAGGCAGTGATATAGGCACAATTGCCCGAACCATCGAGCAGGTAACCATAGGACTCGCAATTGGGACGGATGCCGTCACCAATGGCCGGTGAACCCCGCAGCATGCGCATCGGGTAACCGGTGGGCGAGATGGTATTGACCTCGATGTCGGCCTCGCTGGCGCGAAAATAGTCCTGCTTGACCACGTCAGGCAAACCACATTCTTCAGACACCGTAAAGCGGGTCGCCACCTGCACTGCGGCAGATCCGGTTTCCAGAAAAGACACCGCATCACTGCCGGTAAAGATGCCACCCGCCGCGATCACCGGGATATCAAGTTGCTCGTCTTTGACGTACCGGATCACCTCGGCCATGATGGTGGCCAGGTCGAACTGCGCCCAGTCCAGTCCAAAACCCAGGTGCCCCCCCGCCAGTGGCCCCTCCACCACCACAAAATCAGGCAGACGGTTGAGTCTGGCGTTCTTGCGCAAAAAAAGCTGCAAGGCCCGCACGCTGGAGACAATGATCCCCAGTTTGGCATCGCGAAAACGTGGATGATCGGCAATCAGGCCAAACGAGCCCAAATGCAACCCGGCACTGAGGGTGATGCCGTCAATGCCCGCGTCCAGTGCCGACGCCATGCGTACCTGCAGCGTCTCGCGCGGGCCGTTCATGGTCAGCTTTTCCATGCAATTGACAAAAATCAGGCCGTCACCTTTTTTGGCCTCCATCGTGGCACCGACGTGACGGCGGGTCGCTTCGGCCAGAATATGCAGATCAAACTTGACCTCTGACTTGTCGGAATTGAGGATGTTGTGTTTGTAGAGTTTGGTTTTGTCTTTGACAAAGCTGGTGTCGAAACGGCGGTCGGAGACGTCGTTGACCATGGCATCCGAGATGTGCCCGATGCCACCCAGTCGGGCGGCCTCCAGCGCCAGCTCAGCGGTCGAGATATCAACGCCCATGCCGCCAACCATGATCGGCACATACTCTTTTTTGCCGAACATCAGGCGAAAGTCGTCCACACGTTTCATGAAATTCCTTGAGCCATTTGACTCCTTCGACGTGGTCCGCAAGCCCCGAATTTTCAGGCGAAGAAGCAAAAAAACGACAAGACAGAATGATCTTGCCGGGGCCGGATTCTAACTGCCGACACCTTCTGTTCCGTGACAAGCCCAATACCCATGACGCGCCTGATTGAATCGCCCAGGTGCCACAGCAAGCTGGTCTAATTGGGTCTTCGCCCAGTGAAATGACCATGAGCAGCACGCGCCAACGCCAGCCAATACCCAAGCCCCTGAAGGATGTTCGCATCTTCAGTCTGTGCCTCAATTTGCCCGGTCCCGCCGCGCTGCAGCGTTGCAGGGCGATGGGTGCCACCTGCATCAAACTTGAGCCCCCAGCGCCAGCACAGCCCGCGCCGGGCAATGGCATTACCGGCGACCCGATGAGCTCCTACAGCGCGACCGGCTACCGGGCCATGCACCAGGGCATTCGGGTGCTGCAGGCCAACCTCAAATTGGCCAGTGGACAGCGGGCAATGCAGCGCCAACTGTCGAAAGCGGACATCCTGCTGACTTCGTTTCGACCCAGTGCCCTGACCAAGCTGGGGCTGGAATGGCCCGCACTGCACCAGCGGTACCCCAAACTGTCGATGGTGGCAATTTTTGGCGGCCGGGGTGCGCTGGCGGAGGAACCGGGCCACGACCTGACCTATGTCGCGCAGGCCGGGCTGGTCAAGGGTCTGGATTTGCCCGCCACTTTGTACGCTGACATGGCGGGCTCACTGCTGGCCACCGAAGCCATTTTGCAGGCGGTGCTGTTGCAGCGGCAGACCGGCGTGGGTCGTCGCCACGACATTGCGCTTGCCGATGCCGCAGCACACCTGGCGCTGCCCCGAAGCTGGGGCAGCATGGACGCAGACAGTTTGCTGGGTGGCAGTCACGCCGGTTACCACATTTACCCCTGCCGGGACGGTCGGGTCGCGCTGGCAGCACTCGAGCCGCATTTCGCCCGGACGCTGTGCGGCGTGGCCGGCATTGAATGGACCGGTTTCGAAGTGATGCGCACCGCCGACACCCGGCTACAGTTGGCCCGGTTCATCGCCGCGCTGAACCGTCAGCAGCTCGAAGCCCTGTCGGCCCAACACGATATTCCCCTGTGCACCATGCCGTCCTGAGCCGTCATCCTCGTCGCTATAAAGCGTCGCGCTTTATGCGCCAAAGTCCGGTTTCACCTGGTTTTTAGTCAACAAGACAACGGCCCTCGCCTCGATTGCCTGGCCGGCACCCACCGGCCCCATTTTTTCGGCAGTTTTTGCCTTGATGTTGATCTGATCGACTTGCACGCCCAACGTGTGGGCGATATGCGCCCGCATGGCGGCCACAAACGGCATCAACTTGGGTGCCTGGGCGATGATGGTGCTGTCGAGATTGCCGATCTGATAGCCGAGTGCCCTCACCTGCCGGGCCACCTCAGCCAGCAAGACGCTGGAATCGGCGCCTTTAAAACGTGCGTCTGTGTCCGGAAAGTGCGTACCGATATCCCCCAGCGCCGCCGCACCCAGCAGCGCATCGGTGATGGCGTGCAGCAGAGCGTCGGCGTCCGAATGGCCCAATAGCCCCAGGTGAAACGGCAACTCCACTCCGCCCAGCACCAGCTTTCGCCCGGCCACCAGTGCGTGAATGTCCCAGCCTTCGCCAACTTTGATTTGCATGGATCGCTCTTTGATCAACTTTGTCGGCTTTGCAGCACCGCCTGCGCCAACTCAAAGTCCTGCGGGTAAGTGACCTTGAAGTTTTGCGCGCTGCCGTGCACCAGTTTGGGGCTCAAGCCCATCGCCTCGATGGCGCTGGACTCGTCTGTGACTGCGTCACCGGCGAGTTCGAGTGCTTCGAGCAAACTGCCAATACGAAACATCTGTGGCGTTTGCGCCAGCCATTTATCGGCCCGCGGCAAGGTGGCGCTCACCCGCTCGCCCACGGCGGCCTTGAGGGTGTCGGGCAAGGGCAGCGCCAACAAGCCGCCGACTTCGTCGTCCAGACAGGCGTCGAGCAACTGGTTGATCTGCTCCGGGGTGATGAGGCAGCGCGCCGCATCATGCACCAACACCCAGTCATGCGCGACCGCACCTTCTGCCAGCAGCGCATTTAAACCATTAAATACGCTTGCAGCCCTTGTAGAACCGCCACAAGCAGCTATGATAAAAGAGGCATTGATGGCCTGTGGTGTTTGAAAAAAGCTGTCATCGGGCGACACCACCACCAAAGCCTGATCAATGCGTTCCACGCAAGCGAAAGCTGCCAGGGTATGCAACACCATGGGAATCCCGACGATCGGCTGGTATTGTTTGGGGCCAGCCACACCCGCGCGCGAACCGGTGCCCGCGCACGGGATCAGCGCCCAGCAACGGGGAACACTGACGGGTGTGAGGCTGATGTCGGTCAATTCGGTCATGGTTTGGCCAGCATTCTAGAATCCTGCACACGACACCCTGGCAGGCCTTGCGCAGGGTTTTGGTGTTTTTGCCTCGCTCACCTGGGTCTGCTGGCCCGCTCTCGCCCCCTATGGATCTACCCAAACTCACCCTCGGCAAACGCTACACCCTGCCCCGCCCTGTTGGCTCGGCCGATGCGTTGTTACTGGCACAACTGGCGCTGCGCGACAAGAATCTGGGTAAAGTCACCGCCATCGTCACCGCGGATGCTCCCGATGCGCAGCGGCTGATCGACGAGATGGCGTTTTTTGCGCCGGATTTGCGCTGTGTGCTGTTCCCCGACTGGGAGACCCTGCCCTACGACACGTTTTCGCCGCACCAGGACCTGATCAGCGAGCGCCTGGCAACGTTGTGGCGCATCAGCCAGCATGACCGCGACACCGGCGCCGACGTGGTGCTGGTACCCGCCACCACCGCGCTGTACCGGCTGGCACCGCCGAGTTTTCTGGCGGGCACCACCTTTCATTTCAAGGTGAAACAGCGGCTCAACGAGGCCAAGCTCAAAGCCCAACTCACCTTGGCCGGCTACAGCCATGTGACCCAGGTGGTCAGCCCCGGCGAATACGCCGTGCGCGGCGGGCTGATTGACCTTTTCCCGATGGGCTCACCCGTGCCCTACCGGGTGGATCTGTTTGACGACGAGATCGACAGCATCCGCACTTTTGACCCCGACAGCCAGCGCAGCCTGTACCCGGTGCCTGAAGTGCGGCTGCTGCCCGGGCGCGAGTTTCCGATGAATGACGAGGCGCGAGCGCGTTTTCGCCACCGCTGGCGTGAGCTGCTCGAAGGTGACCCCACCCGCAGCCGCATCTACAAAGACATGGGCAACGGTGTGGCCACGGCGGGTATTGAGTATTACCTGCCGCTGTTTTTTGAAGGCACAGCCACGGTGTTTGACTACCTGGGCGAGACCGCCACCGTGGTGTTACACGGCGATCTGGAGCCGGCTTTTGCCCACTTCTGGCAGGACACGCGCGAGCGCCATCGGCTGCTGCAAGGCGACCCGGAGCGCCCGGTGTTGCCGCCTGATGCGCTGTTTTTAAGTGCCGAGCAGTTTTATGCACGGGTCAATCAGCACGCCCAACTGGCGCTACGGCCAGCACCGACCCAAATGGAGGTCTTTGCTGAGTTTGCAGCATTGCCAGCGCTGACCGTGGTACGCGGTGCCGAAGACCCGCTGGTCAGCCTCAAGCAGCACATCCGCAACACCCAGCAGCGCGTGTTGGTACTGGCCGAGAGCGACGGGCGGCGTGCCAGCTTGCTCGACTTTTTGCACAGCAGCGCGTTTGACCCACCCAGCTTCGATTCGCTGGCCGAGTTTTTGGCCAGCAAGGAGCCCATTGGCATTGCCACCAGCAGCCTGGCCACTGGTTTTAGCTGGCTGGAATCGGGCGTTGACTTTGTCACTGAAACCGAGCTGTTTGCCGCCAGCCCGACCACCCGTCGTCGCAAAAAGCAGGAGCAGGTCAGCGATGTTGAGGCGCTGATCAAGGACCTGAGTGAGCTTAAAGTGGGTGACCCGGTGGTGCACAGCGCCCATGGCATTGGCCGTTATCGCGGGCTGATCAACCTCGACCTGGGTAACAAGCTGCCCAATGGCG
>NZ_JAGPBB010000125.1 GCF_018063565.1 Rhodoferax sp.
CCCGCTTCAAGGTCGCGCGGGAGTCTCTTGTGCAGCGGTTGCGGTCAGAAGGCATTGCAAGCCGAACTGCCGCTCTCGGCCATCAGCCGTCACAGAAATGGCCATCCTGGAAGTCTGGTAACGGCTGAACTCGTACATTCTTGGTTACGGTGGAATTTTTGCGCTCACCATAAGCAGTCCTCGTTACACAAATCACGCTAGGGCACCCGCTTCGCCCTTAAGGGGTCACTTGGCCCCGAGTTCCGCAGACGCGTCTTGGTGGGCTTGCGCCGCACGCTGACCTGTTCAGATCAAATTCTCCGGCTCCCACAGACGGGCTCGATCACGCCCTGCCTCAAAGTCGCTCTTTGCACTTGGCTTCGACTTCGGAGACATCACAGAGCGCCGCAGAAATTGGACATCCTTTTGACAAACACATCGGCCTAGGCTAAAATATCTCCATGCATAGGTCCTTCGCTACAACCACCATTACACGCGCAGCGTCTGTTGCGTTGGGTTGTGGCGCGCTCGCGGGCCGCAAATCGGGTGCTCAAGTCATCGGCCACATTGCCGCAGACTTCTAAGCCCGGCGATCCTCTCTTCCTTTAAGCGCAAACCATCATCGCCGGGCCCCAAGCCAAGCGCGATGACGACTTCATTTCTGCATGAAGTCAGGCTTTCAGGAGTTTCTATGGCATCCCTTTCATATGCGGAGCGTACGCTCACGCAACTTGACGTCGCTCGTCTTTCTCGACGTCTTCCAAACGATAAATCATCCCCGCTTGTCGACTGGCTCGATGAAGCAACAGTGGTCGAGGCGACTCAGGTCCCTGATGACCTCATCACCATGAATTCCTTGTTCATGGTTGAAGACCTGCAATCCGGCGAAACAAAGAACATCAAGATTTGTTATCCCGAGAGTGCTGATCCTGCCCACGGCAACATCTCTGTGCTTTCTCCGGTCGGGGCCAGTTTCTTAGGCCGACGTGTAGGAGAAACAGTTGTGTGGCGCAGCCCTCAAGGTAAGGAGCATTCGGCGCTTGTGAAGCAAGTGTTGTTTCAGCCAGAGGCTTGCGGCGACTACGCGCTGTGAAATCGTCAACAAAACACACACCCTGCCGCATGAATGCGGTGACCGATCACGCCAAGGACCTCCCATGACCTACCGCTATCAAAAAACATGGCCGCCGCCCAGCCAGCTGGCATATGAGCGCCTGAAGTTTGTTTCGAAAGCGCCGGACGCACCGGCGCACCCTCCAACTCGTGTCCAAAATGAATCGGACCTTCTTCCCCGAGCCAATGGTCGCTTGCACTCCGTACTCGCCATCACTGACCTTGGCCCTGAATCCGAGAGCTTGCTGAATGCCGCCGCCAGGTTCGCGCTCCAGCAAGGGATGGCGCTGTATCTTTCCTACTATTGCAATAAGCCACAGCACGGCTACACACATCCCATCGACAGACTCATCCAAAGGGCACGGCATCTGAGTCGCCACCACCAAATGCAGGTGCATTTGGGTGTAAAGCGGGAACTGTTAGAGAAAGATCTGCCGTCTTTGGCGCAGGGCTTTGATCTGGTTTTCATCCAAAGGGATCAACTGCTGCAAAGAAGTTTTTTCTGGTCATCTCCATTGATCCGGGGGCTTCTTGATCACGCTCGCATTCGCGTGATGGCCTGCACACCATCGGCCGTCATACCAGGACCCAATGCGGTAGTGGCTTCAAGACATGAAGCTGCCGTTCCACCGCTGGTCTCTGCACTCGCCATGTTGGGGGAAACAAAGACCATCGAGTTGCTGCACGTTGTTGACGGCGCCAACTTCCCGTCACTCGACGAGTTTGAACAAGGCAAAGGGGTATTCCACCACACCCTGCGCCAACATTGGGTGGCGGTACGCCAACGGTTTGATGCTGCCGTTGCAACCCTAAGCCCGGAAGTGAAGGCCAGAATTGATCTGGTTTTGGCGCATGGTGACACACGTTCTGAAATCCTCAAACGGATCCACTATCGTGCTGGCTCGACGCTGGTCCTTGGATGGCATCACCGACCCAGACTCGTGTCTTTGTTGCGCGACCGCCTGGTCCTGCGTTTGCTGCGGGATGTCGGTCGCCCCGTGCTGCTGGTTCCACTGCACAGGTCGGCGCAATCGACATGACACCTAACAGAGTTAGCAAACCTTGGGGTGCGGTATTTGGTACGGGCGACTGCATCACCTGACAAGCTGACTTTTCGGTTGCTCGTGAAACCATGCTTGGTCGTCCTCAAATAAGAGGCCAGGCGGTCCATGAACTCCGGAAGAACGCCTTGACTTGGAGGACTTCATAAAAATGGATATCACACGGGAATTCATTCGATCCAAAAAACCTTGCACGGCAGGCTACCGCTGGTACCTGAAACGGCAGGAAGACCTGAGCGGCTACCAGCAACTGCTGGACGATTTGGTTCAAGAGGGGCATATCGCAGATGCCTGCTGGTTGCTTGACCAACTCGGGCCTACCGACGATGTGCTCACGTTAGATGCACTGCATGCAGAGGCATTCGTGTATGCAGGTTCTGTCGTCTGCAAAGGGCCGATCGAAGTTGGGACCGTGATGCGAACGGGCGCGTCGCTCGCGGTGCGCGGTGGCGTGCGCGTGGGCAGTCAGCTGCAGGTAGGGGGTGATCTGCGCGTTGAAGGCTCGGTGCAATGCGAAGGCCCCTTCGCGGTGGCGGGTGACACGCGGGTGGAATGGTCGCTACGCGTGCTGGGGGCTGTCGCAGCAGGTGGTCACTTGCGGGTGGGCTGGGAAGCCGACTGTGGCGGCCCCGCCGTGGTTCAGAGGTCAGTCACGGTCGGTCAAGATCTCGTGGCCGGGGCCGACTTCAGCTGCCGCAGTGGCATGAAGGTGGGCGGCGACGTACACGTGGCCGGCACGCTGGAAGTCGCCCAGGGCGTGCAATCGGGCCAGTCGGTGCGGGTGGGTGGTCACCTCCATTGCGGCTGGGGCTTGCTGGCGGCGCACGACATCACTGCAGACGGCTCCATTCGCGTGGGTGAAACACTGCAGGCTGGCGGTCAGATCCAGTCGGGGCAGGACTACGGTGTCTTCGCCGGGTTGATCACCCCCATGGAGGCATGGGAGCAATGTGGATTCGTGCGGGCGCTGACCCGGCCCGAAAGGCTGGTGAGCGGCTGCTGGGTTGCAGCATGAGCCGCCACTACGTCATGGTGGCTGATATGAGAGCGCCTTTCATTTCTCTGTGCCCCGAAATCACCCGGCAAGACGCGCTCAAGCTGATGGATTGGCTGCACGACGAAGACGTGATTCGTTTCCTGAGTGATTCACGCGGAGTGTCTCGAATGATCGAGCGGGTCATCGACCGGGTGCAGTTGCCCATCCTCACGCATTTGTTCAACCAAGGCGGGCGTTTCTTCATGGTCTGTAACCGGCATGATGTGCCTGTCGGATTTGTGCGACTGGTCAAGGCGGGCAGGGATTGCGAGATGGTGCTGGTCATCGGCAACCGGGACAACTGGGGTCGAAAGCTGGGCGCCAGCGCCATCCGCGAGGCCATGAAGATCGCTTTCTTCGAGATGCGGGCCGACAGGTTGATCGCCAAGATCCATCCAGAAAACGCTCGATCACTCCGGGCTTTCTTGCGCAGCGGCTTTGAGCTGCAAGGCAAAACCCCCTCGATGAATTCGCTGGTCATGGGCTCCGAGCGCTACCTGCGGCTCTTGCGCGAACGGCCTGCTTTTCACAGCGCAGACATCCACATCACTGAAATCGACAAGACCCGCATCAAACGCTTGATTGAGCAGGAGCAAGGCGCTGATATTTTTGAGCTCGAACACGAGATCGAACGTGCCATCGTGGTCGATCCGGGACATGTGGCCGAGGACGTCGTCACAATGAACTCCAAGGCTTTGCTGCACCTGGACGACGAAAAGATGGAGGTGGCCTTGGTCTACCCCGAAGACGCAGATGAGCATGCCGGTAAAGTTTCTGTATTTTCCAGTATCGGCACTGCCATTCTCGGCTTCAAGGCGGGCGATGCCTTCAACTGGCGTATTCCGAACCGGACCTGCTATATCCGGATTGAAAAGGTGCTGTATCAACCCGAAGCTGCGGGCGATTTTCATCTGTAGCATGGCATGCGGAGCATCAGTGGGCTGTTTGAAACCATCAAAGCCAAGGAAAAGCCTGAACTTTTTTGAAGGCAACGGGTTAGTTCGCGCCAGGCATTGAGGCGATCCCCATGTTTTCTTAGGATTCTGGAAAAACGATACTCAGAAGTTTGCCATGAGGGTTTCCCCAGCGCGCAGCAGTGGCCTCAATTCCTCCCTGATTGTTCAGACACACTCTGCCAGAGTCAGCTGTCGGCCGATCAAGGCACGGTCAAAATGATTTGACAGACAATACCAGCGAGAACGTTCATTGCCGAACCACGTTTATCCGATCTGAGCGCTCGAAACCGGCGGTTCCTATCTGCGATGGAAGGTCCATCAAGTAGCGACCAATTCCATGGTCGCTCCACCGGCTGTCGACCAAAACCGGGGGCCCTGATCTCCAAGTGGCTCACCCGGCCACCAACCGGTCAAACCCTGACGTGGGAATAAGCCAATCCCGCCGCCACCCCGCCAAACAGGTCACCTTCAACCAGATCGACACCCGGAAATTCAGCCTGCAGCGCGGACTGAAAAGCACGCAAAGCCGACGAGCCACCGGTCAGGTAAATCGCATCCAACGCACCAGCGGTCAGATCGGCACGCTGTACACACTCACGCGCACAGGCCACCACCCGCCCGAGCAACACCGCCAGATGCTCACGCATATCGTTGGGCGCCATCTGAACGGCAAAACCGGGTTCGACAAACGACAGATCCACCGCTGTGCGCTCATTCAGGTCAGAGCAGCGGATTTTGGCCTGCTCCAGTTCATGCGCCATGTGGTGACCTTGACGGTGGTTGAGCACTTTCATCAACCGCTGGTGCAAATGCGGGTCCGAAAAATTGGGACGCAGGCTGCGGGCCTGGCTCATTGCGCGCGACTGGTACAGCCAGTTGATCAGATGCCAGGTGGACAGATCGAAAAAGATGCGACTGGGTACTTCGCGCTGTTGTGGCCCCAGATGACGGTAACCCAGCATCGGCATCACTTGCTCCAGGCTCAATTTTTGGTCAAAGTCCGTGCCACCAATGTGCACACCCGTGGTGGCCAAGATATCACTGGTGCGTGCACCCAGCGTCATGCGCTGCGGACCCAGTCGCACCACCGTGAAGTCGGAGGTGCCACCTCCAATGTCCACCACCAGCACGATGGATTCACGTCGCAGGCGGCGCTCATAGTCCAGGGCGGCAGCGATCGGTTCAAGTTGGAATAACACGTCGTCGAAACCGACGGATTGTGCTGCCTGTCGTAGTGAGCGTTCGGCCAGGGCGTCGCGCTCAGGGTCATCATCCACAAAGTGCACCGGGCGGCCCATCACCACACGAGTGGGTGAAGTACCCAGCGACTGGGTGGCGCGTTCGCGCAAAGTCGCCAGAAAGGTGGCAATGATGTCCTGAAAACTGACTTGGTGATGGTTGATCACCGTGGTTTCCTGCAGCAAGGGGCTGCCCAGCAGGCTTTTGAGCGAACGCATCAGGCGCCCGGGTGTACCCCCCAGGTACTGGGCCACAGCGTCGCGGCCAAAGTGGGTGCTCAGATCCTCTGAGTTGTAGAACACGGCCGTGGGCATGGAGGTGGCCTGACCTTCCAGAGGCAGGTGGCGGGCATCACTCAGCGGGTCAGCCCAGGCCATGGCGGAATTGGAGGTGCCGAAGTCGATGCCAAGCGTGCCCTGGGAAGAAGAAGTCATGAAAAAGAGGTGTGTGGAGGGGACACCGCCCCATCCAAATGAGGGGTCGAGCAGGTACAAAAGAGTCAGGACGGGCGATTCTGCCAGCTTGGACCAAACGCTGGAGTCGTTTGTGTGCATCCTGGGATTGGTGCCACCAGGCGAAGTTGGTCATGTTGCGGTCGGCTGTAACGGTTTGTGCCAGAGATCCAATACTGACGTACTGCTCAACAATCATCCGCCAACCTGCCGCGATTTGGACTCGAACCAATGCCTGTTCCACCGACACCGATGGATACGCCTGAATCACCCGTACAAACACGAGCCCGGCTTCTTTGCGCAAACCAAGCCATTTCGGCATCATGCGCATCGCCCTCCTCTTTCGCATTGGTCAGAGTCTTGGCGTTTAGTGCTGTTTACAGATCCACAGAAATTAATATGCCATAATATTTCTACTGAATCATCTAAATGAGGGCGCACCATGACTGCCATCAAATCCCAAGTGACCCAGCAGCCCGAAGCTGCCGCAGTGCTGAGCAAGGCCGTGGCCCGCGCCGCCGAGCGGTTGGACGTATCGAAAACCTTGCTGTCCAAGGTGCTGGGCGTGAGCGCACCCACCATCTCCCGCCTTTACAACGGTAGCTACCAGTTGGACCCCAAGCGCAAGGAGTGGGACTTTGCCTTGCTGTTTGTGCGCGTGTTTCGCTCGCTCGATTCCATCGTGGGGGATGAAGCCACCGCGCGCAAATGGCTGCTCAGTGACAACCTGGGCCTGCAAGCCAAGCCGGTTGAACTCATTCGCCACACCGAAGGATTGGTCCGTGTCGTTCAATACCTGGATGCCAGCCGCGCTCGCGTCTGAGGCCCGGCCTTGGACCGGATCGGTCTGGCGCATGGTGGAAGCTCAGCACACGGCATCCACCATGAAGATTGTTGATACCAACGACGAGCAAAACTTGCTGGAATCTTTGCTGGAAGGCAGCAAACCCGCCCAACCCGATGCCACCCAGGATCTGGACTACCTGTTGGCCACACCGTTTCGTTACTACCCGGCGCGACCTGGCTCGCGCTTCAGAGCGGTCACGGATCCTGGCGTTTTTTACGGTGCCGAGTCGGTGCGCACCGCCAGCGCTGAGCTAGGCTACTGGCGCTGGAAGTTTTTGAAGGATGCCGTGGACCTGGACAAATTACAACCCGTAGCCCACACCGCCTTCAGTGCCGAGGTCAAAACCCAGGTGATTGATCTGCGCCTGCCGCCGTTCAGTGAACAAGCGTCTTCGTGGTCACATCCCAGCGATTACACGGCCACCCAAGCCTTGGCGCAGGTGGCGCGCACAGCACAAGTGGGCGCCATTCAATACGCCTCTGTGCGTGACCCGCAGCCCGCCTGGTGTCTGGCTCTGCTCACACCACAAGGGTTTGCCAAACCCAAACCCAATCCTTTGATGCAAACCTGGTGGCTGGCGGTGCATCAAGATGCCGTGACCTGGCGGCGTGACAACGCGTCAATGACATTTTTTTCAACTGATTGGTCTGGGCCCGAGCTGGTTTGATCGACGGATAGCTTCACAACCTCTTCTGTAGCGTCGATAACAATTACTGCTGAATTCATCCGTTTCCTTCGTCTTGAGTAAGGTCTCTATGGCAACATCAAACTTCAACTTGTCACTCGCAGCTTGACGTAGTTGACTTTGTGCATCGGGTGAATGTGTTCAAACCCAAGGTCGGCTATTTGGCTGGCAAATGGGTGAATCGAATTGCGACAACAGGTCTTGAACAGTCGACCGCTCGGAAAACTGGCCAATATCCAGGCCTGTGACTCTTCAAGGCTG
>NZ_JAGPBB010000056.1 GCF_018063565.1 Rhodoferax sp.
GGGTTTTATGACTACAGCGCTGGCGCTGAGAAACCCGCTGCGCAGCAAGAGGCCAAGCAGGCGCTGCCCGCCAAGGTGGAAATCTGTGGCGATTCCCCAGCCGCGCAGGCGCTGGCAGAGCGGCTCGGTGCCGCATCGGTCAGTGTTACCCGCGCTGCCAGCAGCGACGCCCGCATTGCCCAAGCAGGCGGCGCTGTGCTGTGTGTCACCGATGGCCGCAGTGCCACCCGCCGCGCATTTGAGACGCAAACGCCCAACACCGTGCTGATCGATCTGGCGCTGGACTACCACAAAGCCACCCGGCTGGCGATCAGTGTTGCCGCGCAGTGCGACCCGCAAGCAGCTCAGGATGCCGTCGGCGTGTTGCAGGCCGCGGGCTTTGCCGTGTCGCGCCTGCAGGATATCCCCGGCCTGATTGTGATGCGCACCGTGGCCATGCTGGCCAACGAGGCCGCTGACGCGGTTTACCAGGGCGTATGCACCTCGCAGGCGGTTGATACCGCCATGCGCCTGGGTGTCAACTACCCCTGCGGTCCGCTGGCCTGGGCCAACACCATTGGGCTTCAACAGGTTCAAACCGTATTGAGTCACTTGGCCAGCACCTATGGCGAAGACCGTTACCGCACCTCGCCGCTGATACAGCAGCATGTTTTTGCACAGAAGGCTTTTCATGACTGAGACCGCGATCACCCCAGATACCCCGACAGACCCGCAAACGCTGGCCGACGCGGTGACCCAGGCCATGTGGTCGCGCGACCGCGCCACGCAAGGGCTGGGCATGCAGATCCAGAGCGTCAAGCCTGGTTACGCCTTGATCCGCATGGTGGTGCGCGGTGACATGGTCAACGGCCACCACATCTGCCACGGCGGCTTTATCTTCACGCTGGCCGACAGCGCGTTTGCTTTCTCGTGCAACAGCTACAACCAGAACACCGTGGCCTCGGGCTGCAGCATTGACTTTCTGGCGCCGGCGCGCGAGGGCGATGTGCTTGAAGCTGAAGCGGTGGAGCGTTCACTGTCAGGACGCACGGGTGTGTACGACATCACCGTGCGCACCTTGGGCGGTAAGACGGTGGCGCTGTTTCGGGGCAAAAGTTACCGCATCAAGGGCGAAGTGATTGCTGGACTGCAGCTGGCGGACGGGCAGGCATGAATGCGCCGACCAATTGCTCTTGACGTTATGGTGAGTTCTTTGTACGGGCTTGGTGATGGGTTTGCGCCCGGTACAGTTGCCGGCAGGGGCGGGAGCCTCATACTGGGGTACCAGAAATCGGCACCCACCCCTGCCGGCAACTGTGCCAACGACCGCGTTGTGCTGAAGCAAAACTTAAGGCAATACTTGGCGTACGCGTGGGCTTGCGTATTCCAACCAGCATTAGCGCAGTGGGTGGGCCGGGCGGCTGACGATTTCTGGTACTCCAGTATGAGGAAGCTGTCCGGCCCACCCGCTGCGCGGATTCAGGGCGCGGTTTGTCACACCGTCATTCACGGGTTCAGAAGTTACCCATCGCCAAGTGTCGCTCCAAGCAACAAGCACGTTGTACGACAGAAGTTTCAGATGCGCCGAGCGCAAAATCATCTCTTATTCACGTTTTCCATGAGGAGACAAGCATGACCTGCAGACAACCCCAGCCCGGTGACCTGGAAGCCATTGAGCTAGCCAGCCGCGACGAGATCTCTGCCCTGCAACTGCAGCGCCTGCAGTGGACGCTGACCCACAGTTACAACAACGTGGCCAGCTTCAAGCAGAAGTGCGATAGCAAGGGCGTGCACCCCAGCGACCTCAAAACCCTGACCGATCTGGCCAAATTCCCGTTCACCACCAAAACCGACCTGCGCGACAACTACCCGTTTGGCCTGTTTGCCGTGCCGCGCGAGCAGGTGGCACGCGTGCATGCCTCGTCGGGCACCACCGGCAAATCGATTGTGGTGGGCTACACCCTCAAAGACATCGACCACTGGGCCAATCTGGTGGCGCGCTCCATCCGGGCGGCGGGCGGGCGCAAGGGCGACATGGTGCATGTGGCCTATGGGTACGGCATGTTTACGGGTGGCCTGGGTGCGCACTACGGTGCCGAGCGCCTGGGCTGCACCGTGGTGCCCATGTCGGGCGGCCAGACCGAAAAACAGGTGCAGCAGATTGTCGACTTCCGGCCTGACATCATCATGGTCACTCCCAGCTACTCGCTGGTGATCGCCGAAGAGTTTGAGCGGCTGGGCATCGCGCCTCAAGACATCTCGCTCAAGGTCGGCATTTTTGGTGCTGAGCCCTGGGGTGAGGGCATGCGCCGCGAGATTGAAGCCAAACTGGGCATCGACGCCATCGACATTTACGGCCTGACCGAAGTCATGGGACCGGGTGTCGCCAGCGAATGCATTGAGTCCAAAGACGGCCCGGTGATCTGGGAAGACCATTTTTACCCCGAGATCATCGACCCCGAAACCGGTGAGGTCCTGCCCGACGGGTCGGATGGCGAACTGGTATTTACCTCGCTCACCAAAGAGGCTTTTCCGGTGGTGCGCTACCGCACGCGCGACCTCACGCGCCTGCTGCCGCCCACCTCGCGCGCGTTTCGGCGCATGGGCAAGATCACCGGCCGCACCGACGACATGCTGATCGTGCGCGGTGTCAACATGTTTCCGACGCAGATTGAAGAGCAAATTTTGCGTGACAAACGCTTGTCGGGCAACTACCAGGTGCTGCTGTCGCGCGAAGGGCATCTTGATGATGTCGAGGTGCGCTGCGAGGTACAGCGCGAGCTCTCGGGCAAGCTTACCCGCTCGGAAATGGATGCCATTGCCAAAGAGCTGCAGCACCACATCAAGACCAACATCGGCGTCTCCACCCAGGTGAATGTGATGGCGTTTGACTCGATCCCGCGCACCCTGACTGGCAAGGCCAAGCGGGTGATTGACGAGCGGCCCAAGCTGGTCTGATTTGTAGATGAAATCGACCTCCAGCCCTTTTATATCAAGCGCTTACAGCTATTAACTTTAGTATTGAAAATCCATGCCTGAAGCCTTCATTTGCGACGCTGTTCGCACCCCCATTGGCCGCTACGGTGGCGCGTTGAGCAGCGCGCGTGCCGACGACCTGGCCGCCATTCCCCTCAAAGCCTTGATGGCGCGCAACCCGCAGGTCAACTGGGCCAGCGTCGACGACATCATTTACGGCTGCGCCAACCAGGCCGGCGAAGACAACCGCAACGTGGCGCGCATGGCCGGGCTGCTGGCAGGTTTGCCGGTGGAGGTGCCTGCCACCACCGTGAACCGCTTGTGTGGCTCGTCGATGGACTGCATTGGCATGGCCGCGCGTGCCATCAAGTCGGGTGAGACCGACCTGATGATTGCCGGCGGCGTGGAGAGCATGTCGCGCGCGCCGTTTGTCATGGGCAAGGCCGAGAGCGCGTTTTCTCGCAACGCGGCCATCTTTGACACCACCATCGGCTGGCGCTTTGTCAACCCGACAATGAAAAAGCTGTACGACACGCATTCGATGCCGCAAACCGCTGACAACGTGGCGGCCGACTTTGCCATCTCGCGCGCCGACCAGGATGCCTTTGCGTTGCGCTCGCAACAGCGCTGGGCGGCAGCGCACGCGGCCGGGCGGTTTGCTGACGAGCTGACTCCGGTGCTGATCCCCAACAAAAAGGGTGAGCCCACGGTGGTGGACACCGACGAGCACCCGCGCCCCGACACCACGCTGCCCATGCTGGCCAAACTCAAAGGCGTGAATGGACCCGAGCTGTCGGTGACTGCGGGCAACGCCTCGGGGGTAAACGATGGCGCGTGCGCGCTGCTGATTGCCTCAGAGCAGGCTGCAAGCGCCAACGGGCTGACCCCGCGCGCCCGCATCGTCGGCATGGCGGCTGCCGGGGTGGCCCCGCGCATTATGGGTTTTGGCCCGGCACCGGCGGTGCGCAAGGTGCTGGCCCGTGCTGGCCTGACGCTGGATCAGATGGACGTGATCGAGCTCAACGAAGCCTTTGCCGCGCAAGGCCTGGCGGTGCTGCGTGACCTGGGCCTGGCCGATGA
The DNA here is from genome assembly GCF_018063565.1 of Rhodoferax sp. GTDB lineage: Bacteria > Pseudomonadota > Gammaproteobacteria > Burkholderiales > Burkholderiaceae_C > Rhodoferax. Next base: position 4,036 of record NZ_JAGPBB010000056.1, read on the forward strand.
CGACGCTAGGGTCAACCCCAATGGCGGCGCGATTGCCATTGGGCATCCTCTGGGCATGAGCGGTGCGCGGTTGGTGACCACCGCGCTGTATGAACTGGCACGGCGTGGCGGGCGTTATGCGCTTTGCACGATGTGCATTGGTGTTGGGCAAGGCATTGCCCTGGTGATTGAGCGAACCTGATTTTTTTAACCACAAAGGAGACACATCCATGAAATTTACCCTCAAAAAACTCGCCCTTGGTACCGCTTTGGCACTGAGCACGCTGGCCGCCCTGGCCGCAGACCCGATCAAGATTGGCTCGGTGCTCTCGGTCACCGGACCGGCCGCCTTCCTGGGCGACCCTGAGCTCAAGACCCTGCAGATGTATGTGGAAGACATCAACAAAAAAGGCGGCGTGTTGGGCCGCAACCTCGAGCTGGTGCACTACGACGACGGTAGCGACGCCGGCAAGGCCAACGGCTTTGGCAAGCGCCTGATCGACGACGACAAGGTCGACATCATCGTGGGCGGCACCACCACCGGCTCCACCATGTCGATGGTGCCGCTGGTGGAAAAGGCCGGTGTGCCCTTCATCTCGCTGGCCGGTGCCGTGGTGATTGTCGAACCCGTCAAAAAATGGGTGTTCAAAACCCCGCATACCGACCGCATGGCTGCCGAAAAAGTGTTTGAGGACATGAAAAAACGTGGTTTGACCAAGGTGGCCTTGTTCTCTGAGAACAGTGGTTTTGGCCAGTCGGGCAAAAAAGAGACCGAAGGCGTGGCCGGCAAATACGGCATCACCCTGGTCGCCAACGAAACCTATGGCCCCAAAGACACTGACATGAGCCCGCAGCTCACCAAAATCCGCAACACCCCCGGCGTGCAGGCCGTGTTTATCTTTGGTCTGGGCCAAGGCCCGGCGATTGCCACCAAAGGCTACAAACAGCTGGGCATGACGCTGCCGCTGTACCACGCCCATGGCGTAGCGTCTGACGAGTTCATCAAACTCGCTGGCCCGGCCTCTGAAGGAGTCCGCCTGCCCGCCGCCGCACTGCTGATTGCCAACAAACTCGCCGCCAACGACCCGCAAAAAGCCGTGGCTGAAGGGTATGCCGGGGCCTTCAGCGCCAAATGGAAAACCGATGTGTCGACCTTTGGCGGCCACGCCTACGACGGCCTGATGCTGGCGGTGGATGCGATCAAGCGCGCCGGTGGCACCGACAAGGCTAAGGTGCGCGACGCGATTGAAGCCACCAAGGGCTTCGTCGGCACCGGCGGTGTGGTCAACATGTCGGCCACCGACCACATGGGCCTGGACCTGTCGGCCTTCCGGATGCTGGAGATCAAGAACGGCGACTGGACACAGGCGAATTAAGGCACAGGTAACCCGCAAAAAAAGGGGTCAGAGCCGTCTTCGCTGCGCTACGCGGATCCGCCCCCCATTTTTTGCTCCACCGTTCTTAACCCAGGAAGCCCATGTTTGAAACCTTACAAATAGAACATGCCGGACCGGTCGCCACGGTCTGGATGAACCGCCCGAAGGTGTTCAACGCCTTCAATGAGCAGCTGATTGCCGACCTGCACCAGGCTTGCTTGCAGCTTGACGCCGATCCCCGCGTGCGTGTGGTGGTGCTGGGCGGGCGGGGCAAGCATTTTTCGGCCGGGGCCGACCTGAACTGGATGCGCCGCGCCGCCAAGGGTAGCGAGGCCGACAACCTGGCCGACGCACGCCGCTTTGCCCACATGCTGCAGCGGCTGGCTGGCATGTCCAAGCCCACCATTGCGCGGGTGCACGGCGCGGCCTTAGGGGGCGGCACCGGGCTGGCTGTGGCGTGCGACATGGCGGTGGCCAGCAGCGACGCAAGTTTTGCCACCTCCGAGGTCAAATTTGGCATCATCCCGGCGGTCATCAGCCCCTACGTGCTGCGGGCGATTGGGCCACGCCACGCGCTGCGCTATTTTCAAAGTGCCGAAAAAATCAGCGCCGAGCGCGCGCTGATGATCGGTCTGGTCAACGAAGTGACCGCGGTGGAGGCACTTGACGCCGGTGTGGCTGCGCTTGTGGAGCCACTGCTGGCTGGTGGCCCACTCGCCCAAAAAGCGGCCAAAGACCTGATCGAAGCCGTGAAAGGCCGCCCCATCGATGCGGCCACCCTGGAAGACACCGCCCGTCGCATCGCCACACAACGCTCCACCCCCGAGGCGCGCGACGGCATTGGCGCATTTCTCGACAAGCGCCCGCCGGCTTGGCAGGCGTAACACCTGCATGCCGCCAAAGCGTACCATTTGTTCAACCCACAGGAGCCTGCGCCCATGTACACCCAGTCGCTTAACGTGCAGGAGTCGCCCGGTGAAAAACCATCGACTCGCCCCTTGTCAATGGAAAACCCTGAATTGCAAGCGCGTTTTGACGCAAGAATAGCCGCTGACGGCAAGATCGAACCGCAAGACTGGATGCCCAGCGCTTACCGCAAAACGCTGCTGCGCCAGATCAGCCAGCATGCGCACAGCGAGATTGTGGGCATGTTGCCAGAGGGCAACTGGATCAGCCGCGCTCCCAGCCTGAAACGCAAGGCGATCCTGATTGCCAAGGTGCAAGACGAAGGCGGCCACGGTCTGTACCTGTACAGCGCCGCTGAAACGCTGGGCCAGGGGCGCGACCAGATGCTGGCCGACCTGCACAGTGGCCGCGCCAAATACAGCTCCATCTTCAACTATCCCACGCTCAACTGGGCTGACGTGGGCGTGATCGGCTGGCTGGTCGACGGCGCCGCCATCATGAACCAGATTCCGCTGTGCCGCTGTAGTTATGGCCCGTACGCCCGCGCGATGATCCGTGTCTGTAAAGAGGAGTCGTTCCATCAGCGCCAGGGGTATGAGGCGCTGCTGGTGATGATGCAGGGCACCGCCGAGCAGAAGGCGATGGTGCAGGATTCGGTCAACCGTTTCTGGTGGAAGTGCCTGGCCATGTTTGGCCCTCCGGATGCCAACAGCCCGCACAGCGAGCAGGCGATGAGGTGGGGCATCAAGCGCATCAGCAACGACGATTTGCGGCAAAAGTTTATTGATGCCACCGTGCCACAGGCCAATGTGCTGGGCGTGACGCTGCCTGATCCGCTGCTGAAGTGGAACGATGAGCGCCAGCACTACGACCATGGCGAGATCGACTGGGACGAGTTCTGGAGCACGGTCAACGGCAATGGCCCGTGCAACCGTGAACGCCTGGCCACCCGCGTCAAGGCCCACAACGACGGGCAGTGGGTGCGCGATGCGGCATTGGCCTATGCGCACAAGCACCAACTCCAACCACAGAAGGAAGCAGCATGACCACCTCAGCCCTCAAAGACTGGCCCTTGTGGGAAGTGTTTGTTCGCAGCAAACAAGGCCTGGAGCACAAACACTGCGGCAGCCTGCACGCCAGCGACGCGCAGCATGCCCTGCAAATGGCGCGCGACATCTACACGCGCCGCCAGGAGGGTGTGAGCATCTGGGTGGTGCCATCCAAAAATATCACCGCCAGCGCCCCCGAGGACAAAGAAGCGTTGTTTGATCCGGCGGCCGACAAAATCTACCGCCACCCAACCTTCTACAACATTCCCGAAGAAGTGGGGCACATGTGATGAAGGTGCAGGAGTATCTGCTGCACCTTGGCGACAACGCGTTGATTTTGGGTCAGCGCAATGCCCAGTGGTGTGGCCACGGGCCCGTGCTCGAAGAAGATCTGGCACTGGCCAACAACAGCCTAGACCTGATCGGTCAGGCGCGTCTGCTGTACCAACACGTGGCAACCCTGCGTGGCGACGGAAAGACCAGTGAAGATCTGCTGGCCTACTGGCGTGATGTGCCCGATTTCAGGAACTACACCCTGCTGGAGTTGCCGCACAGCCTGGCACTGCACCCGGGTGCCGGGGGAGATCGTGACTACGCGGTGACGATCGGGCGCAATTTCTTGTACAGCGCGCTGATGGTGCGGGTGTGGCAAGGTCTGAAAGCCAGCCGCGACGCCCAATTGGCTGCCATTGCCGCCAAATCTTTGAAGGAAACACAGTACCACCTGCGCCATGCGCAGGACTGGGTGATCCGGCTCGGTGATGGGACCGAGGTCTCGCACGCGCGGATGCAGGCGGCCATTGACCACCTGATGCCCTACACGCAGGAGTTCTGGAGTGCTAGCGCCATGGAGACCTCAGCGTTCAAGGCTGGGGTGGGCGTCGATATTGGGGCGCTGCAGGCTGGATGGAGCGGCACGGTCGACAGCGTGCTGGCGCAGGCCACATTGACGCGACCGGCTCCAGGTGGTTTTGTCAGCTCTGGCAAGCTCGGGATGCACTCCGAACATCTGGGCTATGTGCTGGCGGAAATTCAGAGCCTGGCCCGTGCCCACCCGCAAGCGGTCTGGTAGCCATGTTGGCCCCACTCCCGGAGGGACCTTTGGCACCGCGGCTGCCCGGTGACGCGCACTTTGCGGTGTGGTCGGCGCTGGAGTTGGTCGCCGACCCCGAGATACCTGTGGTCAATTTGCGTGAAATGGGTATCTTGCGCGCGGTGCGTGACAGTGCCAACGGGCTGGAGGTGGTGATCACACCCACCTACAGCGGCTGTCCGGCCATGCGCCAGATGAACGATGATGTGGTGGCCACACTGCGTTCGGCGGGCATGGCGGCGCGTGTTGTGACCCAACTGGCTCCCCCCTGGACCACCGACTGGATGACCGACACGGCTCGCGACAAGTTGCGCGCCTACGGCATTGCACCGCCACACGCCTGTGCAGTCGAATCAGCCGCCGCGGTGATTTCCTTTTCCAGCAAGAAGAGGCCGCAGAGCGATGCCTGCGCCGTGGCCTGCCCACAGTGCGGCTCAGCACAGACCACAGAGATATCCCATTTCGGTTCGACCGCTTGCAAGGCGCTCTACCGCTGTTTGAGCTGCCTTGAGACCTTTGACTATTTCAAACCTTACTGAGTGTGCTGCTGCACACCTGTCTGCCATGCCTACACGTTTTCACCCTTTGCGCGTCGCCCGCATCGCTCCAGAGGCCGCCGGTGCCGTGGCCATTGCCTTGCACGTGCCCGACGCGTTGCGCGATATCTTTGATTTCAAGCCCGGCCAATACCTGAGCCTGCGCAGCAGCATCGACGGGGTCGATACGCGGCGAAGCTATTCGATCTGCTGTACCCGCCAGCATTTTCTTCAGCAGCAGGAACTGGTGGTCGGCATTCGGCCGATGCGGGGCGGGGTGTTTTCCAATTGGGCCGCGACTCAGCTCAAGGAGGGCGACACGCTGGCCGTCATGCCGCCGCAGGGGCGTTTCGTCTCGCAGCGACCACGCGCCCTGCATCGCGTGGGATTCGCTGCGGGTTCGGGCATCACGCCGATCCTGTCGATACTGGCCAGCACATTGCAGGACCAACCGAAGGCCAAGTTCACCCTGGTCTACGGCAACCGCAACATGGCCAGTGTGATGTTCAACGAAGCATTGCAGGACCTGAAGGACGCTTATGCCGATCGCCTGACGCTGATCCATGTGTTGTCGCGTCAGGCGCAGGAGGTGGATTTGTTGCAAGGGCGCATCGATGGTGACAAGGTGCGTGCCATCGTGGCAGCCTTGTTGCCCGTTGCCAGCATGGACGAGGTTTTCATTTGCGGCCCGGAGGCCATGATCGAGGCGACTGAACATGCCTTGCTGGAAGCGGGCGTACCAGCGCGGCAATTGCACACCGAGCGTTTTAGCTCACCGACCCTGGAGTCCTTGACCCCACAAGAACGGCGGGCCGTGACAGGGCAGGGTCACTTGCCCGCAGGGGATGGCCAGGTGGCGCTGACGGTGGTCCTGGATGGCAAGTCACATGCGTTGAAAATGGAGCCCACCCAGCATGTGCTCGATGCTGCACTGGCTGCAGGCCTGGATTTGCCTTTTTCTTGTAAAGGTGGGGTATGTGCAACCTGCCGCTGCAAACTCACCCAGGGTCAGGTGACGATGGACAAGAACTTTGGGCTGGAGCCGTGGGAGACTGAACAGGGCTTTGTGTTGAGCTGCCAGGCGCGCCCCAGTAGTGCCGCTGTGACCGTGAGTTTTGATGAGCGGTGAGGAGTCAACCGTGCGCACGGGGTGACCTGCCCATCGTTGCGCCACAACCTTGGCCTATTGCTTTTCGAGACACCTACCCCACCCGGTGTGGACGTTTGCGATGTTGTGGTAACCAGCCCATCGGTGACACCAGCAGCGACAAAAGATAGAACAGGCCGGCACAGGCGATGATGGTCGGTCCGCTGGGCGTATCGAGGTGGTAGGACAGCAGCAACCCTGCGCCGCTGGCGAGCATGGCTTGGGCGCTGGCGTTGACCAACTGGGCACCCAGCCGGTCGTGCCAAAGCCGGGCAGAGACCGCCGGCAACATCATCAAGCCAACTGCCATCAATGTGCCCAGGGTCTGAAAGCCCGCCACCAGATTAATCACCACCAGCATCAAGAAGCCCTGCTGCCAGACCCAACCACGATGACCAGTGGCGCTCAGATAGATCGGATCAAAGGTTTCCAGCACCAGCCCCCGGTACATCGCTGCCAGCGCCAGCAGGCTGATGGTGGCGACGCTGGCTACCAGCAGCAGTCCCGCTTCGTCGACGCCAAGTGCGCTGCCAAACAGGATGTGCAGCAAGTCCAGCTGACTGCCCTGGCGGGAGATGAGTGTGACCCCGAGTGCCAATGCCATCAGGTACAACGCGGCCAGACTGGCGTCCTCTTTCAGCGGGGTGGCGCGGCTGATCATGCCGGCTAGCGCTGCCACCAGCAAACCGGCCACCACACCGCCAGCAGCCATGGCCCCTAGCGACAGTCCCGCCAGCATAAAACCAATGGCCACGCCTGGCAATACGGCATGGCTGAGCGCGTCACCCAGCAGGCTCATGCGCCGCAAGCTTAGAAACACCCCCAGCGGTGCGGCGCTCATGGACAGAGCCACGGTGGCCACCAGTGCCCGACGCATGAAGGCGAACTCGGCAAAGGGCCCGACTATCAGGTCGATCATGGCTGGGCCGCGTGTTCGTCGCTGTGGCAGATTTCAGCCTGATCGTCCCAGGCTTCGGCCAGCGCGCGCGCCTTGTCCAGATGGCCTGGCGTCAGCACCTGGGAGGTGTCGCCCCAGGCCACCAGTTCGCGCGCCAGCAGCAGTGTTTGCGGAAAGTGCGCCAGTACCTGAGCGTCGTCGTGCAATACCGCAATGACGGTGCGGCCATCCTGGTGCCACTGTTTGATCAGATCGAGTAGCGCGTTGGTGGTGCGCGAATCCATGGCATTGAAAGGTTCGTCCAACAGAATCAAGCTTGCATCCTGCATCAACATGCGCCCAAACAGCACGCGCTGAAACTGTCCACTGGAGAGTGAGCCAACCGGGCGTTGCTCGAAACCTTGCAGCCCGACGGACTGAATGGCGCTGTCAACGCGAGCGAGCAGTCTTGGGTTGACGCCACTCCAGGCACCCACGGAGCTCCAGGCACCCAGCAGCACACATTCGCGTACCGTCATCGGAAAACTTCGGTCAATCTCGGTTGTTTGTGGCAAATAAGCCATTGCCGCTCGATCTGCCGTGACCTGCACGCCACCACCACTGACGGGCAGCAGTCCCATGATGGTTTTTAGCAAGCTGCTTTTTCCAGACCCGTTGGGTCCAATGACCGCCGTCAACGAGCCACGGGTAAACTGACCCGTGATGTGATGCAGTGCCGGATGTTGGCGGTAGCTGACCGTCAAATTGTCCAGCTTCACCATGGCGCCACCTCCTGGCTAGCCCACCATACCGCCAGCCATAGCAGCAGCAGCAAAGGGCTGACCAATGCCACCCGCCATCTGGCTGACCAGCCAAGCGCACCCACTTGCAGCCAGGCCCAACGTGGCGATCGCGGCTGCGTGCCAGCTTGGTGCGGGTGGGTGTGGCGGGGTGTGGAAGGGTCCGACATGAAGCTGTGGTGCAGAGAGTGCATGATAATGCAACTGGATTGCGGTATAGTTTAGTGCAACTTGGTTGCATTAGGTCCTGTTGCCAGAATTTTTCAAGCCATGTCACCTCAAACTGCTTCGGATTTGCCTGAGATCGACCCCATTGATGCCTTGTTGTCGGCGCATGGACTGCGTCGTACCGGTGCCGCACGCCGGGTGTTGGGTTGGCTGCTGGCGCATCCGGACATCAGTTACACCCACGCCCAATTGCAGCAGTCGCTGGCCGATGATGCGCATAGCCTGGACCGTGTCACCCTGTACCGGCTGATCGATCGTCTGACCCAGGTGGGTCTGTTGTTGTGCCGCGTCGATGCCCGGCGCGTGCGGCGTTATCAGGCCATGCCGGCCAGCGTCAAGGCGATGCCACATTTCGAATGTCAGAGTTGTCACCGCGACAGCCCGCTGGCGGGAGCCTTGCCATCGGGTGCGGTCGACCTTGAACTGGCAGCACAACACGCCATGCAGGCGTTGCGGGCGCTCGGCTATCAGGGTTTGAGCCTGGATCTGGCGGTGCGGGGAGTGTGTGCCGATTGTGTCAGTGCGGCATCCGCTGATGTCGCGCCATGATACGCACAGAGGGTCTGTGCTATCACTATCCTGGCGCCGCGGCACTGCAGTATGCTGATGTGGAGGTGGCGCAGGGCGGCGTGTTGCTGCTGAGCGGTGCCTCAGGCAGTGGCAAATCCACCTGGCTGGCATTGGTGGCCGGCTTGGTTCCTGCGACCAAAGGCGAACTTATGGTTGCCGGGCAGAATTTGCGTGATCTGGAACGGTTGACGTCAGATGCCTGGCGAGCTAAAACCATTGGTTTCTTGCCGCAGCGACTGCACCTGAGCGCGGCCCTCAGCGTTCAGAAAAACCTGGCCTTTGCGCAATGGGCTGCCGGGGTGCCTGAGGACCCGGCGCGCATTGCCCGGGTACTGACGGCGCTTGGCGTGGCAGAGCTCGGCCGGCGGCTGCCGGCGCAACTGTCGGGCGGGCAGGCGCAGCGCGTGGCGCTGGCGCGTGCAGTGCTGCTGCAGCCGCAGGTGATTCTGGCAGACGAGCCAACCGCCAGCCTGGATGACGCTGCTGCAGCAGATGCGGTGGCAGTGCTGGTGCATACGGCGCGTGCGCACACGGCGACACTGGTGATTGCGAGTCACGACGCCCGGATCACGCCGCTTCTTGATCATGAAAATATAGGTCAAAAGGCGCTCAAGCGCTTACATCTATTGAATAGTTAGCTATGCAAAGTAGTTGATGAAGACACTATTTTTTGCCTGGCGCTATCTTTGGTCCCGCCCCTTGGGAGCCGCACTTAACGTGCTGTTGCTGGGTTTGGGGTTGGCGTCGATCACCTTTTTGCTGTTGGTAGGGCATCAGTTGTCCCGCGCTTTTGAGCGAGATCTGGTGGGTATCGACGTGGTGGTCGGTGCCAAGGGCAGCCCGATGCAATTGATTTTGAGTGGAGTCTTGCATCTGGATGTGCCGACCGGTAACGTGTCATTGGCCGCCATCGATGAACTGGCACAACACCCCCAGGTGGCACAGCTGATCCCGATCAGTCTGGGGGATAACTTTCAGGGATTTCGCATTGTCGGTACTTCGGGCGCTTACCTGGACCATTACCAGGCTCAACTGGCCGCAGGCGTGCGCTGGCAAGCGCCGATGCAAGCGGTGCTGGGCAGTCGTGTGGCCCGGCAACTGGGTCTTCAGGTCGGCCAGCGTTTTGTCGGGTCGCACGGCTTTGGTGCAAGTGGCCACAGTCATGGTGAAAACCCTTACACCGTGGTTGGCATTCTGGCACCCAGCGGCAGTGTGCTGGACCGCCTGATTCTGACCGACACGGCATCCGTCTGGAAGGTGCATGAAGATGACACGGCTGCGGACGAAGATGACCGCGAAATTGTTGAAGCAGAACGTGAAATTACCCTGGCCTTGATCCGCTACAAGACGCCGATGGCGGCGTTGAGTTTTCCAAGGTGGGTGAATAGTCGCACCGAAATGCAGGCCGCAGCTCCGGCGCTGGAAGTCAGCCGTTTGTTGTTGCTGCTGGGCATTGGCATCGACGTGCTGCGTGCTTTTGCTGCAGTGCTGCTGTTGACGGCAGGATTGAGCGTGTTCATTGCCCTGTGGTCTGCGGTGCGCGAGCGCCAGGGCGATCTGGCGCTGCTGCGCTTGCTCGGTGCGCCGCCGCGTCGCCTGGCTGCATTGCTCTTGTGTGAGGCGATGTGGCTGGCATCGCTTGGCACCGTGCTCGGATTGGCGCTCGGGCAAATTCTGGTCGTGCTGCTGGCTTGGTTCCTGCAACTCGACAGCAGCCTGCTGGTCGGTGGTATGGTTTGGCCACCTGTCCTTTGGTGGGTGCCTAGCCTGGCCTTGCTGGTGGCGCTGGGCGCCGCCCTGATACCGGCACTTGGCGCCTATCGACTCAGTGTGCTGGCGCTTCTCCAGTCCCGTTAACTTAAAGAGGAAATATGCAGAAAAGCCTTCTGGCCCTTTTATTGATCGCCGCCTCAGCGACGACTGCCGTCGCAGCTGAAACACACGGCGACAAGGAAACCCTGGAAGATATTGCACGCCACCGGGCGATGGCTGGCGCGCACGAATCGGCAGCCAAATGTCTGGAGTCCGGCAAGAAAGTAGAGGCTTGCCTCAAGGAGCTGCAAGTCGCCTGCAAAGGTCTGGCAATTGGCAAGTACTGCGGGATGAAGCATCAGCACTGATACGCGTTGCTGCGTGTGAACGGCTCAAATGGGGTTGGTCACTGCCGTGTTGCAGGCGCAATCGATGTAGCTGGCCTTTCGTTCCAGATCGACTTCTGAGTCGGCATAGCGCAGGGCGATGGCGTGAAACTCACCTTGGATCTGGATAAAGCCGTCAACCATGTCCGGGTCAAAGTGGGTGCCGCGACCATTGGCAATGATGTGCACCGCTTGTTCGTGCGCAATGGGTTCCTTGTAAACACGGCGACTGATCAGAGCGTCATAAACGTCCGCAATGGCCATCAGCCTGGCAGAAACAGGTATTGCATCACCCCGCAAACCTGCAGGGTAACCGCTACCGTCCCATTTCTCCTGGTGGAACAGGGCAATGTCCTTGGCCATGGTCAAGAACTCGACCCGTGTTCCCAGCGATGCTTCGGCTTGTGCGATGGCATCGCGTCCCAGTGTGGTGTGGGTTTTCATGATCTCAAACTCCTCGACGGTAAACCGCCCGGGTTTGAGCAGGATGCGGTCGGGGATGCCGACCTTGCCGATGTCATGTAGCGGAGCTGATTTGAACAACATGTCGATGTTGTGGTCGCTCAAAAAACCCTCAAATCGCGGATGGGGTTTGAGCCTGATCGCCAGTGCACGCACGTAGTGTTGGGTGCGTCGGATATGGTTGCCGGTCTCGGCGTCGCGGGTTTCGGCCAAAGATGCCATGACCAGAATGGTGACGTCCTGAATCGCGGTGACCTCCTGGGTACGGCGCACCACCTCATGCTCCAGAAAGTCATTTTTATCTCGAAGGAAGGCATTTTTCTCCCGGAGGTAGTCGTTCTTCTCGTTCAGAAATTCGTTTTTCTCGCGCAAGAAATCGGTGCTGGCCTTGAGTGACAACTGCGCTGCCACCCGCGCCAGCACGATCGGCGGGTTGATCGGTTTGGTGATGTAATCGACCGCGCCCATTTCGAGTCCCTTTTGCTCATCTTCGATGCTTGATCGGGCCGTCAGAAAGATGATCGGGATGTCGCGTGTGGCTGGGTTGGCTTTGAGTCGGCGACAGACTTCGTAACCGTCCATCTCAGGCATCATGATGTCAAGCAGGATCAGATCGGGTGGACTTTCCGACATGGCGATCGACAGCGCCCGGTCGCCATTGATGGCGACCCGGACCTGGTAATTGTCCTTGAGCAGACCCGACATCAGGGAGAGGTTTTCCGGGGTGTCATCCACCACCAGCAAGGTGGCGGTGCCCATTTGATCAAAACTGTGCATGATGGTCACTCCTGCGCTAAAGTCGAATTCCCGCCTGGGCAACACCCTCATCCAGGGCCGACAAGGCGGCCGGAAAATCAAATGCGTCGACGGCACCTTGCATTTTCCGGAAGCTGTCGCCCAAACCGGCTCTGAGTATGGGGGCATATTCCTGTATCAGATCCGCAGCTTGCGGATTATCGTAGGCCAAGAGACCCTGCAAATCGCGGCAAACCGCGCTGAGTTCTGCCGGGTCAAACTGCTCTGCCACTTGCACCGGTCGCGCGGCGGGTAAACAGGCCCGTAAATGGGTGATCAACTGTTCCAACAAGACCGCTGGCGCATCCAGCATCAACAGGTACTGTGACGGATTCTTTCCGTCACGCAGGGCATTTTCAAGCCTTTCCATCTCGTCATGCAAGGGTCTGGCGCCAATGTTGGCCGCCACGCTTTTGAGGGTGTGCGCCAGCCGTTCTGCAGTGGCCAGTTCGCCCTGCAGGATGGCCTGACGGATCGGTTGCAGTGCGTCCTGATGGCTGCGCAGGAACTGCGTCAACAAGCTCAGATAGAGCTCATGTTTGCCCATGGCATGGCGCAAGCCGAGCTGAGTGTCCAGGCCCGGGATGTCGTGCGGGATCTGGTTGGGGTGCTTGCTGTCGTCTCGGTTGCCTTTGCGCCGGTCTGGCTGTGGCGTGCGACGCTCGGGTTGAACTAGGGATTCCAGGGCCGGCGCGTTGTGGCCCAAGTCATCGCGTGGGCGGGTCCAACGTGCCAGAGCGCGCCACAGCAACGCCGGCTCGATCGGCTTGACGACAAAGTCGTTCATGCCAGCCGCCTGGCAAAGATCGCGGTCAGCCTGCATCGCGTTGGCGGTCATCGCGAGGATGGGCAGGCCACTGTAACGGGCGTCCTGGCGGATGGCCTGACTGGCTTGCAGGCCATCCATCACCGGCATCTGCATGTCCATCAGCACCACGTCGTAGGGCCGGTGCAACGCGTGTTGCTGTGCCAGCATCGTGAGAGCGATCTGGCCGTTGGCCGCAACATCGGCCAAAAACCCCGCGTCAAGGAGGAGTTCGCAGGCAATTTGCTGGTTGAGTTCGTTGTCTTCCACAATCAGCGCTCGCGCACCGCGCAGATGCGCGAGCGCCTGCAGGTCACACGGTGGTGTCGCCACCGCAGCCTGGTTGACCTCACTTTCACCGAGCAGGTGCTGCATGGTGTCAAACAGTTGCGAGGCGCTGACGGGCTTGACCAGCACGTTGTCAATGCCAACATCGTGAGCCGCTTTGATCACTTCTTCGCGCCCATAAGCGGTCACCATCACTGGGCGCGGAAAACTTGCCATCGGCAATTCGCCGATGCGCTGACTGGTCTCAATGCCATCCATGTCGGGCATCTGCCAGTCCAGCATGACAAAGTCAAAAGGGTCACCGGTCTGACTGACTTGCAGAATGCGCGCAATCGCAGCCGCCCCCGAGTTGACCGACTCAACGTCAAACCCGATGGTGGCGAGCATGTCCTGCAACACTTTTGCCGCGTGGCGGTTGTCGTCCACCACCAGAATCCGCTTGGTCTGAATCTGCAGACGCGAAATATGGCGACGCACCGGAGTTTCTCCGAGCCCCAGACGGGCGGTAAACCAGAAGGTCGATCCCTCACCCGCAAGACTCTCCACGCCAACACCCCCACCCATCAACTCGGCCAGATTCTTGCTGATGGCCAAACCCAGCCCGGTGCCACCATAACGGCGGGTAATGGAGCTGTCGGCTTGCTGAAAGCCCTGAAACAGCTGTGTCATCTGGTCCTTGGTGAGACCAATTCCGGTGTCGCGCACCTCAAAGCGCAGCACCACAGCGTCGCGATCCGACTGTGCACAAGTCACCACGATGCGGATGTCGCCCTGTTCGGTGAATTTGAGGGCATTGCTCGCATAGTTGATCAGCACCTGGCCGAGGCGAAGCGGGTCACCGATCAGGTTGGTGGGCACGTCAGGAGCCACTTCGCAGATCAGCTCCAGCCCTTTGGCGTTGGCCTTCTCGATGATCAGCATGGCCACGTTCTGCAACACCCGGTCGAGTTCGAAGGCAATATGTTCCAGGCTGAGTTTGCCCGCTTCAACTTTGGAAAAATCAAGAATGTCGTTGATGACGCCCAGCAGCTGCTGGCCGGACTGCTGGATCTTGTGCAGGTAGTCACGCTGGCGGTGGTTCAGTTCGGTCTTCTGCATCAGGTGCGCCAACCCAATCACGGCGTTCATGGGTGTGCGGATCTCATGACTCATGTTGGCGAGAAAATCACCTTTGGCACGACTCGCCGCGTCAGCGGCTTCCTTGGCTTGCTGCATGCTGTGGGCGGCCTGAGCAATCGCGCGTTCGGCGTTCTTTTGTTCGGAGATGTCAACAAAGGTCCCGACCAATCCTGCTGGACTGCCATCCGCGCGCGCAAAACCAGAGACAAAATACAGCGTCTCATGCTCGCGTCCGTCGGCAAACGGGATCAGCATCTCGCGTTGGCTGCGGCCGATGCTGGCGATGATGGCTTCGTCTTCTTGCTGATAGGCTTTGCGGTCGGCGGCAGAAAGATAGTCAAGGTCCAGCACGCGCTTGCCAACCAGCATGTCGCGGCTGACGCCCATGCTTTCCTCATAGGCGCGGTTCACGCCCAGAAAGCGTGCGTCGACGCCCTTGTAGAACACCGGGTAGGGAATGGTGTCGATCAGCGCACTCTGAAAATTGGCCTGGTCTTCCAAATGGGCCTCCAGTTGTTTGTGCTCAGTGACATCCTCCAATACCCAGATGGTGGCGCGCACAAAACTGCTGACGCTCACCCTGCGCCCGGTCACCCGGCCATGAAACGCCGACCCGTCAAAGCGCCTGAAGATGCCTTCTTCGAGCACCCGATGACCGTTGTCAAGCAGCGGCACAACCCGTGCATTGAACACATCCTGCGCTTGTGCGTTGCCGAACAGGAACTCAGCGCTGTGTCCAATCAATTGCTCGGCGGTGGCGCCGACCATGACGGCAAAACTGGTGTTGATCTGGCGAATCAGGCCATCGGCAGAAAACACCAATCCCGAGGGAATGTTGTCGAACAGAACTTTTTGCTGTTCGAGGATCTCTCGCAACTCCTCTTGAACCGCCTGAATGGAGGTGGATGTGTCGACCGGGAGGGTGGCACTGGCCGACTCCGGCGGCTGCGTTGTTTGTTTGGCCAGAATCAGGTGCTGACGCCGATGGTGCCATAACAACACTGCCAGAACAGTGGTCAAGAGCAGCAACGCGGTGAACAGCAAAACAAGCAGCATGGCAAGGCGCTCAGCCGATCATGGGTGGTCTTGGTCGGCAGTTGATGGCAGCCCGGTAGGAGACCAACCCGTTTGTTGTGCTGCGAAAATGGATAAGCTTCATGCGCTGTTACCCTGCCTTTTTGCCTTTGCGAAGTGTAGTCTTGCCGGTCGATCGTGTGAGGTTTTTTCCGCACCGGCCCTCTGTGAGGGCGGCAGCGCAGTCGACAATTCGCCACATGGGTCTGGAGTTCTTATGGCATTGACAAAACTTTGGGTGTTGAGGGGCCATCGGGCAGTGTCCTTATGCTGCCTGGTGGGTATGGCTCTGCTGCCTTTGCCGGGCTTGGCTCAGCTCAGCTCGCCAATGCCGGCCGGGGTCGCTGGCACTGGGCCAGGGGTTCACAGTCCCAACAGTCCGTTTGCGCCGTTGATGCCGCGCGATGATGTGCTGCCATGGTCCTTGTTGTCGGATGTCAAACTGAAAAAGGTCAGCAATCGTTTGTTGCCGGATTACCCGCCCCATGTCCTTCGACTGGACAACAAGAGACAGCGCGTGCAAGGTTTCATGATGCCTCTGGAGCCCGGACAGCGGCAGAAACATTTTTTATTGACCTCTGTTCCCCTGACCTGCTCATTCTGCACCCCGGGCGGTCCAGAGAGCATGGTCGAGGTCAAGACCTCGAGTCCGATTGCCTATACCCTGGAACCCGTGGTGGTGGAAGGAGAGTTTTCGGTGCTGGCCGATGACAACTACGGGTTGTATTACCGTATGCTGAATGCGGTGGTGGTGAAGTAAGGCCACCAAACGCCTGCGCTGACCGCGGCTTTTTTTCCTTAAATTTGATATATGTCAGATTTCATGGAGTTGACCTGTTGCATAGTCCGCCATCACGGCTCATCAATTTATAAGCTCTCATCAAAGGACAGACATCATGAAAGCAATGCAAGACCTCTTTTCCACCGACTACGGCATTATGAGCATTGTGGGCATCATCATGATGGTGGTGGGTATGGGTTGGGCCTATGTGGCGCTCAAGAACAAAATGGCCGAAAGCGAGAAAAACGCCCGCAAATAAGCCCGACGCGGACGCCACCGTCCGTTGCTTCCCGCTGGCAGTTCCCTTGGCAGCATCCGTCGCTTGGTACCTGAAGTGTTTTGGGTGCCGGGCGTTTTGCATGTTTGTCTTTGCAACTTTGGGGCACCAGCGGTCCCTGGATGACAGGTTTTCAGACAGAATTGGGCGATCAGTTGCTGAACCTCAATTCCTGTGAACCATCCCGTTTTTTCATCCCTGTTCCCAGTGGTTTTTTTGATTACTATTGGAGTGATAGCTGGAAAAATAGGCTGGATAAGGGCAGAAGGCACTAAAGACCTGTCAAATCTGGTGTTCATGGTGCTGACCCAGGCACTGCTGTTTCGCACCATGAGTGCCGTGCACATCGAGCAGCTCGACTTTGCACCGGTGGCGGTTTATTTTGCGGTGGCGGGGACGCTGTTTTTTGTGCTGCTGGCGCTCTGGGGCATGAACAGCCGCGCGGCTGTGCTGGCGCTTGCCAGTATTTTCAGCAATAACGTGATGATCGGCATTCCGCTGATTGGACTGGCTTATGGTGACCGCGCGCTGGTGTTGTTGTTCACCCTGATTTCTCTGCATTCGCTGGTGTTGCTGACCTCGGTCACGGTGGTGTTGGAACTGTTGCAGGCTCACGAAATGGCGCAAGCCGGTACCGCGCCAGCACGTCATCATGGATGGACGGTGCTGCAGGCCTTGCGCAGCGCCATCATCCACCCGGTTCCGTTGCCCATCATCGCTGGGCTGTTGTTTTCGCAGACCGGCTGGACCTTGCCCGGCGTGATCGACCGGCCTTTGCTGCTGCTGGCTAATGCGTTTGGCCCCGTGGCACTGTTGCTGGTGGGCGCCACACTGGCGCAGGTGCCCATTCGTGGGGAACTGAAAGGGGCGATGCGGGTGGCGGCTATCAAGACGCTGTTACATCCGCTGCTCATGGCACTGGTGGGTTGGGCATTGGGCTTGCGCGGTGAAACCCTGGTGGTGCTGGTGATTGCCGCTTCGCTGCCGGTGGGGGCCAATGTATTTTTGTTTTCACAGCGCTACCAGACGGCACAGGATCTGGTCACTGCCAGTGTGGCGGTCTCCACCTTGCTGGCCGGACTCAGCGTCACGCTGGTGATGACGCTGGTTCCCAGATTCCTGACTTAGCCTTGGGGGGGTAATCGGTGCCTTGGACCGTAGTGTTGCGTACCACCAGGCGTGGCGTGAGATTCGGCAATCCAGCGGCGGGGTCGGGTCCGATGGTCATCAGCCCCAGCAGTTGCAAAATTGATTGCCCGGTGACCTGGCCAATCTGGTAGCGCGGCGTTGCCATGGTGCTGATGCCGCCCCCGAGTTGCTGCGAAATTGAGAAGTCGCCATAACCCAGCAGCGCCAGTTGGCCGGGCAAACAGATGCCCATGTCCAGCGCTTCCAGGCAGGCACCCGCCGCCAGATGGTCATTGGCGAAAGCCAGTGCTCGAGGCAAGCGATTTTTTTGCTTCAACTGTTGAAGCATCAAACGACCGGCGGCCATGGGCTCACACGCACTGGCTACCGATACCTGTAATTGGGCACCGGCCTGAAGTGCCACCTGCACAAAACCCTGGCCACGTTCATGCGCCCGAAAATCTTCGACCACACCACTGTCCACATAACCCAGGTCACGGTAACCACAGTCCAGCAGATGGCGGGCCATGCTCATGCCGACCTGAGGGTGGTTGAATCCGACTTGCAAGAACTCGGTGTCGAGCGGGTCCTGATCCCACATCTGGATCACCGGGGTGCCGGCGCGCTTGGCTTGGCGCATCAAGGTGCGCGCGCCCGAACTGTGCCTGCGTCCGGTCACGGCGATAGCGGCAGGACCCCAACCCAATAGTGTCTTGAGCTGCTCTTCCTCACGGTCGAGTTTGTAGTCGTTGGGCGCCAGAAACAGTTCCAGCCCGGCTGGCTGCAGTGCATCCGACAAGCCCTGAATGGTTTCGGCAAAGACCGAATTGGCCACGCTGGGGATGATGGCCGCCACAATGGCCGAACGCCCGCTGGCCAGCCCACCGGCTTGTTTGTTGGGCGAGTAGCCGGTGTCGTCGATGGCTTGGCGAATGCGCTGCGCGGTCTCGGGCGCCACCCGGTCTGGCTCGCGCAACATGCGCGATACCGTCATGGGCGTCACGCCGGCATGCGCGGCCACGTCGGCCAGGGTGGCGCGGCCGTGGCTGCGCCGCGGGCGTGCGCCGGGGTTGTCACGGGCGGGCTGCGGGTTTTCCATGATGACGAAAAGCAGAATTGTTGTTAATGTTAGCGCTAACACATGGCGTGACCATCCGCACAAACCCGATACCCGTACTCCCTTTGGCGTCCCACAAAACCCTGTCAGAACTCAGAAGCCGTCGCTGGTTTGCCGATGCCGGCATGCGCGGCTTTGCCCATCGCCAGCGCATGCAGCAGCAAGGCTGGCGCCGTGAAGACGTGATGGACCGGCCGATGGTGGCCATCATCAACACCTGGAGCGACCTCTCCCCGTGCCACGCGCATTTGCGCGAACGCGCCGAGTCGGTCAAAAAAGGCATTCTGATGGCCGGCGGTTACCCAGTGGAGTTGCCCGCCATGAGTCTAGGCGAGGTGCTGGTCAAGCCGACCACCATGCTGTACCGCAATTTCCTGGCGATGGAGGTCGAAGAACTGCTGCGCAGTCTGCCGTGTGACGGTGTGGTGATTCTGGCGGGCTGCGACAAAACCACACCCGGCACGCTGATGGGCGCGTTCAGCATGGACATCCCGACCATTTTTTGCCCGGCCGGCACCATGCTCAACGACCGCTATGTCAAGGACGGCGTGGCGCGCACGGTCGGTGCGGGAACGCATACCCGCATGTTCTGGGACGAGTACCAGGCCGGCAATCTGGACGCCGCCGAGCTGCAGCATCTGGAGAGCCGTATGACACGCGCGCCCGGCACCTGCAACACCATGGGCACTGCCTCCACCATGACGGCGATTGCCGAGGCGCTAGGGCTGACGCTGCCCGGCGCCAGCAGCATTCCGGCCATGGACAGCGCGCACAGCCGCATGGCCACCTCGTGTGGCGAACGTATTGTGGGCATGGTGTCGGAAGACCTGAGGCCGTCAACTCTGGTGACGCGCGGCTCGTTCCAGAACGCGCTGGCGGTGCAGATGGCGCTGGGCGGCTCCACCAATGCGGCCGTGCACATCATCGCCATGGCCGGGCGATTGGGCGTTGACCTGACGCTGGATGATCTGGACGCGATGGGGCGCCAAGTCCCCGTGCTGGCCAATTTGTTTCCAAGCGGCGACCGGCTCATGGAAGATTTTTATTACGCTGGCGGGCTGCCCGCGTTGATGCAGGTGATTGCGCCGTTTTTGTCCTTGAGTGAGCGCACGGTGGCAGGGTGCACCATGGCTGATCAGGTGAACGCCGCGCAGGTGCTGGACGCGCAGGTGATACGCCCGCTGCACCAACCCGTCAGTACGGCAGGCGCGCTGGCGGTTCTCAAGGGCAATCTGGCCCCCGATGGCGCGGTGATCAAGCCCAGTGCCGCCAGCGACAACTTGCTCAGGCACACAGGCAGGGCGTTGGTGTTTGACAACCAGCCCCAGATGCTGGCTGCCATGGCCGATGAAACGCTGGACTGCGACGAAAACACGATTCTGGTGTTGCGTAACGCCGGACCCGTGGGCGCGCCTGGCATGCCCGAGTGGGGCAATCTGCCAATCCCCAAAAAGCTGCTGCGCCAGGGCGTGCGCGACATGCTGCGCCTGAGCGACGCGCGCATGAGCGGTACCCACTACGGCACTTGTGTGCTGCACATTTCGCCCGAAAGCGCGGTGGGTGGCCCGCTGGCGCTGATCCAGACCGGCGACGTGATTGAACTTGATGTACCCGCCAGGCGTCTGCAGGTGCAACTGTCGCCCGAGCAGTTGTTGGCGCGCCGCGCCGCCTGGAAACCTGCCGACGCCTTGGCAACGCGTGGCTTTACCCGCTTGTACCAGCAGCATGTGACGCAAGCGCATCTGGGTTGTGACTTTGACTTTTTGCAGGGCAACGCCAAAAGCCCGGAACCGGTGATTTATTGATGAGCAATCCTTTCAAAACCCTGCTTGCCAACAAGGCTTTGCCTTCGGGTTACCCGGTGGGTTCGTGGGTGATGTCGGCCAGCCCCCTGGTGGCGGAGGCCATGGGTTGCGCCGGGTTCGATTGGTTGCTACTGGACATGGAGCACACACCGCTTGATCTGCTTGGGCTGGTGCATGTTTTGCAGGCCATTGCGGGAACCCAGGCGGTCCCCGTCACCCGTGTGCCGTGGAACGACACGGTGATGGTCAAGCGCGTGCTCGACGCCGGCGCGCAGACGCTGATGTTTCCGTTTGTACAAAACGCGCAAGAGGCACAAAGCGCCGTGGCCGCGTGTAAGTACACCCCCGAAGGTGTGCGTGGCATGGCCGCCATGAGTCGTGCCTCGCGCTTTGGCACGACTAAAGACCATTTCAAGGTGGCCAATGCAACGGTGAGTGTGATCGTGCAGGTGGAAACGCCGCAAGCAATGGCATGTATTGAAGAAATTGCCGCCGTGCCAGGGGTCGATTCGATTTTTATGGGGCCGGGCGACCTCAGCGGAGCCATGGGCCATGTGGGCGACTTGATGCACCCCGAGGTCGTGGCGCTGATGGCCGACGGCGTGCGCCGCTGCCACCAGGTGGGCAAACCGGTGGGTACGGTGGGCGGCACGCCGGATGCGGTGGCCACTTACCGTGCGGCGGGGTTTGACTACATCGCCTGCGCCTCCGATCTGGGGCTGATGATGCGCAATTGCGCCAGCGTGTTGTCTGCCATCCGCGCTCAGGACATCCAAATTCATAGCCAAGGGTATTGAGACATGCAGAAGATTCGTTACGGCATCATCGGTTGCGGCAGCATGGGCCGCGAACACATCGAAAACATTCAGGCCCTGCAAGCCACCGAAGTGACGGCGATGGCCGACACGCATCCCGAGAGCTTGGCCCAAGCACAGGCGCTGCTCAAAACACCCGTGCCGCAGTTTGACAATGCCCAGGCGCTGCTGGACAGCGGCCTGTGCGATGCGGTGGTGGTGGCCACACCCAACTTCACCCATGTGGACGTGCTGAAACAGGCTTTGCGCACCGATTTACACATCCTGGCAGAAAAGCCGTTGTGCACCAAGGTGGCGGACGCCCACGCACTGGTCGAGCAGGCGCGGGGTCGCCAGGCGCTGACCTGGGTGGCGCAGGAATACCGTTACATGCCGCCCGTGGCCG
>NZ_JAGPBB010000057.1 GCF_018063565.1 Rhodoferax sp.
CCTTAGAACCTCGTTATGCCTAGCGTAGCGGGGTTTTTTTCGTTTTTGTATCTTTTGCGCTATCGATGAAATCTCACCCGCTTATTGTGAATTAAAGTTGAGTGTTGATCCTAGATCGGATTGCTGGAAAAGGGGCAAACATGACTTTGGCTGATGCGCAGATCGCGAACGCACGAAACACAGGCAGAACCAGAGAGCTCACAGATGGTGGTCGACCAATGCCTCAAATTGCCGCTAAGGTTCACCAATCGGGGTGCCTGGGTTACCCGATTGCTGGCAATCAGGGCGCCACGGGGTTTGCCAGTTGCTCCAGGATGGGTATCGTCCACACTCAGGACACGGATGCTAGAGCGATTGATTCCAGCAGCAGCGGACCAAGGAAAAGATTTTTGGCCTTCGCGATGCAATTGCTAGCTGTGGTATGCGTAGTCTTAAACACCGAGGCATTTGCAGACGACAAGCTCTCTCACCAAAAGGTGGCTGGCAGTGTCAACACGATCCTCGCAAACGCTGGCATAAGGCACGTGTCGCCGATGGTCAGTCCCCAAGAACCTCAAAGTTCGCCTGTGTTGCTGAGATCGGCGCTTGCTGCAAGTTCCCCACCCATGACAGACAATGTCAACGGTCTGATCGTTCGATTCAGTTCACTTGAAGCCAAGCTCTCTTCACGCAACAATCGACCACCACCACAAGCATTGATCGACGCTGTTATGAGTGCAGCCGACGTCGAGATTCAATTTGCTCGGGCGATGTCGATGGATTCGTTCGTATTCACCTTCGAAACACCCTTGAATTGGAGTAGCGCGCAGTTGGTCATTGAGCGCCTCAATCGATTGCCTGAGATTGAAAGAATCGATCCAGATTTTCATCACAAGCGGATGCTGACCCCCAACGACACACTCTGGCCTTTGCAATGGAATCTTCAAAGCGCGTTGAGTTTCGCAGGATCGGCTAACTTGAGGGCCGCCTGGGATACGACCCAGGGCAGCAGCAACACTGTCGTTGCAGTGGTGGATACCGGGGTGCGACCCCATGCAGACTTTTATCAGCGTCTGCTACCTGGGTACGACTTTGTTTCGGACATTGCCAATTCCAACGATGGCGATGGACGCGATGCCGACGCCAGAGACCCCGGCGACTGGGTTTCACCTGGAGAATGCAATGCAACAACCGGAAGTGACAGCTCCTGGCACGGGACCCATGTGGCTGGCATTATTGCCGCTTCGGGCAACGATTCAGACGGCGTTGTTGGCACCAACTGGAATGCCCGCATCCTACCGGTTCGGGTACTTGGAAAATGCGGTGGCACTGTGGCCGACATTGTCGACGGAATGAGTTGGTCGGCGGGCATCAACGTGCCGGGCGTACCAAACAATCCTAATCCGGCCAAAGTGATCAACATGAGCCTCGGTGGAATCAATCCTAATGGCTGCGCAAGAACACTCTATCAGGAGGCTATCAACCTGATTAAGTCCAAAGGGGTGCTGATCATCGTGGCGGCAGGCAACGACAACACCGAGGCAGCCAGCTTTGTGCCCGCAACTTGCGACGGCGTCATGACCGTTGGTGCTGTTGGTCCAACTGGATACCGGGCAAGCTACAGCAATTACAGCAAACAGTTCAAGGTTGACATCTCGGCACCCGGCGGAGACCAGCGATTTGGTGAGGAATACGGCATCTTGTCAAGCGTCAATTCTGGCGCGACATTCCCACAATCCTCTGACCATGGCTACAAGCAGGGCACCAGTATGGCAGCTCCTCATGTGGCAGGCATCGCATCATTAGCCCTGGCCTTGGATGAAAAAATTGCTCCCGAGTTGTTGCAATTAAGTCTGTTGTTAGCGAGTCGGAGTTTTCCTGACCAGTCGACATGCTCGACTGATTATCCGTTGTGTGGTCTTGGCATTGTTGACGCTGAAAATACTCTGAAGGCTGTGATGGCACTTAAACCTTACTCCCTGGTGTACGAGTTTTTCAATGTCGACTCCAAGCATTATTTTAGAACCAGCAACGCAGATGAGTCAGCCTACGTATTGATCGGCTTTGCTGGCAGTGGATGGGTCGATACCCAGGACTATTTTCTTGTCTGGAGAGATGCTTCGCAAGGCGCAGTGCCGGTCTGCCGGTTTTATTCCCCTGGTGCCAATTCACATTTCTTTACCGCAAATGTTCAGGAATGTGAATTCGTCAAAAGTAACCCAGACTGGAGATATGAAGGTATCGCCTATTTCGTTAAACAACCGGTCGACGGGGTTTGCCCAGCTGATACACGACCGATTTATCGTGCCTATAACAATCGGTGGATGTTCAACGATTCAAACCATCGCTTCACCACGGATATGGGTGTGATCGACGAACTTGTCGCCAATAAGTGGGTGTTTGAAGGCGTTGCAATGTGCGGTGCCTAGCAAGTTTATCGGTAAAGACGCGCTAAATTACGGCAGTAATCTTGGGCTTGGAAACAGCACCACAATTTTGTGCAGTTGGATTTAAATGTGAAGTTTTTCACTTCATCTGTCCACTGAAGCGCTCCAGCGGGTGTCCCATTCTCCTGCGCGCAACTTGTCTCCAGTTCTTCGTTCCCGCTTGGTGGGGCGGCCCCGCGAATGCGCCAGCGCCGGCTCCGGTGCCAGACGCCGCTGTTGAGCTGCCTGCAGCCGCAGACGCTGGGACTGCTCAGTCTCCTGGTAAAGCAGCGCAGCGATGGACGCAGGGCCGCGTTTGTCGCTGACCTGCAGGACCGTCACGGTACGGGTGATATCACCGGTTCGAACCTGAACCAGATCGTCGGCTTTGACTTCCCGCGATGGTTTGGCGACTGCATCATTGATCAGCACACGGCCTTTGTCGATTTCGTCACAGGCCAAACTGCGGGTCTTGAAAAACCTGGCCGCCCACAGCCACTTGTCGATGCGCAGTTTCTCCATCAACAGTTACAACAGTTTTTCAATATCTGCGACAAGGCCACTGCTCTGCGGGCTGGTCATGCTGTTGTAACTGTTGACAACCTTGCCGGATCGGTCAACCAGGTATTTGTAGAAGTTCCACTTGGGTGTGGTACCGGTCGCTTTGACCAATTGGCTGTACAGCGCATTTCTGCCGGTCCCAGTGACCACCGTTTTGGCGAACATCGGGAACTTCACGGCATAGGTGTTAAAACAAAAGTCGGCAATTTCCTTGTTGGAGCCGGGTTCCTGTTTGCCGAAGTCATTGGTTGGAAAGCCCAGCACGACCAAGCCCCGGGCTTGGTATTTGCTATAGAGTGCCTCGAGGCCCTCGTACTGCCCGGTAAAGCCACAGTAACTCGCTGTGTTGACAATCAAAACCACCTTGCCGGCAAACTGGCAAAGATCCTGGGGTGCTTCATCCTGCAAACGGTTAAAACTGTGACTCAGGATAGCAGGGCAGCCATTGGCCCCGATTTGTTCGCCTGCCTGCGCTTGGCACGTCAGGGCAGACAACAACCACAGAAGAATCAGGCGGTATCTCTGGCATAGCTGCCAGGTGGTTCGCCAGATGACTGGCATTTTGTTCATGACGTGGATTACGATCGACCGATCAATTTTCGTGACGAATTCTGTTCGGCAACTTTGAATGTGCCAACCACGGCTTCCAGGTGTTCGGCCTGATTTTGCATGGACTGGGCCGCAGCTGCAGCCTCTTCGACCAGTGCCGCATTCTGCTGGGTGACCTGATTCATCTCGTCGATGGCACTGCCGATCCGGCTGATGCCACTGGTTTGCTCAGCACTGGCGGTTGACATGTCGGCCATGATTTCGGTCACGTGCCGAATGCTGTCGACGATGTCGTTCATGGTGCTGCCAGCTTGCTGAACCAGCGCGCTGCCGGCCTCGACCTTGTTGACCGAGTCACCAATGAGTGCCTTGATTTCCTGCGCGGCATCGGCTGACCGTTTAGCCAGGCTGCGAACCTCCGCTGCCACCACGGCAAAGCCTCGACCTTGCTCACCGGCTCGGGCGGCCTCAACGGCAGCGTTGAGCGCCAGGATATTGGTCTGGAACGCAATGCCGTCAATCACGGCAATGATGTCGACGATGCGTTTGGAAGACGTATTGATGGACGCCATGGTATCAATGACACCTGACACCACTGTCCCGCCGCGAAGCGCCACATCAGACGCGGATTGCGCCAACTGGTTCGCACGGCGTGCGTGATCAGCGTTTTTGTTGACCGCCGCGGTGACTTCAACCATCGATGCCGCCGTGGTCTCCAGCGAACTGGCTTGCATTTCGGTTCGGTTGGACAAATCAAGATTGCCACTGGCAATGTCGCTGGAAGCACTGAAAATGGCATCGGTTCCGGTGCGTACCTGCCGCACAATACCCTCAAGACTTGAGTTCATGTCTTTGAGCGCCTGCTGCAACTGTCCCATTTCATTGCTCGATCGGACTTCAACCTGCTGCGTCAGATCGCCGGCGGCAATGCCGCGGGCAACGTTGACGCAATACTCGAGCGGTTGCGTCACAACCCGGCGAATGAACGGATAAATCAGCATCAATACCGGGATGCAGGTGATCAACGCGGCCAGGATGGATTTCAGGCGCTGGTCAGCCAGACTGGCATTGACCTTGTCAAGTGAGACTTTCATGCTGACCACGCCCAACACGGTTCCTTCTGCGGCTGCATGACAGGTGGTGCAATCTTTACCCAGCGAGTTTTTCGAAGCCAGAGTCGGTCTGACGGCGCGCAGGTATTCACCCTTGGCATCGGACTCCACCACGGTGATGGCTTTGCCTGAACTCATGACCTGCTGCTCAAGTGCATCCGGGTGCGAGTCATCCTTTGCGGTGCCAGGGCCATAAATCTTGACAACGGCTTCACTGCGCAATACCCGTACGTCCCGAATGGCTCCCAACTGCTTGACCTGATCGAGAAAAACATCGCGTTGGGCGACGGTGCCAGTAACCATCATGCCGGTCAGGCCCGCCATGGTGGCGTCGTGCAGGCTGCTGGAAAAATCGGTGGCCTGATCCAGGGCTGCCTGACGCGTGGTATGACCCTGCCAGATGATGACCCCGGTCCATACAACCAGTAACGCAGCGGCGACGGTTGTAAGTAGTTGGACCCAAATTTTGTACCTGGTGGCTTGCACGACTTAGATTCCTTGCGATAAGACTGCCAACGTCAAACTCAACCCGCTTTGGCCGGATCTTACTCCTTTCGCTATCAATAGAAGACCGATTGATAGTAGACCGGGTCTAACCTGTAGGCTCTATTTCGGTCGTTCTTGATGCTCCTGCAAAAGTCACGACGCCCGGACCATCGGCTTTGGGCCCGCGCTATCATTGAAACAATGGTGCAGGAGGACCCTGGAGCGCTTGTTTTGTTATTCAATCCCTGAAAGGTCACTATGTTTGAATCAGTCGAGCTTGGTCACAAACTGGAGAAGTCGGCGTTTCGCGCAGCGGTTCCGGTGTTACGAGCGGCCCTGCAAGAGGCACAGGCAGAGTTGTTTACCCAACGCAAGTTTCCGGTGGTGGTGCTGATCAGTGGGCAGGACGGTGCGGGCAAAGGTGAGACCATCAACGTCTTGTACGAATGGATGGATCCGCGGTTTCTGTCGACCTTGGCATTTTCAGAGCCGAGCGACGAAGAGTTGTCGCGTCCGCCCATGTGGCGCTACTGGCGCAGCCTGCCGCCCAAGGGGCGAATGGGCATTTTTGCTGGTTCCTGGTATTCCGATCCGATTCGTGAGCGTATTCAGGGTGAGATATCGCTCAAGGAATTTGATGCCCGAGCGCAACAGATCAACCGCTTTGAGGAAATGCTGGTCAATGAAGGGGCGCTGGTACTCAAGTTCTGGTTCCATTTGACCAAGGATGGTCAGCGCGCACGCCTGAAAGCGCTGGAGTCTGATCCACGCACCGCCTGGCGCGTGACCCAATGGAACTGGGACCGCCTGAAAACCTACGACGAGCTGCAAGATGTGGCGGGGCACTTGCTGCGCATCACCAATACGGCGGCAGCACCCTGGGTGTTGGTGGAGGGAACCGATGACCGTTATCGCTCCCTCACTGTCGGGCAGGTGCTGTTGGACGCTTTGAAGAGCAGACTGGCCAATCCGGGGCGGCCACAGACACCTGCAGCCCCCATGGTTCGGGTCAATCTGGATGGGCGCAATGTGTTGTCAGAACTTGACCTCACCCGCAGTCTGCCCGAGAACGCGTACAAAGACGAGTTGGCAAAATGGCAGGGGCGGTTGTCGGAGCTGGTACGCGACCCGCGCTTCAAGAATCGCTCTCTGGTCTGTGCGTTTGAGGGGGCTGATGCCGCGGGCAAGGGTGGGGCGATACGCCGCATCACGGCGGCGCTCGATGCACGGCAGTATCAGGTGACACCGGTGGCGGCACCGACAGAGGAAGAAAAAGCGCAGCCCCATTTGTGGCGTTTCTGGCGCCATCTGCCGCGGCACGGTCAGGTGGCCATATTTGACCGCACCTGGTATGGCCGGGTACTGGTCGAACGGGTAGAGGGCTTTTGCACCGAGAACGACTGGTTGCGCGCCTATACCGAAATCAACGACTTTGAGCACGAAATCATCGAAGCCGGGGTGATTGTGATCAAGTTCTGGTTGCAGATCAGCCAGGAGGAGCAACTCAGACGTTTTCAGGAGCGTGAGCAAATCGAATTCAAGCGTTTCAAGATTACCCAGGAAGACTGGCGTAACCGCGAGAAGTGGAACGATTATCAGGTGGCCATCTGCGACATGGTGGAGCGCACCAGCACCGGCAATGCACCATGGACGCTGGTGGAAGCGAATGACAAAAACTACGCACGGGTAAAAATCCTGCGGACCGTATGCCAGCGACTGGAAGCAGAATTGACCGGGCGCAGCGCCGCCAGTGCCAGCTTGAATAAAAAGCCTGACGGCAAATCCGACAAAGTCAAGCAGACCGATAAGTCGGGCAAAGAAGAGCGTGCCGACAAGGTGAGCAAGGGCGACAAGTCCGTCAAGGAACAGAAAGTTGCCAAACCCGTGAAAACGAACGGTGTGACCAAGGCCGCACCGGTGCCGCCAGCGCTGACCACACTTCAGCCACCACAAGCCTCGGCGCCGGCGGAGGTGCCGCCCGCGCCTGTCCGACGCAGTCGGGCCAGAAGCTGACGTTTGGCGGCTGGCCTGAACTTATTGCCCGGCCCCCATCGCGATCGCGCGCTCCTGCGTGGCCCGCAGCTCGGCGCTGGGGTCATGGCGTCGGGTTGGCCAGCCACCGAGGTGCTGTGTGCTGATCTCACACAAGGCGGTGATCCAGGCCGGGTCGTCGTTGAGGCAGCCAATGTAATGAAAACTCTCACCACCGGCCGCCAAAAATGCAGCGCGGGCTTCCATGTTGATTTCTTCGAGTGTTTCCAGGCAATCACTGGTGAACGCAGGGCAAATCACATCCACCCGCTTGACGCCTGACTTTCCCATGGCGATCAAGGTGGGTTCGGTGTAGGGCTCCAGCCACTTGGCTCGCCCAAGTCGGGATTGAAACGTGACTTTGTACTGCGCTGAGCTCAGGCCCAGGTTTTCAGCCAATAGTCGGGCAGTTTTCATGCATTCACAGTGGTAGGGATCACCCAGATGCAGCGTGCGCTCAGGAACCCCGTGAAAACTCATCACCAGCACATCCGGTTGACCATTCTCGCGCCAGTACTTTTGCACCCCTGCAGAAAGCGCACCAATGTAGCCGGGATCGTCGTGATAGTGGTTCACAAAGCGCAATTCCGGGATGCGGCGGGTTCGACCCGCCCATTGGTATACCGCGTCAAACAGGCTGGCGGTGGTGGTTGCTGAATACTGAGGGTAGGCGGGCAAGATCAGTATGCGGGTGGTGCCCATTGCTTGAAGCGCATCCAATTGGGAAGCAATGGACGTAGCGCCGTAGCGCATGGCGTAACGCACCTGCACGTCGTGACCACGCTGCGCCAACCAACCCTGCAGCAGTTTGGCCTGCTTCTCAGTCCAGATCTTCAGCGGTGAGCCGTCTCGGGTCCAGATGCTGGCATATTTGGCTGCAGATTTGGCCGGTCGGGTCCGCAAAATAATGCCGTGCAAGATCATTAGCCAGATCAGCCGCGGAATCTCGACCACACGCGGATCACCCAGAAATTCAGCCAGATAGCGACGCACGTCGGCTGCGGTTGGTGCATCCGGGGTACCCAGATTGCAATACAGCACCGCAGTGTGGGCGGGCTGGTTATGGGTAAACGGAGGTTCTTTGGCGAATGGGGACTGAAATAGGCTCATGCGCCATTTTCACCCACCACCTCGACCTGGTGCGGGTTGGGGGTTTGCGGGTGTGAGTGTCAGCGTGCTGCGGGTGTTGGCTGCGACATCGGGCTCGCTCAGGAATTGCGGCATATAGCCACCCACCATGTAGGCCGCCGCCTGATCTTTGTAGTGGCGATCAAACAACACACCACTTTGCCCCACCGGATTGATGCCACGAGCTTGCGCGGCATCTGCAAAGTCGACCACCCGCCGGGTGGATGGCCCAAATTTCACCGCCCAGGGGGCGGGGCCGATTGGCGTGCCGAGGTTGTTGGGTACCTCACGCCCGCCGGGTGCCGCAAATGGGCCGACATTGAACAGCCTGTCCAGTGGTTTCTGTCCGGCCAGAGGATGGACGTGGGTCAACGTGTGGGCATTTCCCCAGCCCCAGTCATTGGGGCTTTTACCCAGCGATTGTTTGAGGTGGCTGATGCTGGCGCGCCATGCCACGCGCATGATGTCTTTGCGGGTTTCCACCTTGTCGGTATGGGCGATGTCCCACCAGGGGGATGTTTCATCGGCGACCAGGCGTGGCAGTGCCTGGTCCAGTGCACGGGTTGCCAGCAGGTTCTTGAACTGATCTTCACCCAGTTCGTCTGCCATGGCGGCGTGGGCAATCTCGTACAACAGCTGGGTGAATACCGTGGGCGGAATATTGAGCAAGGTGTATTGACCGTCCCATTGCGTCAGGCTGTCAAACACTGAGCGCTCCAAAGGTTCGCGTACCACATCACTGAGTACGGGCAGCAGGGGTTCAAGCACTCGCCAAAAGTAACCGGTCTGGGTACTGAGCTGCAAGGACTGGGAATTCAGCGCGTTCCACTGCAGGTTGTCGTTGCCCAGCCGATCTTCAAGCGCCTGCGCCCGGTCGGGCAGGTTGTAGTAGCCTGCGATTGGCAATCCACTGGTCGATACCGGCTGATGATTGGCCGACACGATATAGCCCCGCGAGGGGTTCTCTTCCTGGGGATTGTCACTGAAACGGTAATAGCCCAGCTTGTCGGACTCGCTGGTCTCGCCGTCGAGGATGAAGGCCGGATTCACGCCGGGCGGGCGAATCGGCAGTCTGGCTGCCGCCCACCAGCCGATGTCGCCTTTGGCATTGGCCCACACCACATTCAGCCCGGGAGCATGGATCTTGCTGGCTGCGCTGCGGGCTTTGGCCAAGGTATCGGCGCGGTTGAGTTCGTAAAACGCCTCCAGCAGAGGATTCTCGGTTTCCAGGAAGGTCCACCACAAAGCCACCGGTGCCTCACCCAGCGACTCGCGAAACGCGCTGCTGATGATGGGTCCGTGAGGGGAGCGCTGCAGCGTCAGCTCCACGGGTCTGGCTCCCTTGACCAGAATGGTCTCCTTGCGGCTCTCTAGTTCCACCCATTGGCCATTGATCTTGACTTGGGTCGGCTTGAACGGATTGACGGTTTCTGCGATCAGATCCATGTCGTCGTTCTGGAACATCGTCAGGCTCCAGCCAAAACGCTGGTTGTGACCCAATAAAGCCATCGCATTCAATGCCTGAAAATGTCCATACAGCTCAAAGCCAGGGGCGTTGAGGTGCGCCTCATACCAAACGGCGGGCAGGGCAAAACCGATGTGCGGGTCACCGACCAGCATCGGTTTGCCGCTGGACGTGCGCTGGCCCGACACCGCCCAGGCATTGCTACCCTCGAACCAGGGCACGGCAGCCACCTCCAGCGCCTGCTGACTGACCTGTGCCAGTTGGCTCAGATCGCGCCAGTCAGGTTTGGCAGAGGCCGTGCGAGCCGGACTCAGCACGCCCAGCGGATTCCAGGCCAAGTCGAAAATATCGAGGTATTTGGCATCCAGTTCGTCATGGATGAAGCTCAGCACGGGCTCTGTTTTGATCGCTGCCGCGAAACTGTAGGCCAGGTAACCTGTTACCGCCACCGTGTCTTGCAAGGTAAACGCCCGCTTGGGGATGCCTGCAAGGTCAAATTCCATTGGTGCTGGGTGGCTGGCTTGAAACTGGTTGATGCCATCCAGGTAGGCCAATTGCACCTGCGTGGCCAGGCTGTTGGGGTCCATTCTGGCCACCACTTTCTCGGCGTGATCGCGCAAACCCAGCGTGCGAAACACTCGGTCAAGCTTGAGCAATTTGGAACCCAAAACCTCGGCCAGTTCACCGCGCGCCAGTCGGCGCACCATTTCCATCTGAAACAGCCGATCCTGCGCGTGCACAAAACCCAGCGTACGGTACAGGTCCGGTTCATTGGCTGCGGTGATATGCGGCACGCCGCGCTCGTCATAACGCACGCTGACAGGGGCGCTCAACCCGCTCAGCAGGATTTTGCCTGAGCGCTCTGGCAACTTGGTCAGCACATACCAGAATCCACCCGCTCCAGCCAGCAGCAGCCCCACCGTCAGCAATGCCGCCAGCAGCGCGAGCACGCGCCTGGTGAGTCTGGCTGGAGGGAGATGAATCTTCATGCGTTGATCATAAAGCGATCGACCTGCCAGAACTCCGCGCGAACGGCATAATCCGCCACCTATTCAACAGGAGGTCATCATGGGTTTGTTCGATTCAGTGGTCAGTGCCGTCAGTAGCCATGTGCAGCAGCAGGGTGGCATTGCCAATGTGCTCAGCGATCTGCTGGCGAATAATGGCGAACTAGGTGGGCTCAACGGTCTGGTGGCCAAATTTAACCAGGCGGGTTTGGGTGATGTGGTGGGTTCATGGATTGGCACCGGTGAAAACCAGCCCATTTCGGCTGACCAACTGTCCGGCGTGCTGGGGTCAGATGTGCTGGGCAAGGCAGCCAGTCAGTTGGGTCTTGACTCGTCACAATTGTCCGGCCAGCTGTCTGCCATGCTGCCAGGTTTGATTGACAAGCTCACGCCCAACGGCACAGCACCGCAAGCCGGGCTGGGCAATGCCAGCGATTTGATGGGCATGCTGGGCGGGCTCTTGTCCAAGAACGCCTGAGGTCCAAGTCACGCTAATCTGTCGTCAAAGCGGCGCAGACGGTTTCGCCACTGCGGATGGCGCCCTCCAGCGTGGCGGGGTAAGGCCCTGCCACGTAGTCGCCACAGGCTACCAGCCCGTGGGCGATGCGTTGGGCGGGCCTTTGCAGCCCGGGTGTGCAGGCGAAGGTCGCTCGTTTCTCCACCACCGTTTGAATGGCTTGCAGCGTCAGTCCGAGCTGTGTGCGGGCTTGCTCCAGCACCTGTTGCTGGAGGTGCGCCCGATCGCCTCGGGCGGCACTGACCACAAACGCCAGCAGACCGGCCGGGCCGCCCAACCGGGCACGGTCAAAAACGAACTGCGCGGGATTGGCGGCATCGCTGCGTAGCGCCAACATCGGCAGCGGCAGGCGTGCTTGTGGTCCATAGGCGTAAACCGTGGCAATCGCTTCAAACGACAGTGAATTGGCCAAAGCTGCCCATTGAAGGCATTTTGTTGCTATGCCATTTGTATCATGCTCGGCATACTGAATAAGCGCTTGAGCCGCATTTGAAGCTGAAGTTGCGAGTACAAGTGCGTCATACTGGTGTAGGCCCGGTAACGCCTCAGTGCTGCTGACGCCGAGTTGCCAGGCTCGACCATCGTGTCGCCAGCTGTGTACTCTGGCATGGCGCCAAACCTGGCCGCCATGCCGAAGCAACCAGCGCTCAGCCGAATCCGGAAACAGCTGGCTCAGATCGGTTTTGGGGATTAACAGGTGGGAACCCCTTCGCTCGCCGAACAGCGCGTCTTGCAGCACGCGCAGAAAAACACGGGCGCTGGCCTGCTCTGCCGGTGTGTTGAGCGCGGACACACACAGCGGCTCGATCAGTTCTGCCCGTACCCGGTGAGTCAGCCCCTGACACAGGCAGGCAACGGTCAGCTCCGGCGCGCAGTTGAATCCATGGAGCCGCCAGGCGATGGCATGGCGCAGCAGCGAGACTCTGTCAGCCCAGACCCAGCCCCGCGCCTGCAGAATCGCGCCGAATGCATCGAGCCCAGTGGGCCAATCTGGGAAACGCAGGCCCAGGCCATCCGGGAACTGCAGTGTCATGGGCAAATCGAGCAGCATCTGAGTCGTTTCAACGCCGACCGTTCGCATCAGCCGCTGGGTTGCGCTGTAGGCCCCAATCAGAATGTGCTGGCCGTTGTCGAGCACGCCTTCACTGCCATCCGGCAAGGTGGCTCGGATGGCCCTGGCCCGTCCGCCCAGGGTACCACCCGCCTCGAAAACTGTGACCAAATGGCCCGCCTGGGTGGCCACAACGGCCGCAGCAAGCCCGGCCCAGCCGCCACCGATGACGGCCAGCTTCAGGTGGGTGACCATGGTTTGACCTGCCTCATCGCGTCACAGTCGACCCAGCGCCTGTACTTTCCAGGCCAGCCAGAACTTGCGCAAAGGCGTCAGACTGATGCGTTGATGCAGGACGGCGAACTGTTCCTTCTCGATTTCATGCAGCAGTGCCCGGTAAATGCTGGCCATCATCAAGCCTGGCTTTTGAGCGCGCCGGTCAGCTGCGGGCAACAGTGCCAAGGCCTGTTGGTACAGGCTACGGGCACGCTGTGCCTGGAACTGCATCAGCGCGGTAAAACGATCGGAATACTGGCGCGACAAGATCTCCTGGGCCGTCACGCCGAACTGTTTCAAGTCACTCATCGGCAGGTAAATGCGGCCCCGCATGGCGTCTTCGCCCACATCACGGATGATGTTGGTCAGTTGCAGTGCCTGACCCAGCGTGTGCGCATAGGTGGTGGTTTGCGGCTGGGTTTGGCCAAAAATCTGCGCGGCCACTTCACCCACCACACCGGCTACCAGATGGCAGTAACGTTGCAGACCGGCGATGTCGAGGTAGCGGGTCTGGTTCAGGTCCATTTGGCAACCTTCGATCACCGCTTGCAAATGACGCTCGGCGATGCCGAACTCAGGCGCCAGTGGCAGCAGCGCCTGCAGCACCGGGTGACTGGGCTGGCCGGCGAAAGCCTGCGCGACCTCGGTCTGCCACCAGGCCAGCTTGGTGGCGGCCACGCCGATATCGGTGGCGTCATCCACCACGTCGTCCACCTCCCGGCAAAAAGCATAAAAGGCGGTGATGGCAGCGCGCTTTTGTGCTGGCAAAAACAAAAAGGCGTAATAAAAACTGCTGCCAGACGCGGCAGCTTTTTGAGAAACGTAGTCTTGCGGTGTCATGCGGTTGGGGTGGGCTGGGCTTGAGTTTAAGGGCCTGCTGCGACTGTTGGCAGGCTCACATCCACAGCGCCCGCCACAGTATGGTGGGTGCGTCACGAAGGGTCAGTTTGGGGCGGCTGCGCCAGGTGGCGTAACCCAGGGCTTCAATCTTGTCAAGGATACGCAAGCCGCCTTGCACGACCAGCCGAAGTTCCCAGCCGGCGCGCCCGGGAATGTGATGCACCAATTGAGCCCCATCGAGCATCATGGCCCTTGCAGATCGTGTGTATGCTGCGATCAAGTCCGCTGCATTCCGGGAGTCGCTGGTGGGCAGCAGGTCGGCCTCTTGCACGCCGTGGCGTGCCATCGTTTGCACACTTGGGTACCAGCGCGCACGCGCCACATCGACGCGCACATCCTGCCAGAAGTTGATGAGTTGCAAGGCGGTGCAGATGGCATCGCTGTGCGCCAGTGCGCTTGCATCCTGGATGCCGTACAGGTGTAACAACAGCCGTCCAACTGGGTTGGCTGAGCGTTGGCAATAGCTCAGCAACTCGGCGTCGTCACGGTAGCGCCGCTGGTCTGCAGTGAAACGGACATCCTGTTCGAACGCGTCGAGCAGGTCGGTCAGCAAGTTCAAAGGCAGTTGGTGGGCACTGATCACCTGAGCCAAGGGTGCAAAGACCGTTGCCCAGCGCCCGGTGACCGGCGCCGACGGGTCGGCGGCCACCATCAACTCCGCGCGGTAGGCTTGCAAGTCCGACAGCCGGGTGGTGGTGCTCGCTTGGCCTTCATCGGCCAGATCGTCGGCAGTGCGGGCAAAGTGGTAAATGGCGGCCACGGCCGAACGCAGATGTGACGGGCATAACCAGGAAGCCACTGGAAAATTCTCGTAATGCCGGATCGGCGCCACCGTCAGTGGGCATGGTGCGGTCGTTGGTGCTTGGCTTTGGATTGGCACTGGGACAAGATGAGTGGGGTCGATTGACAAGTTGTCAATTGGCTCTAGAATTAATAACCAACTGGTCAGTAACAGGTGAAACTTTCGGAAATGTTGTCATGAATCGTTTGAAATTGCGCACCCGGTGTGTCGGTTTGGGTCTGACTATAGCGGCTGCCTGCCTGTTGGTGGCGTGCACCAAGCCTGAGGCACCTGCCGAGCCGATCCGCTCGGTCAAGGTGGTGACGGTCGGACTGCAGCGGGCGCAAGCCGGGCTGGAATATGCCGCTGAGGTCCGGGCACGGGTCGAGTCGCGGCTGGGTTTTCGGGTCGCTGGCAAGCTGATCGAGCGCCCGGCCGAGCTGGGCCAGCGCGTGCGCGCTGGCCAGGTGCTGGCGCGGCTTGACGCGCAAGACCTCAAGCTGGCCGCCGACGCGGCGCGAGCCCAGGTCGCTGCGGCATTGACCAACCGTGACCTGGCAGCCGCTGATTTCAAACGCTATGAGTCGCTCAGGGCGCAAAACTTCATCAGCGGTGCCGAGCTGGAGCGGCGCGACACCACGCTCAAGGCGGCCCAAGCTCAACTGCAGGCGGCGCAGGCGCAATCCACCGCCCAAGGCAACCAGAGCAGCTATGCCACCCTCAGCGCAGATGCATCAGGCATCATCACCGCGGTGCTGGCTGAGCCGGGTCAGGTGCTCTCGGCCGGAACGCCGGTGCTGCAACTGGCCCAGGACGGCGCACGCGATGCGGTGTTTGCGGTACCCGAAGACAAACTCGCAGCCCTGCGCCTGGGTGCACCGGCGCTGGTGCGCAGTTGGTCGAGCAACAGCAGCGTCAACGCCTTGGTGCGCGAGGTGGCCGCCAGCGCCGACCCGGTCACGCGCACCTTTGCCGTCAAGGTGGCGTTGCCAGCAGGCAGCGACTGGCCGCTGGGCAGCACGGTGACGGTGTTGCCCGCCGCCTTGCAGCACACGGGTGCACAGGTGATCAAACTGCCTACCAACGCGCTGCGCCAGGAGGGGCAGGGTACGGCGGTATGGATTCTGGATAGCGCGACCATGACGGTGAAATCGCAATCCGTGCAGGTCGCCACCGCCGACGGCAATGAGGTGGTGATCAGCGCGGGCCTGCAACCAGGCATGCAGGTGGTGGTGGCAGGTGTGCATGTGTTGTCGCCGGGGCAAAAGGTAACGCTTTACAAGGAAAAACAGCCTCCAGCGCTTACCAGTCAAGCGCAGACAGCTACTAATGCGGTAGCTTCTAGCGCCGCAACAGGTGCCCGCGCCGCGGCCTCAAACTAAGGGGCCAGCACCATGTCCGAAACCCATTTGCACCCTGAAAAGGGCTTTAACCTGTCGCGCTGGGCGTTGGAGCACGCGCCCTTGACCCGATTCTTGATGATTGTGCTGATGGTGCTGGGGGCGACCAGCTACTTTCAGCTCGGCCAGGACGAAGACCCGCCTTTCACCTTTCGCGCCATGGTGATACACGCCTATTGGCCCGGCGCCAGCGCCCAGCAGATGGCCGAGCAGGTCACCGACAAGCTGGAACGCACGCTGCAAGAGGTGCCTTTTGCCGACAAGATCCGCAGCTATTCCAAACCCGGCGAGTCGCACATCATCTTTCAGATCAAGGACTTTGCGCGCGGGGCCGAAGTGGCCAACGTCTGGTACCAGACGCGCAAAAAAATTGGCGACATGCGCGGCACGCTGCCCCAGGGCGTACTCGGTCCATTTTTCAACGACGACTTTGGCGATGTGTTTGGCGTGATCTACGCGCTGCAGGCGCCGGGCTTCAGCTACGCCGAGGTGAAAACCTTTGCCGATGAGGCGCGCCAACAACTGCTGCGCGTGCCCGATGTGGCCAAAGTGGAACTGTTTGGCGATCAGCCAGAGAAAATCTTTATCGAAATCTCGCAAAAGCGGCTGGCACAGCTCGGGCTGGACATGAATGCGGTGCTGGCGCAGCTCAGCGGGCAAAACGCGGTCGAGGCCGCCGGCACGGTCCAAACACCGCAAGACGTGGTGCAGGTACGCGTGGCAGGTCAGTTCAACTCGGTGGAAGACCTGCGCGCCCTGCCGATTCGTGGTGCTGATCGACAAATACGGCTGGGCGACATTGCCGAGATCAAACGCGATTACGTCGATCCGCCAACGGTCAAGGTACGCTTTCAGGGCGACGAGGTGATTGCACTGGGCGTGTCGATGACCAAGGGTGGCGACATCATTGCGCTGGGGAAATCGCTCAAGCTTGCTGCCACACAGATCGAAAAAGGCTTGCCGCTGGGAGTGACGCTGGCGCAGGTGCAAGACCAGCCCAAGTCGGTGGCGACCTCGGTCAACGAGTTTGTGCGCGTGCTGATTGAGGCGGTGGCCATCGTGCTGGCGGTCAGCTTTATCAGCCTCGGATTGCACAAGCGCGAGGGCGTCCATCCGTGGCACAGGCGCTGGACGCTGGACATGCGCCCCGGACTGGTGGTGGGCATCACCATTCCGCTGGTGATGGCGATGACTTTTCTGGCGATGCATTACTGGGGCATCGGACTGCACAAAATCTCGCTGGGGTCGCTGATCATCGCGCTGGGCTTGCTGGTGGATGATGCCATCATCGCGGTGGAAATGATGGTGCGCAAGATGGAAGAAGGTTATGACAAGGTGCGCGCTGCGACTTTTGCCTACGAGATCACCGCCATGCCGATGCTCACCGGCACGCTGATTACCGCCGCCGGTTTTTTGCCGATTGGTATTGCCAAGTCGATGACCGGCGAGTACACCTTTGCGATTTTTGCCGTGACGGTGATTGCGCTGTGCCTGAGCTGGATCGTCTCGGTGTATTTTGTGCCCTACTTGGGTGTGCGTTTGCTCAAGGTCCCGCCACATGTGGTGGCGCACGCCGAGCAGGGCGGCGCGGCGGATCATGAGCACGATATGTACGACACGGCTTTTTACCGGGCGTTTCGCCGCGCGGTGAATGCCTGTGTGCGCCACCGCTGGATCACCATTGGTGTCACGTTGGCGCTGTTTGGCCTGGGGATTGCCGGCATGGGTCGAGTGCAACAACAGTTTTTTCCGGATTCAAGTCGCCCGGAAATTCTGGTGGACTTGTGGTCGGGCGAGGGCAGTTCATTTGCAGCGACTGAAGCTGTCGCCAAAAGGGTCGAGGCACGGCTGATGGCCGAGCCCGGTGTGCTCTCAGTCACCCAGTGGGT
Source organism: Rhodoferax sp. (assembly GCF_018063565.1). Classification (GTDB taxonomy): domain Bacteria; phylum Pseudomonadota; class Gammaproteobacteria; order Burkholderiales; family Burkholderiaceae_C; genus Rhodoferax. The sequence continues at coordinate 17,559 of NZ_JAGPBB010000057.1, forward strand.
GGGCTCGGGCGTACCGCGGTTTTATTTGCCGCTGGAGCAGATTTTTCCGCAGACCAATGTGTCGCAACTGATTGTGGTGCCCAAAGATTTGCCAACGCGCGAGGCGCTGCGACGCAGCCTGCCCGCCGTGCTGGCGCAGGAGTTCCCTGAGGTGCGCGGCCGCACCACGCTGCTGGCCAACGGTCCACCGGTGCCCTATCCGGTGCAGTTTCGGGTGGTGGGCTCAGACCCGGTGCTGCTGCGCCAGTATGCCGACGAGGTCAAGGCCGCCATGCGCGCCAGCGCTAACACGCGGGGCGTGAACGACAACTGGAATGAATCGATCAAGGTCATGCGCCTGGAGGTGGACCAAACCAAGGCGCGCGCGCTGGGCGTGTCAAGCCAGTCGATCGCCCAGGCTGCCAAAACCATTTTGAGCGGATCGACCGTCGGCCAGTACCGCGAGGGCGACCGGCTGATCGACATCGTGCTGCGTCAGCCGCTCGACGAGCGCAACGCAATCACCGACATCGCCAATGCCTACCTGCCCACCGCCTCGGGCAAATCCGTGCCGCTCACCCAAATTGCCCGCCCGGTGTTCACCTGGGAGCCCGGCGTGATGTGGCGCGAGGGGCGCGATTACGCCATCACCGTGCAAAGCGACATTGCCGAAGGGCTGCAAGGGGCAACCGTAACGAATCAGTTGTTGCCGCAACTGCGCGCGCTGGAGGCCAGGTGGGCACAGGGCGGGCAGGGCCAGTACCGCATCGATGTGGCCGGTGCCGTGGCTGAAAGCTCCAAAGGCTCGGCCTCGATCGTCGCCGGGGTGCCGGTGATGCTGTTCATCACCTTCACGCTGTTGATGTTGCAATTGCACAGCTTTAGCCGCGCCATGCTGGTGTTTCTGACCGGGCCGCTTGGCATTGCGGGCGTGGCGGGGGCGCTGTTGTTGTTGAACCGGCCGTTTGGCTTTGTCGCGCTGCTTGGGGTGATTGCGCTGATGGGCATGATCCAGCGCAACTCGGTGATTCTGATCGACCAGATCGAACAGGACCGCGCGCGCGGTGTGCCTGCCTGGGAGGCGATTGTCGAGTCCGCGGTGCGCCGTCTGCGCCCGATTGTGCTGACTGCAGCCGCCGCCGTGCTGGCCATGATTCCGTTGAGTCGCTCGGTGTTCTGGGGCCCGATGGCGGTGGCCATCATGGGCGGGCTGATAGTGGCCACGGTGCTGACGCTGCTGGCACTGCCAGCCATGTACGCTGCCTGGTTCAGGGTGACGGAGCAGACCCGATAGGGTTTGTTGGTATCCCTGAGATCGTGAGTTTGGTCAACGGCGCGACAAAAAGCAGTGTTTCAACGGGTTAAAATCACGGGCTAACCAATATTCAGGGGTGGTTCATAACCACCCCCTTTTAATTTGCGCGGGTGGCGAAATTGGTAGACGCACCAGGTTTAGGTCCTGACGGTAGCAATACTGTGCGGGTTCGAGTCCCGCCCCGCGCACCACACCAACTTTTGGAGATTTTTCATGGCCGTTGCAGTAGAAACCCTAGACAAGCTTGAGCGCAAGATGACTTTGAGCTTGCCAGTTGGCACCATTCAGTCCGAAGTGACCGCCCGCCTGAAGAAGTTGGCGCGCACGGTGAAGATGGATGGTTTTCGTCCGGGCAAAGTGCCGATGAACGTGGTCGCGCAACGCTATGGTTATTCGGTGCAGTATGAAGTCATGAACGACAAGGTGGGTGAGGCCTTTTACACGGCCGCCAACGAGGCTCAACTGCGCGTCGCGGGTCAGCCAAAGATCAACGAGAAAGAGGGTGCCGGTGAGGGTGAGATGGCGTTTGAGGCCGTGTTTGAAGTGTTCCCCGAAGTTCAGATTGGAGATTTGTCCACTGCCTCGGTCGAGAAACTCACAACCGAGGTTTCGGATGCGGCCATTGCCAAGACCATCGAGATCCTGCGCAAGCAGCGGCGTACTTTTTCGCTGCGTCCGCACGAGGCGGCAGCGCAGGAGGGCGACCGCGTGGTGGTTGACTTTGAAGGCAAGATTGATGGTGAGCCTTTTGCCGGTGGCAAAGCCGATGATTTTCAGTTCATCCTGGGCGACGGTCAAATGCTCAAGGAATTTGAAGAGGCCACGCGTGGGCTCAAGTTGGGCGAAAGCAAGACTTTCCCGCTGGTGTTTCCGGCGGACTACCATGGTAAAGAGGTGGCTGGCAAGACCGCTGATTTCATGGTGACGGTCAAGAAGATCGAGGCGGCTCATCTGCCTGAGGTCAACGAAGCCCTGGCCAAGTCGCTCGGTATCGCCGACGCTTCGGTCGATGGCCTGCATGCTGACATCAAGAAAAATCTGGAGCGCGAGGTCAAGTTCCGTCTGCTGGCGCGCAACAAGACGGCAGTGATGGATGCACTGGTGGCCAAAGCTGAGCTGGACTTGCCCAACGCCAGCGTTCGCGCCGAGATCGAGCGTCTGCTGGAGGCGGCACGTGCCGACCTGAAGCAACGTGGGGTCAAGGACGCTGACAAGGTTGAAATCCCCGATGACGTGTTTCGTCCGCAAGCAGAGCGTCGTGTTCGCCTCGGTCTGGTGGTGGCTGAATTGGTGCGTGCCAACCAACTGCAGGCCACCATGGAACAGATCAAGGCACATGTCGAGGAGCTCGCTGCCAGCTACGAAAAACCGGCCGAAGTGCAGCGCTGGTATTTCAGTGACAACAAACGCCTGGCTGAGGTGGAAGCCATTGTGCTGGAGAACAATGTCACCAACTTTGTTATGTCCAAGGCACAGGTCACCGAGAAGGCTGTTTCGTTTGATGAGCTGATGGCGCAGAACTGATATTTCGAGCGGTGATCACACGCTGGGGCTTGCGCCGAGACGTGACGGTCTGGCTGACAAGCCCTTTTTGCTTGCGGGTTGGTGTTTTTTAGCTAAAGTTGGCCAAGTTTTAAGGAGTCGAAATGAACCATCCCAGGGGTGCAATGGATATTCAAGGTTTGGGCATGGTGCCCATGGTGATCGAACAGTCGGGGCGTGGTGAGCGCTCCTATGACATTTATTCGCGCTTGCTCAAGGAGCGGGTGATTTTTATGGTGGGTCCCGTCAATGACCAGGTGGCCAATCTGGTGGTGGCACAACTGCTGTTTCTGGAGAGTGAGAATCCCGATAAGGACATTTCGTTTTACATCAACTCCCCCGGTGGATCCGTCAGTGCCGGGATGGCCATTTTTGACACCATGAATTTCATCAAGCCAGAGGTTTCAACTCTGTGCATCGGTATGGCGGCTAGCATGGGGGCGTTTTTGCTGGCAGCAGGCGCCAAGGGCAAACGGTTCTCCCTACCCAACTCCAAAATCATGATTCACCAGCCGTCGGGTGGCAGTCAGGGGCAGGCCACCGAGATCGAGATTCAGGCGCGCGAAATTCTAAAAACCCGTGAGCAACTCAATCGAATCCTGGCCGATTGCACTGGTCAACCGCTGGAGCGGATCGAGCGCGATACCGAGCGCGACTATTACATGTCAGCACAAGAGTGCAAGGACTACGGTCTGATTGACCAGGTTATCTCGAAAAGGGCATAGTTCTCATGGCCGAAAAAAAAGGCTCCTCGGGTGAAAAGACCCTGTATTGTTCGTTTTGTGGCAAGAGCCAGCACGAAGTCAAAAAGCTGATCGCCGGGCCGTCTGTTTTCGTTTGCGACGAGTGCATCGACTTGTGCAATGAGATCATTCGTGACGAGTTACCACCGTCAACCGAGACTGTAGGTAACAAGGACCTGCCCACGCCCGCAGAAATCAAGGCCAATCTTGACAACTATGTCATTGGTCAAGATACCGCCAAACGTATTCTGGCGGTGGCAGTCTACAACCATTACAAGCGGCTGCGGCATCAGGATAAGGCTGCCAAGGACGATGTGGAACTGTCCAAAAGCAACATCCTTCTGATCGGTCCGACTGGTTCCGGCAAGACTTTGCTGGCGCAAACGCTGGCGCGGATGCTGGATGTCCCCTTTGTGATGGCAGACGCGACAACGCTGACCGAAGCCGGTTATGTGGGCGAAGATGTCGAAAACATTGTGCTCAAACTGCTGCAAAGTTGCAATTACGAGGTAGAGCGGGCGCAACGTGGCATTGTCTACATTGACGAAATTGACAAAATTTCGCGCAAATCGGACAACCCGTCCATCACCCGTGATGTGTCGGGTGAGGGGGTACAGCAGGCCTTGCTCAAGCTCATCGAAGGCACCATGGCCAGTGTGCCACCACAGGGCGGGCGCAAGCACCCCAACCAGGATTTTGTGCAGGTCGATACCACCAACATTCTGTTCATTTGTGGTGGCGCATTCGCCGGTCTTGAAAAGGTCATTGACAACCGTACCGAGTCATCAGGCATAGGCTTCGGTGCTGCGGTCAAGAGCAAGCAGAACCGCAATCTGACCGAGGTATTCAAGGAGGTTGAACCCGAGGATCTGATCAAGTTTGGCTTGATCCCGGAGCTGGTGGGTCGTATGCCAGTCGTTGCGACGCTGGGTGAACTGTCCGAGGAAACACTGGTGCAAATTCTGACAGAGCCGAAAAACGCATTGGTCAAGCAATACACCAAGCTGCTGTCGATGGAAGGTGTCGGGCTGGAGATACGTCCGGCGGCACTGAAGGCGATTGCCCGCAAAGCTTTGGCGCGCAAGACGGGTGCCCGAGGCCTGCGTTCGATTCTCGAATTGGCGCTGATCGACACCATGTTTGATCTGCCCAATGCCACCAATGTTGAAAAGGTTGTGGTGGAAGAGTCCACCATCGACGAAAACAAGGCGCCGTTGCTGGTTTACCACGAGCTTGCCAAGAAAGCCTGATGAACCGGACTTTTGAGGTGGTTTTGTTACCTCATGTTCGGTGGCACTTTGTTCATAATCGGTTGCCACTTGAAAAGTGGCCCCGTTGCTCCACATTCCCCAGGTATTTAAGGACGTCATATGTCGGGTCATACCCCTTTGCCTGCTACACCGCTTGATCTACCATTGTTGCCGCTGCGCGATGTGGTGGTTTTTCCACACATGGTGATTCCGTTGTTTGTCGGTCGCCCCAAAAGCATCAAGGCGCTTGAGGCGGCCATGGGTTCAGACCGGCGCATCATGTTGGTGGCACAGAAGGCCGCTGCCAAAGATGACCCACTGGTCACGGACATGTTTGCGGTGGGTTGCATTTCCACCATATTGCAGATGCTCAAGTTGCCCGACGGCACCGTGAAGGTGCTGGTTGAAGGTCAGCAGCGCGCCCAAGTTGATCACATTGATGACGGCGAGTCGCATTTCACGGCGAGTATCACCCCGATGCCAGTGGCCACCGAGCCCGAGGCAAAACAGCGTGGCAAAGCCAGCGAGGTCGAGGCCCTGCGCCGTGCGGTGATGCAACAGTTTGACCAATACGTCAAGTTGAACAAAAAAATACCGCCCGAAATCCTCACCTCGATTTCGAGCATTGACGATTCCGGGCGTTTAGCCGACACCATCGCTGCCCATTTGCCGCTGAAACTCGACAGCAAGCAGGCGGTGCTGGAATTGTCTGGCATCAAGGAGCGCCTGGAAAATCTGTTTGAGCAGATCGAACGCGAAGTTGACATTCTGAATGTTGACAAAAAAATTCGCGGCCGCGTCAAGCGACAGATGGAGAAAAACCAGCGCGACTTCTATCTCAATGAGCAGGTCAAGGCGATCCAGAAGGAACTGGGTGAAGGTGAAGATGGTGCTGATATCGAAGAAATAGAAAAGAGGATCAAAGCCGCCAAGATGCCCAAGGAAGCTTTGAAAAAGGCTGAGGGAGAGTTGAAAAAACTCAAATTGATGTCACCCATGTCGGCCGAGGCGACAGTGGTGCGCAACTACATTGATGTGTTGACCGGCTTGCCCTGGGCCAGCAAAACCAAAATTAAACACAATTTGACGAACGCCGAACAGGTACTCAACGAAGACCACTATGGTCTTGACAAGGTGAAGGACCGGATTCTCGAGTACCTGGCAGTTCAGCAGCGGGTGGATAAAGTCAAGGCGCCCATCTTGTGCCTGGTTGGGCCGCCTGGCGTTGGAAAAACCTCGCTCGGGCAATCGGTTGCGAAAGCGACCGGGCGCAAGTATGTGCGGATGGCCTTGGGTGGCATGCGCGACGAGGCCGAAATTCGTGGCCATCGCCGCACCTACATTGGGGCCATGCCGGGCAAGGTATTGCAAAGTCTGACCAAGGTGGGTACTCGTAACCCCTTGTTCTTGCTCGACGAAATCGATAAGTTGGGGACAGATTTCCGTGGTGATCCTTCAAGCGCGTTGCTGGAGGTACTGGACCCGGAACAGAACCACAAGTTTGCCGATCACTACGTTGAAGTGGATTTTGATTTGAGCGATGTGATGTTTGTCGCCACATCGAACTCGATGAACATTCCGCCGGCCTTGCTGGACCGCATGGAAGTGATTCGCCTGTCGGGATATACCGAGGACGAAAAAACCAATATTGCCCTCAAGTATCTGCTGCCCAAGCAACTCAAGAACAATGGTGTCAAGACCGAGGAGCTGGCAGTTACGGAGGATGCCGTGCGGGGCATCGTGCGCTACTACACCCGGGAAGCAGGTGTGAGATCGCTGGAGCGCGAGATCTCCAAGATCTGTCGCAAGGTGGTCAAGGGCCTGCAACTCAAAAAAATGAAGGCGCAGGTGCTTGTGAATGCGGAAAACCTGAATGATTTTCTGGGTGTTCGCAAGTACGATTTTGGTCGTGCAGAGAAGAAAAATCAGGTGGGCCAGGTGGTTGGATTGGCCTGGACTGAGGTGGGTGGTGACCTGTTGACCATCGAAGCTGCCATGATGCCGGGTAAAGGGGTCATCACGCGCACTGGCTCTCTGGGCGACGTGATGAAGGAGTCCGTCGAGGCGGCACGCACTGTGGTACGCAGCCGTTCACATCGGTTGGGCATCAAGGACGAATACTTCGAGAAACGCGATATCCATATTCACGTCCCTGATGGCGCGACACCCAAAGACGGCCCCAGCGCCGGCGTGGCGATGACGACCGCGTTTGTATCGGCCATGACCGGTATCCCGGTGCGCTGCGATGTTGCCATGACCGGCGAGATTACCTTGCGTGGCGAGGTGACTGCCATTGGCGGCTTGAAAGAGAAACTGCTCGCAGCCTTGCGCGGGGACATCAAGACCGTCCTGATCCCTGAAGAGAATGCGAAAGATTTGCAGGACATTCCAGAGAACGTCAAAAACGGTCTGGAGATCGTGCCGGTGCGCTGGATCGACAAAGTACTTGAAATTGCGTTGGTTCATATGCCGACGCCATTGCCGGAAGATGAGCCTGTGGCCGCGGTGGTGCCGGATGTTGCTGTGGCAGGTTCGGCGACAACGGAGTCGGTCAAACACTGAGCGTGTTTTGTCGGGCGTCCAAGTCGACAAAGGTAAAATCACGCTATAATTTAGGGCTTGAATGCGGGAATAGCTCAGTTGGTAGAGCGCAACCTTGCCAAGGTTGAGGTCGAGAGTTCGAGACTCTTTTCCCGCTCCAGATGGTTTTTGGGGCGCAGTTTTTGTGCCTTTGCGGGAATAGCTCAGTTGGTAGAGCGCAACCTTGCCAAGGTTGAGGTCGAGAGTTCGAGACTCTTTTCCCGCTCCAGATTTCATAAAGGGAAGCCTCTGCTTCCCTTTTTTGTGACAAGTTTGGCGCGATAGCAAATCGGTTATGCAACGGATTGCAAATCCGTCTAGCCCAGTTCGACTCTGGGTCGCGCCTCCA